>NZ_JBEYBQ010000007.1:0-153116 GCF_040632295.1 Isoptericola sp. NPDC019482
CTTTTTCTACCCCCCGGGGGGGGGGGTTTGGGGCCCCACCCCCCCCCCCTGCTCCGGTGGTTGTCCTCCCACCCCCTCCCCCCGGTTTTCTCCCCCCCCCCCCCCACGCTCGATTCGTCTGGTCAGCGGCCGCCCGCGGGCTCGGCCGGGTACTCGGCGGGCCGCTTGCCGAGCTCGACGGCGAGCTCGCGCCGCCCGGCGAGGATGTCGGCCCGCTCCTCGTCGCGCTGGCGCAGGGCGTCGGCCTGCAGCTCGGGCGACAGGTGGTCCCAGTAGAGGGTGCCGTCCAGGTGCTGCGCCTCGTGGATGAAGGCGCGGGCCAGGAAGCCGCGGCCGGTGAGCTGCACCGGCCCGCCGTGCTGGTCCACGCCCCGCACCGTGGCGGCGCCCGGCCGCTCCAGCGGCTCGTAGGCGCCGGGCACGGACAGGCAGCCCTCGTCCTCGGTCTCGGGGTCGGCGTCCGCGTCCACCTCGAGCACCGGGTTCACGACGTGCCCCACGTGCCGGTCGCCGCGCTCGTCGGTGACGTCGTAGACGAACAGCCGGATCCCCACCCCGACCTGCGGCGCGGCGAGGCCGACGCCCTCGGCGTTCTCCATCGTCGCGAACATGTCGTCGATCAGGCGCGCGAGCTCCGGGGTGGAGAACTCCTCCACGGTGGCGGCGGGCGTGTGCAGCACCGCCTCGCCGATCTCGGTGATCCGCAGCACGCGACCGCGTGCCGCCTCCGGCGCCTGGGCGGGGTACGGGTCCACCGGCTCGCCCAGCAGGTACGTGGTGGGCCGACGACGACCGAAGCTCCATGCCATGCGAGAAAGCCTAGGTGAGGTCGGCCTGGTCGCCGTCCCCGGTCGCGGGAGCGTGCCGACGTCCAGGCCGCGCTCGACCGGCTGGCCTCGGGCACCTACGGCCTCTGCGAAGTCTGCGGCCGTCCCATCCCCGCGGCTCGGCTCGAGGCCCGGCCCACCACCACGCGCTGCGTCGAGCACGCCACCTGAGCACCGGGCGGCCCCGACCCGGCCCGACGTCGCCCGGCGAGCATCCGCCCGCGGCGCCATCCTGGCCGTGCCCGCGTCGCCGACCGCCCGGAGGTGCCCGTGCCCCGCTCCCCCGACCGTCCCGGCGCTTGGCGCTGGGTGCCGGACGGCGCCGAGCGGTCCGACGTCGCGACGCTCGCGCAGGCCGCGCACGCGTGCCGGGGCTGCGAGCTCTGGCACGACGCCACCCAGGTGGTGTTCTCCGCCGGCGCTCCGGACGCCGACCTCGCGCTGGTCGGCGAGCAGCCCGGCGACCGCGAGGACCGCGAGGGCGAACCGTTCGTCGGACCCGCGGGCCGGGTGCTCGCGGACGCGCTCGACGCCGCCGGCCTGGAGGCGGGGTCGGTCTATCTCACCAACGCCGTCAAGCACTTCCGGCACGTCGAGCGGCCCGAGCGCGGGAAGCGCCGGCTCCACAAGACGCCGGACGTCGCGCACGTGCGCGCCTGCCTACCGTGGCTGGAGGCCGAGCTGGCCGCGGTCCGGCCACGCGTCGTCGTCGCGCTCGGGTCGACCGCCGCCCGCGCCGTCCTGGGCGCCCCCGCTCGGGTCGGCGAGCTGCGCGGCCGGGTGCTCGACCCGCCCGACGACGGCGCCTTCCCCGGTGCGGCCGTCGTCGTGACGACGCACCCCTCGGCCCTGCTGCGGCTGCGCGACCGCTCCGGCTGGGACGACGCCTTCGCCGCCCTCGTGGCGGACCTCGGCACGGCGGCCCGGGCGGCCCGTTCCGCCTGATCCTCCGGGGTCCCCCGGAGCCGCCTCGCGGCCGCGTCATACCCCAGGGGGACCCCGGCCGCGGCGGAATCCGCTCGTGGTCCGACGCGGGCCGCGGGACGCCGCGGGCACGGTAGGTGTCATGACACCTCTGCTGAGCGCGCGCGGACTGACGATGCAGTACCCCGGCGGGGTCACGCCCGCCCTGGACGCCGTGGACCTCGACATCGCCGCGGGCGAGTCGGTGGCGATCATGGGCGCGTCCGGCTCCGGCAAGACGACGCTGCTGCACTGCCTCGCGGGCATCCTGCGGCCGACCGCCGGGTCCGTGACGTTCGCGTCGGGGCAGGGGCTGGTGCGGGTCGAGTCGCTCGACGACGCCGCCCGATCGCGACTGCGGCGCGAGGAGCTCGGCTTCGTGTTCCAGCAGGGCCTGCTGCTCGACGAGCTGACCGCGCTCGAGAACGTCGCCGTGGCCCGCATGCTCGCGGGCGTGCCGCGCGGCCAGGCCGAGGCCGAGGCGGCGCAGTGGCTGCACTACCTGGGCCTCGCGGGCCTGGAGCAGCGCCGGCTCGGCGAGCTGTCGGGCGGTCAGGCGCAGCGCGTCGCGATCGCGCGCGCCCAGGTCACGGGCGCTCGCCTGATCTTCGCGGACGAGCCCACCGGCGCGCTCGACTCCGCCACCTCCGTCGAGGTGCTCGACCTCCTGCTGTCCGCCACCGCGCAGGGCCGCACGCTCGTCGTCGTCACGCACGACGCCGACGTCGCGCGCCGCTGCGCCCGCACGGTCGTGCTGCGCGACGGGCGCGTCGTCTCCGACACGGCCGCCCCCGCCCCCGCGACGGCATCCGCCGAGGTGTCGCGATGACCGCCACCGCCCCGGCACCGGCCACCCTGCCCGGTGCGCGCCCCGCCGGCTCGCTCGCCACGGCGATCCACCTCGCCCCTCTGTTCCGGCGGCGGCGCGACGGCGACCGGCTGGCCACGGCGCTGCCCGTCGCGAGCTTCGCCGTCGTCACCGCCCTGCTGCTCGTGGTGCTCGGCGGCGCGCAGGCCTTCTTCCGCTGGGACGACGAGCTCGCGTCCACGTATGAGTCGCTCGCCGTCATCGCCGTGGTGCTGCTCCTCGTGCCGCTCGCCACGGTCGGGGCATCGGCCGCCCGCCTCGCCGCCCGACGGCGCGACGAGCGGCTCGCGTCGCTGCGCCTGCTCGGCGCGACCACCGGCACCATCACCGCGCTCACCGTGCTCGAGGCGGCCGTGACGGCGCTGGTCGGCGCGGTCCTCGGCGTCGCCCTCTACGCGGTCCTCGCGCCGCTCGTCGGCCTGCTGCACTTCCGCGGCGAGGCGCTGGGCGCGCAGATGTGGGTGCCCTGGTGGTGGCTGCCGCTCGCCGTGCTCGGCGTGGCGCTGCTGGCCGCGGCGAGCGCCGTCGTGGGGCTGCGCGCCGTCGTGGTGACGCCGCTGGGCGTCCGCACCCGGCAGAAGGCCGGCACCGCGCACTGGGTGCGCGTCGTGATCGCCGTCGGGGTGCTCGTGGTGGGCATCGCCGTCATGGCGGTGGGGCTGCAGGTGTTCGGCGCCTGGGGCGGCGTGATCGCGATCATCACCGCGATGGCGATGGTGTTCGGCGGCATGCTGCTCGCCCTCGACGCCCTGGGCCCGTGGTTCGTCCGCGTGCGGGCGCGCCGGCAGGCCCGCAGGGCGCAGACGGTGCCGCGGCTGCTCGCCGCGCGCATGGTGCTCGAGGACCCGAAGGCCGCCTGGCGCCAGGTGAGCGGCGTCGCGATGACCAGCTTCGTCGGCGTCTTCGGCGCCGTCGGCCTGGCCATGGCGGGGACGACCTCGACCGAGGGCATGGACGCCGACGAGCGGTGGCTCATGCAGGACGTCTCCACCGGCGTCCTCGTCACCGTGGCGGTGTCGTTCCTCATGGTCGCCTGCTCGGTGGGCATCAACCAGGCCGCGTCGACCCTCGACCGCGCCGCGGTGCACGTCTCCCTGGACCGGCTCGGCGTGCCGCGCGACGTGATGAGCGAGGCCGCCCGGCGCGCCGTGATGTCGGCGCTGTGGATGGTGGCCGGCGGCTCGGCGCTGTGCGCGGCGGTGCTGCTCTTCCCGCTGGTCGGGTACGCGATCTTCATTCAGCCCGTGGCGATCGTGACCGCCCTGGCCGTCTTCGCGCTCGGCTTCCTCGCCGTCCGCGGTGCGGCGGCGCTCAGCGCGCGCCTCGTGCCGGGCATCCTCGCCCGGCCCGAGCGCGCGCTCTGAGGATCACTCCCCCGTCTTCTGCCCCGTCTCACGCTCCCAGGCGTCGAGCTGCTGGGTGAGGGCCCGCGCCAGCTCGAACACCTGCTGCGGGGGGATGCGGACGCGCGAGACCACCCGCCCCGGCACCACGCGGCCGGTGACCGCGCCCGTGTCGGGGTCGGTCACCGGCTGCGGCGGCTTGGTGGCCGCGACGAAGTCGATGACGAACGACGTCGACGTGTGCCACAGCGACGCGAAGTCCGCCGGCACGCCGCCCTCCAGCTCGGTGGGGACGTCGATCTTGAACTTCACCTCGTTGCTCGCCATGGCCACTACTGTCGTCCTCCGGCGGCCGCGTCGCCAGCACCCCGCGCGCGGCGCGACGGACGCGCGGTCAGCAGCGCCCAGACGGCCAGGCCCACGACGAGCGCCCAGAAGGCCGACCCGACGCCGAGGACGACGACAGGGCTCGCCGCCGTGAGGAACGTGGCGGTCGCGGCGACCCGGTGGGGCTCGTCCCGGAGGGCGGCGGCCAGCGCGGCGCCGAGGGTGGTGAGCAGCGCGAGGCCGGCGACCGCCTCGAACGCTCCCGCCGGCGCCGCGGCGACGAGCGCCGTCACCAGCGGCGAGAGCGCCGCGAGCACCAGGTAGGCCCACCCGGCGGTCTGCGTCGCGACCCAGCGACGCCGGGGGTCCGGGTGCGCCTCGGCCGACGCCGGGAGCGCCGCGGTGATCGCGGCGAGGTTGACGGCATGGCCGCCGGCGAACGCCCCCACCACCGTCCCGGCGCCCGTGACCAGCAGCGTCTCCCGCCAGGGCACCGCGTACCCGAAGGAGGCGAGGACGCTGACCCCGGGCACGTTCTGCGACGCCATCGTCACGACGTACAGCGGGAGGGCGATCCCGACGACGGCGGGGAGCGTGAGGTCGGGCGCCGTCAGCACGAGGGCGGGCGGCCGCAGGCCCAGCGTCCCCTCCCCGGTGGCGACCACCGTCAGGACGAGGACGACGGCGAGCCCGAAGGCGGCGGGCGTGGCCCATCGCGGCGCGAGCCGTGCGAGGAGGAGCCACAGCGCGATCACCGGGCCGACGAGCAGCGGCGCGGCCGTGACGGCGACCAGCGGCTGCAGGCACAGCGGGAGGAGCACCCCCGCGAGCATGGCCTGGGCGACGGGCACGGGGATCGCGGCGACGAGCCGGCCGAGCGCGGGCCACGCCGCGGTGAGCCCGATCAGGGCGCCGCACACGACGAACGCCCCGACGGCGGCGGGCCACCCGCCCGCGACGCCGCCCGCGCTCGCGAGGACGGCCGCGCCGGGCGTGGACCACGCCAGGGTCAGGGGCGCGTGATGGCGGCGGCTGAGCCAGATCATCCCGAGGCCCTGGACGACGCACAGCACGAGCAGGCCGGACGCCGCCTGCTCCGGGGTGGCCCCCACCGCGGTCAGGCCCGCGACCACCACCGCGAACGAGCTGGTGAAGCCGACCAGGGCGGCGACGATCCCGATGCCGACGGGCTGCGCGAGCGAACGTTCCACGAACGGAACGGTAGGGCGGCACCGTATCGTTCCGCAAACAGAACACTAGGCTGGCGGCATGCGATCCACCGAGCTCTCCGCGCTCATCGGCGAGCGCCTCACCTCCGCCCGCGCCGTCCGCGGCCTCTCCCTCGGGGCCCTGGCGCGTGCCGCCGGGATCGGCAAGGGATCGCTGTCGGAGATCGAGGGCGGCTCGCGCAACCCGAACCTCTCCACCCTCTACGCCCTCGCCGCCGCCCTCGACGTCCCGATCTCGTGGCTGCTCGCCGAGCAGGCGGGGGCCGAGGTGTCCTCGCCCGGCATCCACACCCGGCTGCTGGCCGCCACGCAGGCGGACGACGTCACCGTGGAGGTCTTCGCCCTCCGCCTCGACCCCGGCCCGCCGCACCGCTCGGAGCCGCACGGCGACCACGTGACCGAGCACCTGCTGGTCACCCGCGGCCGGGCCGAGGTCGGCCCGCTCGACGCCGCCGTCGAGCTCGGCGTCGGCGAGGCCCTGCAATGGACCGCCGACTCCCGGCACGGGTACCGCGCCCTCGACGACGCGCCCGCGGAGGCCGTGCTCACCATGTGGTGGCGGGGCACCGAGCTCTAGTCATACAGATTTCATACTTGTATGCTCAATCGGGTCGCCGGGGACGAGCCCGGGGCGGCCGCGACCGCGGCCCGCAGACGCGAAGGAGCGCCATGTCCCACCAGCCGCCCTACCAGCCCGACGCCATCCGGTCCGTGCAGCTCTCGACGCTCACGCTGCCGCTGGCCACCGCCATCTCCGACGCCAAGGTGTTCACCGGTCGACAGAAACCGATGACCGAGGTGGTGTTCCTCGTCGCCGAGATCACCACCGAGCAGGGGCACGCGGGCCTCGGCTTCTCCTACTCCAAGCGCGCGGGCGGGCCGGCCCAGTACGCGCACGCCAAGGAGGTCGCGGGCGCCGCGATCGGCGAGGACCCCAACGACATCGCCAAGCTGTACACCAGGCTGCTGTGGGCGGGTGCGTCCGTGGGCCGCTCCGGCGTCGCCACGCAGGCGCTCGCCGCGATCGACATCGCGCTCTACGACCTCAAGGCGAAGCGCGCTGGCCTGCCGCTGGCCAAGCTGCTCGGCGCGCACCGCGACTCGGTGCGGACCTACAACACCTCCGGCGGCTTCCTGAACGCCAGCATCGACGAGGTGAAGGACCGCGCGTCGCTGTCGCTGGCCGAGGGCATCGGGGGCATCAAGATCAAGGTCGGCCTGCCGGACACCCGCGCCGACCTGGCCCGCGTCGAGGCCGTGCGCGAGCACCTCGGCCCGGACGTCCCGCTCATGGTCGACGCGAACCAGCAGTGGGACCGCACCACCGCGCTGCGCATGGGGCGGCGGCTCGAGCCGTACGACCTGGTGTGGATCGAGGAGCCGCTGGACGCCTACGACGCCGAGGGCCACGCCGCCCTCGCCGCCGCCCTGGACACGCCGGTCGCGACCGGCGAGATGCTCGCGTCGGTGGCCGAGCACGAGCGCCTCATCGCCGCGCGGGCCTGCGACATCATCCAGCCCGACGCCCCGCGCGTCGGCGGCATCACGCAGTTCCTGCGCCTGCTCACCCTCGCCGACCAGGCGGGCCTGGACCTCGCGCCGCACTTCGCGATGGAGATCCACCTGCACCTGGCGGCCACGTACCCGCGCGAGCCGTGGGTGGAGCACTTCGACTGGCTCGACCCGCTGTTCGAGGAGCGCCTGGAGACGAAGGACGGCCGGATGCTCGTGCCCGACCGCCCGGGGCTCGGCGTGACGCTCACCGAGCAGGCGCGGGCGTGGACCACGGACAGCGTGCTGGTCGGGTCGCGGTGAGCGACGGCCGGGGCGTACCGGCCGGGGTGCGTCGGATGGAAGCATGAGCCCATGCCCCCGACCCTGAGCGGCGCCCTGGTCGCCGCGCTGCGGGCGCGGATCGTCGACGGCGACATCGCCCCCGGCGAGAAGCTGCCCAGCGAGACCGCGCTCGCCGTCGAGCACCAGGTCAGCCGCACCGTCGTGCGCGAGGCGATCGCCCGCCTCAACCTCGAGGGGCTGGTCCACACCCGGCGCGGCAGCGGCAGCTACGCGCTGACGCCGCCCGCCGAGGACGGTGACGACGCGCCCGTCGCGCGCTCGCTCGAGGACCGGCTCGGGCTGGTCGACTTCCGGCTGGGCGTCGAGACGCAGGCAGCCGCCCTCGCCGCGGAGCGCCGCACGGACGCCCACCTCGACGCGCTCGCCGCCCGCCTGCGGGACCTCGGGGCCGCCCAGGGGCACCCGGCGACGGCGATGCAGCACGACTTCGCGTTCCACCGGCTCGTCGCCGAGGCGGCGCAGAACCGGTATCTCCTCGACGCGCTCGACCGCCTCGGCCCGCAGATGATCGCGATGCCGCGCGGACGCCTGGGCTCGTCCGCCGCGCCGTCCGCGGGCACGGAGGACGGCACTCCAGGACGGTTCGCGACCGTCGCGCAGGAGCACCGGGCGATCCTCGACGCCCTGGCCGACAAGGACCCGCTCGCCGCCGCGGCCGCGATGCGCGTGCACCTGGCCGGCTCCCGGCGGCGGCTGCTGACGGAGTCGGGCGCGGGGTCGGGCACAGGGTCGGGCGCCCGCTGACCGGCGGCTCAGCCCGCCTGCGTGCCGGCCAGCGGCAGGGCGAGGATCGTGAGGTCGAGCCACCGGCCGAACTTGGTGCCCACCTCGGGCAGCCGCCCGACGTGGGTGAACCCGAGGGACTCGTGCAGCCGGACGGACGCGGTGTTCCCGGCCTCGATGTCGGCGAGCATGACGTGATGCCCGGCGGCGCGGGCGCGGGAGACGAGTTCCACCAGCAGCGCCCGACCCAGCCCCCGGCCCTGATACCCCTCGGCCACGTAGACGGAGTCCTCCACCGTGTGGCGGTAGCCGAACTTGGCGCGCCACTGCGCGTAGGTGGCGTAACCGGCCACGGTGCCGTCGTCGTCCGCCACGAGCACCGGGTTGCCGGCCGCCGCCTGCGCGCCGAACCACTCCTCCCGCTCGCCGCGCGGCACCTCGTCGTCCGTCCAGATCGCCGTCGACGAGCGGATGGCGGCGTTGTGGATCGTCAGGAGGGCGTCGAGGTCGGAGTCGACGGCGTCGCGGAGCAGCATGCGCCTATAGTACCCATCATGGCTACTATCGTATTCGCCGCGGTGCCGTGACGGACGACCTGGGCGCCGCCCTCGCGCACACCCTGCAGGCGGCCCGGGCCGACCGCGGGCTGACGGTCGCCGCCCTCGCCGAGTCCTCGGGCGTCTCCCGGGCGATGATCTCCCGCGTCGAGCGCGAGGACGCCCAGCCCACCGCCGCGCTCCTCGGGCGGCTCGCCGCCGCGCTCGGCATGACGCTCTCCGAGCTCGTCGCCCGCGCCGAGGGCGACACGCGGCGGATCGCCCGCCGGGCGGAGCAGCCGGTGTGGACGGACGCCGAGACGGGCTACACCCGGCGGGCGGTGTCGCCGCCGGCCAGCGCGGCGCTGGAGCTCGTGGAGGTCGAGCTCCCGCCCGGCGCCGAGGTGACCTACCCCGCCGAGTCGTACCGGTTCGTCGACCAGCAGATCTGGGTGCTCGACGGGGAGCTGCGCTTCGTCGAGGGCGAGCAGGTCCACGACCTCGGGCCCGGCGACTGCCTCCAGCTGGGCGCCCCCGCCGACTGCACGTTCGTCAACGCGACGCGGTCGGCGTCCCGCTACCTCGTCGTCCTCGACAAGGTCGCCTCGCCGCGACGACCGCGCTGAGGCCGGCGGCGCCGGCCGCCGACGTCTACGACGCCGGCTTGACCGCCAGCACCGGGTGCTCGGCCTGCAGCAGGATCCGCTGCGCGACGGAGCCCATGATGAACTTCCCCACCGGGCTGCGGCGGCGGAGCCCGATGACGATGAGGGTCGCGTCGTGCCGCCCGGCGAGCTCGAGGATCTCGTCGCTGAAGTCGTCGCGGTGCGTGCCGCGCACCACCCGGGCGGCGACGCCGGCGTCCGACGCCGCGGCGAGCACCCGGTCGAGGTCGTCGTCGGTGGCGACCGTCGTCTCGACGAGCGACCCTTCGCGCGCGGAGTTCACGACCAGCAGGTCCTCGCCCCGCAGCCGGGCCTCGGTGATGGCCGCCGTGGCGGCGGCCTCCCCCACCGGGGTGGGGACGTATCCCACGACGATGCTCATACGGACGCTTCCTCTCGGTCGGGGGCCGGCGCCTGCGCGGGCCGACGGCGACGGGCGGACTGCACGAGGGGCCAGACCGCGACGACGACGAACAGGGCGAGCAGCACGGCGGAGATGGGGCGGGTGACGAACCCGCTGGGGTCGCCGCCGAACAGCAGCAGCGAGCGCCGCACGCTCTCCTCCAGCAGGGAGCCGAGCACGAAGGCCAGCACCAGCGGGCCGGGCTCGAAGCCGAACTTCTTCATGAGGTAGCCGACGGCGCCGAAGACGACGACGAGCAGCACGTCGAAGACGGAGTTGTTGATCGTGTAGGCGCCGATCATCGTGATGAGCGCGGTGATCGGGGCGAGGATCGCGGCCCGCACCCGCAGGATGCGCACGAAGACCCCCACCAGCGGGATCGACATGATCAGCAGCAGGATGTTGCCGACGTACATCGAGTTCACGACGCCCCAGAACAGCTCGGGGTGCTGGTCGACGAGCTGCGGGCCGGGCGTGATGCCCTGGATGAGCAGGGCGCCGAACATCAGCGCCATCGTCGCGTTGGCGGGGATCCCGAGGGTGAGCAGCGGGATGAACGAGCTGGTGGCGGCGGCGTTGTTCGCCGTCTCGGGGCCGGCGACGCCCTCGATGGCGCCCTTGCCGAAGCGCGACGGGTCCTTGGCCCGCTTCTTCTCGGCCGCGTAGGCCGCCATCGACGCGATGGTCGCGCCGCCGCCCGGCAGGATGCCGAGGAAGAAGCCGAGCACGGACCCGCGGGTCACGGCGCCGGACGACTCGCGCAGGTCGGACCGCGACGGCCAGACGTTCGTCACCTTGCCCGGGGCGTGCACGGCCCGGTGCCGCTCCTCGAGGTTGTAGAGGATCTCCCCGAGCCCGAAGAGGCCCATCGCGACGGGCACGAAGTCGATCCCGTCGGCGAGGTCGAGGCTGCCGAACGTGAACCGCTCGGTGCCGGTGAAGGCGTCGCGGCCCACGGTGGCGAGCAGCAGGCCGAGCGCGGCGGCCACCAGGGCCTTGACCCGCGCGCCGGACGCGATGGTCGAGACGAGCAGGATGCCGAGGAGCGCGAGGGCCGCGTACTCGGGTGGGCCGAAGTCGAGCGCGAAGCTCGCGACCAGCGGCGCCAGGAACGTGAGCCCCACGATGGCGACGGTGCCGCCGACGAACGACCCGATGGCGGCGATGCCGAGCGCGGTGCCGGCCCTGCCCTGCCGGGCCAGCGCGTGCCCGTCGAGCACCGTGACCACGGAGCTCGCCTCGCCGGGCAGCCGCAGCAGCACCGACGTGATGGTGCCGCCGTACTGGGCGCCGTAGAAGATGCCCGCGAGCATGATGATCGCCGTCACGGGCTCGATCCCGTACGTGAGCGGCAGCAGGATCGCGATCGTCGCCGCCGGGCCGAGGCCGGGCAGCACGCCGATCAGCATCCCGATGAGCACCCCGACGAGGCAGTAGAGCAGGTTGGTGGGCTCCAGCACGACCTCGAACCCGGCCATGACGTTCTGCAGGTTGTCCACGAGACGTCTCCTTCAGAGGGTCGGAACGGGCGGGTCAGAACAGGTGCGGCACGTTGGTGCCGAGCGCGGCCACGAAGACGAGGTACAGCGCGACGACGGCGCCCAGCGAGCACACGACCGACGTGCGCCACGACTCCCCGCCGAGGAACCGCATCCACACGAGGCTGAGCAGCAGGGACGGGATCTCGAAGCCGATCACGGGCAGCAGGGCCACGAGGCCGAGCAGCGTCGCGAGCCCGACGAGCGGCATCCACGAGTGGCGCGTGAACCGCTCGCCGTCCCCGCCGGCCCGGCCCACGACGAGCTGGGCCAGCGAGAGGACGACGAGCCCGACGCTCACCACGAGCGGCCACATGCCCGAGCCGGGCTGCGCGGGCGTGCCCACGCCGAGGGCGAGGGAGACCACGACGCCGCCGACGCCGAGGGCCAGGGTGACGAGGCCGGCGCCGAGGTTGGCGAGCGGCCCGGCGGGCGGCGGGCCGTCGTCGTGCGTCTCGGGCTCGACCGCCTGCTCGACGGCGGTCTCGACGGGGGGCTCGACGGCGGGCTCGGGGTCCGGCGGGTGCGGGGCGGTCATCATCGGTCTCCTCCTGCGGGGTTGCTCACTCGGCGAGCGAGATGTCGTACTCCGCGGTCAGGTCCTGGTACTTCTCCGCGAGCGCGGTCCACTCCTCGACGACCTCCTCGCCGCTGATCTCGTGCGGCGTGAGCAGGTTGTTCTCGTTGAACGACGTGTACGCGTCCTCGGCCACCGCGGCGTCGACGGACTCCACGAGCCGCGCCTTGACGTCGTCGGGCAGCCCCTTGGGCGCGGCCAGCGCCCGGTACTGCGAGACGGGCACGTCGTAGCCCTCCTCGACGGCGGTGGGCACGTCGGGCAGGAACTGGTTGCGCTCGGCGGAGAACGCGAGCAGCGGCACCACGTTCCCGGCGTCGATCTGCGGCTTGGCCTCGCCGAGCTGGATGGTCGCGACCTGCACCTGGTCGCCGACGACGGCGGTCAGGGCGGGCGAGCCGGAGTCGAACGGCACGCTCGTCCCCTCGATCTCGGCCTGGGCGAAGAGCACCGCCTGGGCGAGCTGCGAGCCGGTGCCGACGCCGGTGGTGCCGTAGGTGACCTTGCCGGATGCGTCCTTGAGGTCGTCGAGGTTCTCGAAGCCCGACTTCTTGCTCGCGACCAGCACGTAGTCGTCCTGCGACAGGCCCTTGATGACGTCCACGTCGTCGAGCGAGACGGCCTCGTCCTCGGAGACCGCGAGCGGCGTGATCGTGATGAGCGAGGCGTTGAGCAGCACGAGGTTCGAGCCGTCGGCGGGCTTGCCCGCCACCTCCTGCGTGGCGACGGCGCCGTTCGCGCCGGCCCGGTTCACGACGGGCACCGAGACGCCGAGGTCGCCGGACATGCCGTCCGCGAGGGCCCGGGCGATGAGGTCGGTCGAGCCGCCGGCGTCCTGCCCGACGGTGAGGGTCACGGGGCCGGAGGGGTAGTCCGACGACGCTTCTCCCTCGCCCGACCCCCCGGCGACGTTGCCGCCGCAGGCGGCGAGGGTGAGTGCGGCGACCGCGGCGGTGGCACCGGCGACGGCACGGCGGTGGGCAAGTCTCATCACAGCTCCTCGGTGAACTTCGTGGTGGGGTGGTCGTGCGCTGGTGGCTGGGTCAGCCGTTCGCGGCCTGGTACGCCGCCGTGAGCTCCTCGGTGATCGTGTCGAGGCCCTGACCGCCCAGGCCGTCGATGATCGCCTCGTACTCGGGCATCTCGATCTGGCCGGACAGGTACTTGTTGTAGGCGTCGTTGGCCTTCTCCTCGAGGGTCGACCACTGCCGGTCGAAGGCCTCGGAGGTGAGGGTCTGGGCCGGGTTGAGCACGGCGTCCGGCGCCTGTTCGGTCATCTTCTCGTTGGCCTCGTCCACGTACGCGGTGGCGCTCTCGCGCAGGAAGGCGTTCTCGGACGGGCGCGAGGACGCGTACGGCTGGACCTCCTGCTCCCAGGCCGTCTGGTCGGTGATCGTCACGACGTCGTCGTCGACCGAGTAGTGCGTGCCCTCCACGCCGTCGGTCATCAGCGTGTACGCCTTCTCGTCCATCAGCTTGTCGATGAACGCGAGCACCTTCTTCAGCTGCGCCTCGTCCTGCACCTCGGTCTTGGGGATCGCCAGCCAGCCGCCCATGCCGCCGCCTGTGTCGGAGATGATCCGGTGCGGCCGGCCGTCGTAGGTCATGTCGTTGACGAGCGCCCACTCCATCGGCGTCTCCGGGTCCGCGCTCTCGGCGAGGGCCGCGTAGTTCTTGGCCTCGAACAGGCCGGTGACGACGATGCCGCCCTTGCCCTGCGCGATCGCGTCCTGCTGGTTCGACTTCTGGAGCGTGATGAACTCCTGGTTCACGCCGCCGTCCTCGTAGACGCCGCGGTACCACTCCATCGCCTCCTTGAACGCGTCCGACGCGAAGGCGGGGGTCACGCGGCCCGCGTCGTCGACGTCGAACACGTTGCCGGCGCCGAAGTAGCCCGCGAGCGAGTTGAAGCCGAAGTGGAAGCTCTCCGCACGGTCGACGAAACCGGTGGTGTCGTCCTTGCCGTCGCCGTCCGGGTCGTCGTGCGTGAAGGCGTGCGCCACCTTCGTCAGGTCGTCGATGGTGTGCGGGACGTCCAGGCCCAGGGCGTCGAGCCAGTCCTGGCGCACCAGCACGCCGTAGCGCGCCTTGAACTGCTGGAGCGGCACCCCGTACAGCGTGCCGTCGATGCGCGCGGCGTCGATGATCTCCGGGTCGATCTCGGACAGGTTCGGGTAGTCCGCGAGGTAGGGCTCGACGTCCCAGAACGCCCCGGACTTGAGCGCCGAGCGGACGCTGGTGCTCTCGGTCTCCGTGAGCGAGACGATGTCCGCGAGGTCACCCGAGGCCAGCGCCGCGTTGACCTTCTCCTCCTTCGAGGCGGCGGGGACCCACTGCATCTCGAAGTCCTGGCCCGTGTGCTCCTCGAGGGCCGCCTGGACGGGGCCGTCGGCGTCCGGCGTGCTGGGCGTGTGCAGCATCGCCATCCACGTGATCGTGCCGTCGTCGCCCCCCTCGCCGCCGGGAGCACCGCACCCGGCGAGCGCGAGCGCGGCGACCGCCAGGCACGCGGCGCCCCGGGCGAGCGTGGCGGGTCGTGCCGGGGATGGACGGTCGACAGGTGTGATCACGGCTCTCCTCGTTGAGATCTCGATCGAGCGGCGCGAGCGTCGGCGCCGCGGCAAGTCCGGTCGGGCGACGACTCTAGGGAGCCATACGATGCCTGTCTAAGCCTCAATCTGCATGGCTTGATCCACTGAGGGCATCAATCACGCCACCCGCGAGGAGCGCACCGGGATGACCACCGCCTACACGCTCGACCAGGTCCGCTGCTTCGTGGCCGTGGCGGAGGAGCTGCACTTCGGCCGCGCCGCCGAGCGCCTGAGCATGACGCAGCCCCCGCTGAGCCGGCAGGTGCAGAAGCTCGAGCACGCCGTCGGCGTGGCCCTGCTGGAGCGGGACAACCGGCACGTGGAGCTCACCACCGCCGGCGCGGTCTTCCTCGCCGAGGCGCGACGGCTGCTGACCTCGGCCGACGCCGCGCCCGCCCTCGCCCGCCGGATCGCCGCGGGCCGTGCGGGCGTGCTGCGGCTCGGCTTCACCGCGGCGACGGGGTTCAGCCTGCTCGGCACCCTGGTGCAGGAGATCGCCGAGGTCATGCCCGACGTCGACCTCGACCTCCAGGAGCTCGTGACGGTGGAGCAGCTCGAGGCCATCCGCCGCGGGGAGCTCGACCTCGCGCTGGGCCGCCCGCCCTTCGACGACCCCCGCCTCGACTCGCACCTGCTCCTGTCCGAGGACCTCGTCCTGGTGGTGCCCGAGGGGCACCCCCTCGCGTCGCTGCGGCGCCCCGTGCGGACGTCCGACCTGCGCGACGTGCCCCTCATCGGCCACCACCCGACCAAGGCGCGGTACTTCTACGACATGGTCGTGCGGTACGTGGACGTGGAGCACGCGAACGTCGTGCACGTGGTGAGCCAGATCCTCACGATGTGCTCGCTGGTCGGGGCCGGGCGCGGCGTCGCCTTCGTGCCCGAGTCCGCACGCCTGCTCGGCCTGCCCGGCGTGCGGTTCTGCGACCTGGCCGCCGTGCCGCACGCCGTCGTCGAGCTGCACGCGCTGTGGGACCGGGAGTCCAAGAACCCCGCGCTGCGCGAGCTCGTGCGCCACCTGCGGGCGGTGCACGACTGACCCTCCGCCCGGAGCACCAAGGCGATACCCGTACGGCATGAACCGATGCCATTCCGGGCTTGGACAGGCATCGTGAACGCTTCCTAGGTTGTCCGACGAACTGTCACCGCCGACGTCTGTCACCAGGAGGGGCCATCGTGGCCACGTACTCACCCGCGGAGCTCGCCGACACGCTCAAGGACGGCCTGCTGTCCTTCCCCGTCACACCCTTCGGGGACGACGGCGGGATCGACGCGGAGCGGTACGGCGCGCACATCGACTGGCAGTCGAGCTTCGAGATCGGCGGGCTGTTCGCCGCGGGCGGCACGGGCGAGGGCTTCAGCCTGAGCCCCGAGGAGAACGAGCAGACGGTCCGCCTCGCGGTCGAGGCCGCCGCCGGGCGGACGCCGGTGCTCGGCAGCGCCGGCGGTGCCACCGCGCACGCGGTGCGCAACGCGGTCGCGGCCGAGGCGGCGGGAGCCGAGGGCGTGCTGCTCCTGCCGCCCTACCTCACGGAGTGCGACCAGGAGGGCCTGCTCGCGCACGCGTCGGCCGTGTGCGCGGCCACGGGCGTGGGCGTCATCGTGTACAACCGCGCGAACGCCGTGTACTCCGCGGAGACGGTGGCGCGGCTCGCCGAGCGGCACGACAACTTCATCGGGTTCAAGGACGCCCTCGGCGACATCGAGCAGCTCACGCGCGTGGTCGCCACCAACGGCGACCGCCTGTTCTACCTCGGCGGGCTGCCCACGGCGGAGACGTTCGCGCTGCCGCTGCTGCAGCTCGGCCTGAGCACCTACTCCTCGGCGATGTACAACTTCGTGCCCGAGTTCGCGCTCGAGTTCTACCGCGACGTGCGGGCGTACGACCGCGCCGCCGTCACCGAGAAGCTCACGCGGTTCGTGCTGCCGTACCTCGACATCCGCGACCGCGTGAAGGGCTACGGCGTCTCGATCGTCAAGGGCGGCCTGCGCGCCGTCGGTCGTGACATGGGCTCCGTCCGCCCGCCCCTGCAGGACCTCGGACCGCGCGACCTCGACGACCTCGCCGCGCTGCTCGACGCCGCGCAGGTCCGGCCCGCACCCGCCGCGCTCGCCCGCTGACCGCGCCGAGAACACAGGCCGACGACATCCGCCGACGACACAGGAGGCACTCCATGACCACCACCGCCGTCCTCACCGGGCACTCGATCGTCGCCGGGGAGCCGCTGGAGGGCTCCGCCGGCACGGCCGTGGCCCACGACCCGGCCACCGACGCACCGCTCGAGCCCGCCTACTCGCTCCTCGGCGTCGACCAGCTCGGGCGCGCCACGGCCGCCGCGGAGGAGGCCTTCGCGTCCTTCTCCGCCCTCGCCCCCGAGCCGCACGCCCGCTTCCTCGACCGCGTCGCGGAGAGCCTCGAGGCCGCCGGGCCGGCGATCGTCGCGCGGGCGATGCGGGAGACCGGCCTGCCCGAGGCCCGGCTCACCGGCGAGCTCGCCCGCACCACGGGCCAGCTGCGCCTGTTCGCCGCCGTCGTGCGCCAGGGGGACCACCGCGGTGTCCGCGTGGACCCGGCGATCCCGGACCGCACGCCCCTCCCCCGGGCCGACATCCGCCAGCGCCAGGTCCCCGTGGGCCCGGTCGCCGTGTTCGGCGCGAGCAACTTCCCGCTCGCGTTCTCCGTGGCGGGCGGGGACACCGCCTCCGCGCTGGCCGCGGGCTGCCCGGTGATCGTCAAGGCGCACGGCGCGCACCCCGGCACCGGAGAGCTGGTGGGCCGTGCGGTCGCCGACGCCGTCGCCGCCGAGGGCCTGCACCCCGGCGTCTTCTCCCTCGTCTACGGGCCGGGTTCCCAGGTGGGGCAGGCGCTGGTGAGCGACCCGGTGATCCGGGCCGTCGGGTTCACGGGCTCCCGCTCCGGCGGCCTCGCGCTCGTCGCCGCGGCCGCCGCCCGCCCCGTCCCGATCCCCGTCTACGCCGAGATGAGCTCCGTCAACCCGGTGATCGTGCTGCCGGGCGCGCTCGAGGGCGCCGGCGCGGACGTCGACGCCCTCGCCGCGGCCTACCTGGCGTCGGTGACCGGGTCGTCCGGCCAGCTCTGCACGGCTCCCGGCATCGTCCTCGTGCCGCGGTCCGCGCACGGCGACGCGTTCGTCGACGCCGTGCGTCGCGCCGCCGAGTCCGCCACCGGGCAGACCATGCTCAGCGCCGGCATCGCGCGGGCGTGGCAGGACGGCGTGGACACCCTCGCGGCGCAGGACGGCGTCGCCGTCGCCGGCACCGGCACCCCGGGCGCCACGCGCAACGCGCCCGCGCCGTCCGTCTTCGTCGCCGACGTCGCCGCCTTCCTCGCCAACCCCGTGCTGGAGGACGAGATCTTCGGGGCGGCGTCCCTGGTCGTCCGGTACGCCGACGACGACGAGCTCCTGGCGGCCGTCGGCCGCCTCGAGGGCCAGCTCACCGCGACGCTGCACCTCACCGAGGCCGACCGGGCCACCGCTGCCCGCCTGCTGCCGGCGCTGGAGCGCAAGGCCGGGCGCATCCTGGCGAACGGCTGGCCGACCGGCGTCGAGGTGGGGCACGCGATGGTGCACGGCGGCCCGTTCCCCGCGACGTCGGACGGGCGCACGACGTCCGTCGGGACGCTCGCGATCGAACGGTTCCTGCGGCCCGTCGCCTACCAGAACCTGCCGGGGTACCTGCTCCCGGAGCCCGTGCACCCCGACAACCCGTGGCGCCTCACCCGGCGCGTGGACGGCGTGCTCCGGCCCGCAGACGCCACCACGGAGGCGGCCCGGTGAGCGCCCCGACCGTCGCCCGCGTCCGGGTCGTGCCCGTCGCGGGGCACGACTCCATGCTGCTCAACCTGTCCGGCGCGCACGCGCCGTTCTTCACCCGCAACGTCGTCATCGTCGAGGACTCCGAGGGCCGCACCGGGCTGGGCGAGGTGCCGGGCGGGGAGAAGATCCGCGCGACGGTCGAGGAGGCCGCGGGCCTCGTCGTCGGGCAGCCGGTCGCGCGGTTCCGGTCCGTGCTGCGCGGCGTCGCAAGCCGGTTCGCAGGCCGGGACGCGGGCGGGCGCGGGAACCAGACCTTCGACCTGCGCACCACCGTGCACGCCGTCACCGGACTGGAGTCCGCCCTGCTCGACCTGCACGGGCAGGCCCTCGGCGTCCCGGTGGCGGAGCTGCTCGGCGAGGGGCAGCAGCGCGACGCCGTCCCGATGCTCGGCTACCTGTTCTACGTCGGCGACCCCGACGTCACCGACCTGCCCTATCTGCGTGAGCCCGACGCCCCGGACGCCTGGTCCCGGCTGCGCCGCGAGGCCGCGACGACGCCCGACGCCGTCGTGCGCCTCGCCGAGGCGGCACGGGAGCGCTACGGCTTCCGCGACTTCAAGCTCAAGGGCGGCGTGCAGGCCGGCGACGCGGAGGTCGACGCCGTCGTCGCGCTCAAGGAGCGGTTCCCCGACGCCCGGATCACGCTCGACCCGAACGGCGGCTGGCAGCTGGACGACGCCGTCCGGCTCGGACGCCGGATGCAGGGCGTCGTCGCGTACGCCGAGGACCCGTGCGGCGCGGAGGGCCGGTTCTCCGGCCGCGAGGTGATGGCCGAGTTCCGGCGCGCCACCGGGCTGCCCACGGCGACCAACATGATCGCCACCGACTGGCGCGAGCTGGGGCACGCGATCCGGTCCGACGCCGTCGACATCCCGCTCGCCGACCCGCACTTCTGGACGATGGCCGGCTCCGTCCGCGTCGCGCAGCTCTGCCACGAGCTCGGCCTCACCTGGGGCTCGCACTCCAACAACCACTTCGACGTCTCGCTGGCCATGTTCACCCACGTGGGCGCCGCGGCGCCCGGGGAGATCACCGCGCTCGACACGCACTGGATCTGGCAGGACGGGCAGGGGCTCACCACCCGGCCGCTCGAGATCACCGGCGGCGAGATCCGGGTGCCGACCTCGCCCGGGCTCGGCGTCGAGCTCGACCCCGACCGCCTCGCCGAGGCGCACGAGCTGTACCGCGAGCACGGGCTGGGCTCGCGGGACGACGCCGTCGCGATGCAGTACCTCGTGCCGGGCTGGGAGTTCGACCCGAAGCAGCCCTGCCTCGTGCGGTGACGGGGCGTCACGGCGCCGGGCGGGGCTCCCCGTCGTCGACCGGGAACCGGGCGAGCTCCGCCCGCGCGAACTCCACCCGTGGCGTCTCCTGACCCTGCGCCGCGCCCAGCGCGTCCGCGAGGTCCTTGGCCGCCTCGAGGCGGTGCCCCCGCCGTCTCCGGTCGCGCAGGCCGCCGCCACGGCGGTAGGCGCGCCGCTGCTTCCAGGCGCCCGCGAGCGCGGCAGCCTCCTCCGCCGTGAGGGTGCCGTCGTCGACCTCGGGTGCCATGAGGTCCCGCATGGCTGCCCGCTCCGGCCCGACGGTCACGTGGAAGACCACGAGGACGATCACGATCGCGACGACGACCTGCAGCGCCAGGAACACGAGGATGAGGCCCCCACCGCCGCCGAGCGCGGCGGTGCTGTCCCACGCCCAGTGCAGCACCATCGCGACCAGGCAGAACAGCAGGCCGCGCCCGACCCGGCGCCGCTGCGCGAGCGTCCCCACGAGGTACACCACGCCCGCCCCGAAGATCGCGGAGTACAGGATGTGCGACGTGAAGCCGGTGCCCAGGCGCAGCGCCACGGTGTGCAGGCTCGAGCCGACCGGGTCGACGCCGAACCCGTCCGGCGCGGAGTTCAGCGCGTAGAGGATGTCCTCGACGATCTCGAACCCGAGGCCCACGAACGCCCCGACCACGAAGCCGTCGAACGCCGTGCGCAGCACCCGCGGGGCGATGAACATCAGCAGCAGGACACCCGCGCCCTTACCCCACTCCTCCATGAACGGGGCGGCGAGGCCGGCGCCCCAGTCGACGGCGAACGCCGGGCTGCCCAGCTTCGCGTAGAGGCTGATCAGCGCCGAGTTGCCGTGCAGCGCGATCGCCCAGGTGGCGGCGAACCCGCCCCAGAGGAAGGCGGCGACGCGGAGGTCCAGCGGCTGGCGGGAGTAGCGGTCGATGTGCGTGGTGAACCACCAGAACAGCACGGCGTACACGCTGAAGATCACGGCCGAGATGCCCAGCGGCTCCCCGTAGGCGGGCCCCTGGGTGCGCACCTGCGAGACGGTGTACCAGAGCCCGTAGGCGATGACCGCCACGAAGACCCAGAGGCAGGCGTTGCGCGGCTGGACCCACGAGACGCGCTGGCCCCAGCCGACCTCGTCGGCCACCTGCGCGCGCCGGTCGAGCAGCTCCGTGCGGGTCATGACGCCTCCACCGAGGTGACGGGACGGATCGAGCGGACCATGCCCACGACGTCGGCCTCGAGCTGCGCGTCGTCGGACTCCACGGGGCCCGTGACGACCACCTCGACGCCCGTGTCGTCGAAGACGTACGCCGCGACGAGCCCGGTGCCACCGGTGAAGGTGAACCGGCCGATGACGCCCCGCGCGCCCTGGGCGGTCTGGAACGTCTGCAGCCGGCCCATGTCGATGTCCGTGCCGTCGTTGAGGCGCTCGTTGTTCTTCTGCAGCTGCGCCATCAGCTCGGCGGGCGTGCCGTCGAACTCGTCCGAGGCGACGGAGAACACGAAGCCGTCCTTCGACACCTGGGCGGTGCTCGGGAAGCCGCCGGACTCCGGGGGGTCCGACGCGAGCACGCCGGAGTCGATGCTCCACCCGGCGGCCGGGTCGAACTCGACGTCCCCGACCCGGAGGACGTCGCCCGCCTGCGCCGGGTCGTCCACCGGGACGGCCCTGTCGAGGGCGGGCAGCCCCCACATCGCCAGCGCGACCAGCACGACCACGATCGCCGCCGGCAGCAGCGTCGTGCGGTCCATCCCCAGCCAGCGGCGTTCCACCGGCACCCAGTCCGGCGGCACGCTCTGGTGCTCCGGCGCGACTTCCGCTCGCATAGCCCTCCCCGGACGCCACGGACGCGACGTACCGGCGCCCGGCAGCGCGGAGATCGCGCGGCAGTACGGAAGATCGCACGATCTGGTACGAAGCGCGCGGCGAACGCGCGCCGGGGACGCGTACCGGGGACGCGGAGTGCCGGGCTCGGGGTATCAGACGGGCGTCCCGCGCGTCGTTCCCAGCAGGGGCCGGTTGCACCCGGCCCGACGCACCACCGAGGAGCCTTCCGATGTCCGCGATCGACGCATCCGCCACCGCCGCGACGACGGCCGCCCTGGCGTCGTCGGCCCCCGTCCCGGCGACCGTCCCCACCCCGGTCGCGCCGTCCGCGCCCGTGGTCTCGGGCGCGACCGGGCACGCCACGGTGTCGCCCCGGCTGCGCACCTACGCGTACGTCGTCGCGCTCGTCGTCGGCGCTCTCGCCACCGCCGCGTCCACCATCACCGCCGCCGTGGCGCCGGACTCCGCGCAGACCGTCACCGCCGTCGGCGGCGCCGTCGCCGGCCTGTTCGCCACCATCTCCGGCGGCCTCGGCACCGCGTACCGTCCGACGTCGTCGCGCGGCACGCCCTGACCCGGCACGGCCGCGCCCCGCGGCACGACCTCTGCGTCGTGCCGCCGGTCGCGTCGTTCCCGCAGCGGGCCCGCGGTCAGCGGTCCTCGCACTCGGGGCACTGGGCGGAGATGTCCTTCACCACGTCCTCGTGCCCCCGGCACGGGAGGTGCCACCCGGTGTTGGCGATGATCGTGTGGCTGACGGCGCTGCTGGAACCGGACTCCGTATGGACCACCGCCGCCGCGATCCCCTGACCGCACACCAGGCACCTGGTCGACGCCACGTACTTCACCGTGGCCATCCCGTCACCGTCGTCCGAGCCCTGGATGCAAGCATCCCGGCCGCACCGACCGCCCGGGCCGCCGGGCGGCGGCAGGGCGCCCCTCGCTCCCGCTTGCCGGGGGCCACGACCCTCGTTAAGTTAATCCCGATTCACGCTGGGGTGGATCGGAGACCATCACGAGGGATCGGTCGGCGCCGCGCGACAGGGGGCGAGAGGCGAGTCGCCGACGATCCGCGGACGAAGGGGTTCGACGTGGGCGACATCAGCAGGCGGAGTCTTCTCAGGGCGGGCGGGACGATCGGGGCGCTCGGCGCGCTCTCCGGCGTGGCCCCCGCGCACGCATGGACCTGGTCGTCGGCCGGGTCCGTCGCCGGCACGGGCACAGGGCGCGACCCACGCGAGGTGTGGGACGACCTGGCCGATCCGGTGCTCGCGAACCTCCTCGACACGGGCGGGGTGCCCGCGGTGAACGCGGCGCTCGCCTCGTGGACCACCAACGGCCAGGCCCTCCCGGCCGGGCTCCCCGCCGACGTCGAGGCCCTCGTCACGCGGGCACGGGCGCTGCCGTCGTGGGTCGACCACGCGAAGCTCGACAGGGCGTTCACCTTCACGACGAAGCGGGGCCTCTACCTCGGCGTGCTCTACGGGATGAACAGCGGCATGATGAGCGCCGCCATCCCGCGCGAGGCCCGCGCCGTCTGGTACTCGAAGGGCGGCGCCGACCTCACGGACGGCATCGCCAAGACGGCGAAGCTCGGCTACGACATCGGCGACCACCACGCCTACCGCCCCGACGGGAAGATGATCGTCACCTGCGTGAAGACCCGCCTGGTCCACGCGGCCGTGCGCCACCTGCTGCCGCAGTCCCCGCACTGGGCCGCCGTCGCCGACGAGGCCGTGCCGATCAGCCAGTTCGACATCATGGTCACCTGGCACAGCCTCGCCTCCTCCGTCTGGCAGAAGCTCGTGGAGTGGAAGGTGCCGATCTCGTCCGCAGAGGCGGACGCCTACCTGCACCTGTGGCAGGTGACCGCCCACATGCTCGGCGTGCTCGACGAGTACATCCCGTCGAGCTGGGACGAGGCGCTCGCACAGCGCGAGCAGGTGCTCGTCCCGCTGCTCGCCCGGACCGACGAAGGCGTGCTCATCGCCGACAAGCTCGTCAGGCTGGGCGAGAACCTCGACTTCACGCTCGTCACCAAGCCCGCCTTCGAGGCCGTCACCCGGTACATGCTCGGCGACCGGGTGACCGACATGCTCGAGCTGCCCCGCCGGCCCGTGCTCGACGCGACCATCTCGGCCGCCTGGATCCCGTTCGTCCGCGCCCGCGAGCTGGGGCTGCTCCTGCCCGGCTCGCCGGCCGTCTACTGGCTCTTCGACGAGCTCCTGCGCAAGGTCGCGCTGCTCTACCTCGAGCCCACGCAACCCATCAACATCGACATCCCGACCGTCAACAACCCGGACTACGACTAGCTACGGTGGGGGCCGTGACCACTGACGACGCCGGCTGCGGCTGCGGCTGCGGGACCCCCGGACGCAGCGCCTTCCTCTCCATCGGCACCGGCGCCCCGCAGGAGGTGCCGCCCGCCGCGGGGGGACGCCACTCGATCGAGCAGGCGCTCGTCCCCGCCGGCACGTTCACGATGGGCGACTCCTCGGGAGACCAGAACCCGGCCGACGGCGAGACCCCGCGGCACGAGGTGACGCTCGGCGCGTTCGAGATCGACGCGACCTCCGTGACCAATGCCGACTTCGCCCGGTTCGTCGACGACACGGGCTACCGCACCGAGGCGGAGACGTTCGGCTTCTCGGCCGTGTTCCACCTCGCGGTCGCCGCACCTGAGGACGATGTGCTCGGGCAGCCGCCCGGCACGCCCTGGTGGTTCGGCGTGCGCGGCGCCGACTGGCGGCACCCCGGAGGGTCGCGCTCCGACCTCGACGGCCTCGGGGACCACCCCGTGACCCACGTGAGCTGGAACGACGCCGTCGCCTACTGCTCCTGGGCCGGGCGCCGGCTGCCCACGGAGGCCGAGTGGGAGTACGCCGCGCGGGGCGGCATCGACGGGGCGAAGTACCCGTGGGGCGACGCCGAGGTCGACGAGGGCGGCTGGCGCGCGAACATCTGGCAGGGGACCTTCCCTCGCGAGAACACCCTCGAGGACGGCTGGCTCACCACCGCGCCGGTCCGCTCGTTCGCCCCCAACGGGTACGGCCTGTGGCAGCCGGTCGGCAACGTGTGGGAGTGGTGCCAGGACTGGTTCGACCCGCGCGCCTATCAGCGCGGGCCCGTCACCGCACCGGCCGGCCCCGGGCGCGGGACGGCCCGCGTCCTGCGCGGCGGCAGCTACCTGTGCCACATCTCGTACTGCAACCGCTACCGCAACTCGGCGAGGTCGCAGAACACGCCGGACTCGTCCATGGGCAACGCCGGCTTCCGCACCGTCGCCCGCGGCGCCGTGACCGCGTGACGGTCGGTGACGCAGAAAGCCCCCGCTGCTCGGGAGCAGCGGGGGCTTTCGTGTCGGAGCCGCCTATCAGAATCGAACTGATGACCTATTCATTACGAGTGAATCGCTCTACCGACTGAGCTAAGGCGGCGTGCCGTGCCCGGCGTGGAACCGGATCAACGAGCGCGCCTACAGTACCTGACGGCGGGGCCCGGCTCCAAAACGGTGCGCCGCTTCGGCGCGACAGGCGGCGCTGACCTCCGCATACTCGTGCCCATGCAGCCCACGACGTCGCAGAGCACCGGCATCACCACGGGGCGAGGGTGGTGGTGGAAGACGCTCGTCCTCGGCATCCTGCTCTGGGCGGTCACCGCGGTGGTCACGTTCAGCACGCAGAACTCGAACCTCATCCCGACGGTGATCCTGCTGGGCAGCTTCCTGGTGCCGTTCAGCGTGGTGCTGTTCGTGGTGGAGAAGGCGCACGGCTCGATCGACATCATGCTGCTGCTGGGCGCGTTCTTCTTCGGCGGCATCTTCGGCGTGCTGGGCGCGTCGATCCTGGAGTCGCACCTGTCGCCGTCGTGGTGGATCTACGTGGGCGTGGGCGCCATCGAGGAGGCCGTGAAGATCGCCGTGTTCCTGGTGGTCGGCGCCCGGGTGGCGCACAAGACCGGGCTCACGGGCGCGCTGCTCGGCGCGACCGTCGGCGCCGGGTTCGCGGCGTTCGAGTCCGCGGGGTACGCGTTCAACGCGAGCCTCACCCGCCTCGGGCAGATCGACCTGAACTCCCTGCTGCAGACGGAGGCCGTGCGCGGCCTGCTCACGCCGGTCGGGCACGTGCTGTGGACGGCGATCCTGGGCGCGGCGATCTTCGGCGCGGCGTCGGCCGCCGGCAAGTACCGCTTCACGGGCGGCGTGCTGCTCGCCTACCTGGCCGTGGTCGCGCTGCACGCGGCCTGGGACTCGATGGGCTTCATCTCCGCCTACCTCGCGATCAAGGTCACGGGCGGCGTGCACTACGAGCTCGCGTACGGCCAGCTGCTGCCGGCCGCGGCAGACAACGCCGCCACGTGGTCGACCGTCTTCTACGTCCTCGGGCTGATCGTCATCTCCGCGCTGGGCGTGCTCGCCCTGCGCCACTGGTCGCGCGCGCAGCGCCCCGCCGACCTGCCGGCCTGACGCCCGGCCCGCCCGGCGCTCAGCAGGTCGCGCCGTCCGCCGGCACGTCCCCGTCCACCAGGTACGACTCGACGGCGTCGGCCACGCACTCCCGCGAGGGCTGGTACGCCGTGTGCCCCTCGCCCTCGTAGGTGAGCAGCACGCCGGAGTCCAGCGTGTCCGCCAGCCCCTCGGCCCACACGTACGGGGTGGCCGGGTCGTTGGTGGTGCCGACGACGACGATGGGCGGCGCGCCCTTCGCGTGCAGGTCGAACTCCTGCTCCACCTGCGGGTACTCCGCCCCGGCGCAGGTCAGCCCGCCGTAGCCGAAGAACGTGCCCATCGTGGGTGCGTCCTCCTCGATCGCGGCGGCGTCCGCCCGCATCTGCTCGACGTCGGTGGTGGCACGGTCGTCCAGGCAGCTCACGGCGCGCATCGCCTCCTCGGAGTTCGAGGAGTAGCTGCCGTCCGCGTTCCGGTCGAAGTACTGGTCCGACAGGTAGAGCAGCACGTCGCCGGTGCCCTGGTTGATCGCCTCGTCCAGGCCCTGCGTGAGGGCGGGCCAGCTCCCCTGGTTGTAGAGCGTGACCGCGATGCCGTAGAACGCGAGGCTCTGCGTGACCGTGCGGTCGGAGGTCGAGGTGGGGTAGGGCCGCTCGTAGGCATGGTCCAGCACCTGCCGGATCTGCCGCATCCCGTCGTCCACCGACCCGCTGAGCGGGCAGCCCGCACCCGCCTGGCAGTCCTGCACGTACGCGCGCAGCGCGTTCTCGAACCCGACGGCCTGCCCGTGGGAGATCTCCTCCGAGCTGAGCGTCGTGTCGATGGCGCCGTCCAGCACGAGGCGGCCGGCGCGGTCCGGGAACAGGCCCGCGTAGGTCGCGCCGAGCTGGGTGCCGTACGAGAAGCCGAGGTAGTGCAGGGTGTCGTCGCCGAGCACCGCCCGCAGCATGTCCATGTCGCGGGCCGCGCTCTGCGTGTCCACGTGGCCGAGCACCTCGCCCGAGTTCTCGGCGCACGCCGCGTTCCACGCCTCGTACTCGCCCGCCATCTCCTCGAGCCCGGCGTCCGTGCTGCGGTCGAAGTCCTTCGCGAGCGACTCGCCCTTGCGGGCGTCGTCGAAGCACGTCACCGGCGTCGAGCGCTGCACGCCCCGCGGGTCGAAGCCGACGATGTCGAACGCGTCCTGCAGCCTCTTGCCGAACGTCGACCCGTCGGCCTGCGCGTCGCTGCGCACGAAGTCGACGCCCGACGCGCCCGGCCCGCCGGGGTTGACCAGCAGCGAGCCCTCCGGGTCCTTGCCGTCGGCCGGGTTGCGCACCAGCGACAGCTCGATGCTGCCCGCCTCCGCGTCCTGCCAGAACAGCGGCGCCGACGCCGTCGCGCACTGCAGGCCGTCCTCGCAGTCCTCCCACTCGAGCGACTGCCCGTAGTACGTCTCGAAGCCCTCGGGGGCCTGCGACGCGGCCGGCCCGGAGGCGGAGCCCACCGGCGACTGCTCCTTGGCGGGCGCCGTGCACCCGGCGAGCAGCACCGCCGCGGTGACGACGGCCGCGACGACGGCGCCGCCGCGCAGGCCCGGACGGCGCGCGCTCGAGCGGCGAGGACTCGGGCGGCTGGAGGTCGTGCGGCGGGCGGTCGGGCGGCGCTCGTCGGAGATCACCCGCCCAACCTACCGTCGCCGCGGACCCCGGTCCGACGTGGTCAGCCCGCGGCCGGCACCCAGGCCACCGGGCCCGCCTCGCCGCCCTTCGCGCGGGGCGGCACCTCGACCTCGCCGAGGTCGCCGACGCGCACGGTGACCGGCGTCCCCGCGTCGGCGTCCGGCGGGACGGCGACCGCGCTGGTGGTCGGCGAGTAGTCCATCGTGCACGCGCGGCCCGGGTCCGGCTCGACCGTCCGGACGTCGAGGGCCTCGCCCGCGTCGTCCCAGCCCGCCTCCGCCTCGGGCAGCAGGGGGCAGGAGCTCGACCCGTACGTCACGACCAGCAGCACGCCGGCGTCGGGCGACCACGCGACCCCGGCGGGGCTGTCGAACGTCCCCTCCGCGCCCTCGGGCAGGCCCCGCACGTGCTCCCCCGGCGCCGGGGCGGCGGCCGCGCCGTCGGAGGGCGCGGGGCCGGCCGACGGTCCGTCGGTGGGGCTCGTCGACGGCGACGCCGACGAGGCGTCCGACGTCGGCCCGCCGCCCGGCGCACCACCGGACGCGCAGGCCGTCACGAGCACCGCGACGGCGGCCGCGGCGCCCGTCAGCAGCGGGCCACGGACGGTGCGCAGGGTGCGATCGGTCACCGGGCGACCGTCTCGCGGACGTCCGCGAACCGCAACCGCTCCGGCGTCTCCAGCGGGGCCGCCTTGCGCAGGAAGTCGCGCCGCTTGGCGGCGAAGCCGCGCCGGTCGTCGAAGAGGTCCCGCGCCATCTCGGCGAGCTCGATCGTGCGGTAGTACGACAGCGGGCGGCGCGGGGCGCGCACCTGGGCGGCGGCGGCGGCCTCCGCCCGGCCCTCCGGCGTCGTGAGCGACGCGGCCAGGTCGGCCAGCCATCCGGTGAACCGCTCCGGGTCGCGCGGGCCGACGGCGTCCACGAGCCCGGTCCGCGCCGCCTCCACGACCGACACCGGCAGCTTCGCGCTCAGCAGCCGGTCGGCGTCCACCTCGCCCAGCCGGGACGCGACCGTCCACGTGTGCAGCTCTGAGCCGAAGATGCCCATGTCGTAGTACGGGTTGAGCACCACGCCGTCGCGGGCGACGACGACGTCGGCGCACAGGCCCGTCATGACGCCGCCGGCGCCAGCGTTCGCGGTGAACGCCGCGACGGTGAGCTGGTCGGCCGCGGCGATCGCCTCGCACAGGTCGTCAATGGCTCGGATGTTGTCCCACGCCTCCGCGGCGGGGTCGGCGGCCGCCTCGATCGCGCCCAGGTGGATGCCGTTCGAGAACGCGTGCTCGCTGCCGCGCACCACGAGCACCCTCGTGTCCTCGGTGAGCGCCTTCTCCACGGCGGTCGTGAGGCGGCGGCACTGCTGGGTGTGCATGGCGCCGCTGTACGACCGGATCGTCAGGTAGCCGACGTCCCCGACGCGCTCGTACACGGACTCCGCGAGCGCGGCCGGCGCCGGGCGGAACGGCACCCCGGCGACGTCGAGCACCCACGATGCGGGCAGCTTGGTGCCGCGCCGCTCGGCCAGCGTGGCCGCGTACCCCACCCACAGGGTGCCGTCGCCGGTCGCGATCGCCACGGCGTCCTCGTCCCGCCCGACGACGGTGCCGGGGGCGGCGTCCGGGTCCACGGCCTCGGGCGCGGCCACGGCGTCGAACAGGCAGAAGCGCGCGTCCTGGAGGGTGGCCGGGGCGCCGGGCGCGCCGTCGGCGGCGGCGATCGTGCGCGCCAGCTCGGCCGCGGGGCGGGACAGGTCGAGCTCGAACGCGGCGCGGCGCAGCAGCGGCAGCTCGCCGGTGCCGGGCACCTCCCGCTCGAGGCGGTCGGCCGGCGTCGGCTCCTCCCCCGCGGCGACCTTGCGCAGCACCTCCTCGACGCACGCCAGCGCGGCGTCGGCCACGAGCCCGTTGTACAGGGCGCTCTTGGCGACCGGCGCCTGCTCACCCGTGGGCAGCGGGAACGTCGACGTGGCCCACACCGGGCCGGCGTCCATCTCCTCCACCGTGGACAGGGCGGTGACGCCCCAGCGGTCCCGGCCGTCCAGGACGGCGTGGTCCAGCGACGAGGGGCCGCGGTCCCCCACCGGGCCCGGGTGCACGACGACGGTGGTCCAGCGCCGCCACACGTCCTCGGGCACGCGGTGCTTGAGGAACGGCGCGAGGATCAGGTCCGGGCCGATCTCCTCGACCCGAGCCGTGAGCTCCTCCGGCGAGCCGAACGTCGGCGCCAGCTCGACGCCCACGTCGTGTCCCCGGTCCGCCAGGTACCCCCACACACGCTGCGTGAGCCCGTTGAACGCCGAGACGAGCAGCAGGATCCTCATGCCAACCCCCAGTCAGGTCGCGGGGGCCACCATGGCCCCCGCCGCGGAACACCTCACCGCATGAAGGGGTGATGAGGCAACTGTCGCCCGTGAGACACGAACGATGCGGTCACCCCTGGGGGCGCAGCGCGACCGCCATCGCCTCGAGCGCCAGGAGCGGCGCCACGTTGCCCTCGAGCCGCTCGCGCGCGACGCCGATCGCGTCCATCCGCCGGATGGTCTGCTCGGGCGTCGAGTCCGCCGCGAGCGCGCGCACGGCGCCGTCGTGCTCGGCGTTCACCAGGTCGACCGTGGCGCCCAGCTGCACCACGAGCACGTCCCGGTACAGGGACAGCAGGTCCACCATCGACCGGTCGAGCACGTCGCGCTGGCGGCGGGTGGCGCGCCGCTTCTGGTCGTCCTCGAGCTGCTTGAGCTGCGAGCGCAGCCGGGGCGGCAGGGTGTCCCCGTCCTGCACGCCGAGGGCGCGCATCAGCTCCGCCTTCTCGACGGCGTCGCGCTCCGCGGTGGCCGCCAGGGCCTCGGCCTTCGCGACGTCGACCAGCTCCCCCGCCGCGAGCACGGCGTCCCCGACACCGCGGATCCGGCGCGCGATCTCGAGGACGGCGTCACGGCGCTCGCGCGCGTCGGCGTCGCGGGCGAGGCGGCGCGCCAGCCCGACGTGCGACTGCGCCGCGCGGGCCGCGGTGAGCGCGACCGCCGGGTCGATGCCGTCGCGGCGCACCAGCAGGTCCGCCACGTCCCGGGCCGGAGGCACGCGCAGCACGACACCGCGGCAGCGCGAGCGGATCGTGGGCAGCACGTCCTGCGCGCTCGGGGCGCACAGCACCCAGACGGTGTGCGGCGGGGGCTCCTCGATCGCCTTGAGCAGCACGTTGGTGGTGCGCTCCGCCATCCGGTCCGCGTCCTCGACGACGATCACGCGGTAGCGGCCCGACGACGGCGTGCGCGCCGACGTCATGATGAGGTCGCGCACCTCGGCGACGGTGATGACGACCTTGTCCGTGGCGACGACCGTGAGGTCCGGGTGCGTGCCCGCGAGCGTCGTCGTGCACGCGTGACACCTCCCGCAGCCGCCGGTCTCGCCGTCGGTGCCGGTGCACTGCAGCGCCGCGGCGAACGCCCGGGCCGCGACCGACCGCCCGGAGCCGGGCGGGCCGGTCAGCAGCCACGCGTGCGTCATCGCGGCCGGGTCCGTGGCCGCACGGCGCAGCGTGCCGACGGCGTCCGGCTGCCCGACGACGTCGTCCCACACGCTCACTGGAGGCCCTCCCCCGATGACGCGGCCTCGTCGACCACAGGGGTGAGGTCCAGCCGGGCGGCGACGTCCACGCGCACCTGCGCCTGCACGTCGTCCAGGCCGGCCGAGGCGTCCACGACGACCCAGCGCCCGGGCTCGGCGGCGGCCCGGCGCAGGAACGTCTCGCGCGTGCGGCGGTGGAACTCGTCGCCCGCCCGCTCCAGCCGGTCCGGAGCGCCCGACAACCGGGCGGCCCCCACCAGCGGGTCGAGGTCCAGCAGCACGGTGACGTCGGGCAGCAGGTCGGCCGTGGCCCACAGCGAGAGTGCCTCGATCTCCTCCTCCGACAGCTCCCGGCCGCCGGCCTGGTACGCCACCGAGGAGTCCAGGTAGCGGTCAGTCACGACGACCGCCCCGCGCTCGAGCGCCGGCCGCACCACCGTGGCGACGTGGTGGGCCCGGTCCGCCGCGTACAGCAGGGCCTCCGTGCGCGGGTCCATGTCCTCGCCGTGCAGCACGTGCCGGCGCAGCTCGAGGCCGAGCTCGGTGCCCCCCGGCTCGCGCGTCACGACGACCTCGCGACCCGTGACCTCGTGCAGCCAGTCGCCCAGCAGGCGCACGTGCGTGGACTTGCCGGCGCCGTCGCCGCCCTCGAACGAGACGAAGTATCCGGGTGCGCTGCTCACTCCGGACACCCTATCCGTGACCACTCACACACCCGTCCGCGAGGGCGGACAGGGCTGCTCGGGGAGACGATGGACACACAGGAACAGTGACCGTCCCGTCCGCAGGAGGTTCGATGTCCAGCCAGTCCCAGCCGTCCCAGACCGTGCTCACCGAGGAGGAGTGCTGGGAGCTCCTCGCGGGGCAGAAGACCGGCCGGCTGGCCACGTCGGTGGCCGGCGAGCCGGAGATCTTCCCCGTGAGCTTCGCGGTCGCCGGCCAGCGCATCTTCCTGCGCACCAGCCCCGGCACCAAGCTCGCCGAGGTGACGATCAGCCCCCGCGTCGCGTTCGAGGCCGACGAGATCGGCGACGACGGGGCGTGGAGCGTCGTGGCCAAGGGCCGCGCGCAGGTCCTCGAGCGGGAGGACGACCTCGCCGAGGCCCGCGGGACCGGCCTCGTCAGCTACCTCGAGGACGGCAAGTCCATCTGGATCCGCATCACGCCGAGCGAGGTCTCCGGCCGCCGCCTGGTGCCGGGCGACCTGCGCTGACCGGCCCCGCCGAGGATCCGGGTCACTCCCCCGGGTAGACGACGCCCACCTGGCGGCGGACGTCGTCCATGGTGCGCATGACCTCGAGCGTGCCGTCCCACGACATGCGCGGGCTCTCGACGTCCCCCGCCGCGATCCGGCGGGCCACCTCGGCCGCCTGGTACTGCTTGCCCTCGCCGCGGAAGCCGTCGTACGCCCAGGTGGCGCCGTCGTGCCGCTCGACCGTGAACGACGTCGGCGCGTAGAACGTGCGCGCCACCTCGATGCGCCCCTCGGTGCCCGAGATCACGGCCGTGTTGGCGGTGCGCGCCCACAGCGTGGTGGACAGCGTGGCCTGCGTGCCGCCGGGGTAGCCGAGCACCATGCCGATCTGGCCGTCGACGCCGGTCTCGGTGAGCGCGCCGACGGCGGAGACGGACTCCGGCGCGCCGAGCAGGTCGTGCGCGAAGGAGACGGGGTAGACGCCGAGGTCCAGCAGCGCGCCGCCGGCGAGCCCGGGCGCGTACAGCCGGTGGGCCGGGTCGAAGGGGAACTGCTGGCCGTGGTCGGCGATCACGCCGACGACGCGGCCGATCTCACCGCGCGCGATGACGCCGCGCAGCGCCGCGACGTGCGGCAGGAACCGCGTCCACATCGCCTCCATGACGAAGACGCCCGCCTCGCGCGCGGCGTCGAGCACCTCGCGCGCCTGCGCCGCGTCCTGGGTGAACGCCTTCTCGACGAGCACGTGCTTGCCCGCCCGGATCGCCAGCAGCGCGTGCTCGTGGTGGTGGGAGTGCGGCGTCGCGACGTACACGACGTCGACGTCGGGGTCGGTCACCAGCGCCTCGTAGTCGCCGTGCGCCCGGGCGCCCGGGGCGTGGGCCGCGGCGAACGCCTCCGCCTTCGCGAGGTCGCGCGAGCCGACGGCGACCACGGACGCCGCGGTGTGCTCGCGGACGCCGTCCGAGAACGACCCGGCGATGTTGCCGGCGCCGAGCACGCCCCAGCGCACGGCCGGCGCGGTCCGCGGGTCGGGCACCGTCCCGGCGAGGTCGTCGGTGGTGAGGCCGGGCGCGAACGAGGCGGGTGTGACGTCGGTCATGGCCGACACCGTACCCGCCTCGTCCGCGCCGTCGCGCGGGTGCCCGCGCCTACTTCTTGGTGTGCGTCACCGACAGGTCGTACCCAGCGTCGAGGAACGTCAGGTCACCGGTCGGCAGGTTGGACACCAGCGTGGCGAAGTCGCGCTGGTTGCCGTTGGCGCACTTCGTCACGAAGCCGGCCTGGGAGATCTGGTCGCCCGTGAGCCGGTAGACGAAGTTGCCCGCCCCGTCCGTGATCTCGAACGCGTTCGTCACGCCGGGCGTGAGGTCGCACGTCGCGACCACCTGGAGCGTCCAGTTGTTGTCCTGGACGCCCGTGGTCTCGACCCACTGCCCGGCCTCCGACGAGACCGCGGCGGCGGCGCCGTCCACGACGACGTCGTCCACGAACCAGCCGGTGTCGAGGTAGGCCGCGTCGGTGGAGTACCGGAACCGCACGTCCGTGGCCCCCGCCGGCAGCTGCGCCGTGAGGTGCACGTACTCCGGCTCGTCCACGAAGTAGGCGCCGCCCGACGTCCCCGTCAGGCCGTTGCCCTCCGTGTTGTTGCCGTGCGGGTCGTCGTCCGTGGTGACGGTCGCGCCGGCGTCGTCGACGAGCGGCACGGTGACCCACTCGCCGCCCACCTGCGCCTCGACGAAGCCGTAGTCCCAGCCCTCCTCGATGAAGTGCCAGGTCCAGAAGTCGAGGCTCGCCACGGCGCCGTCCGTCTCGACGTCGAGCACGTTGTCCGACTGGCTCTCGTAACCGCCGTACCAGTGGGTGTCGCCGGTGTGCGGCGCCACCTCGGAGGTGTCCTCGCCGTCCAGCCCCACCGTGACGCGCGGGCCCGGGTTGCGGAACCGCTCCACCTGGATGCCGTACGGCAGGGCGACGGGCGACTGCCCGTTCGCGCGCCGGTCCCACTTGGCGTCCGGCTGGGCGCCCTGGTTGGAGCCACGACCCTCCCAGTACTGGTCGTCCGCGATGTCGATCGTCCAGTCCGTGAAGGCCGGGTCCCCGAAGTCGACGGCCTTGATGTCGAACAGGTCGCTGTCCTCGTCGTCGAGGTACACGGCCACGGCCCAGTCCTGGTAGAGCGTCGCGACGTCCGGCAGGTCGGCGCCCGTGGCCGCGTTGAACTCGTCGAGGGCCGCCTGCACGCCGTCCATGCCGTCGGCCTGGTTCGCGAAGATCTGCTGGATCAGCAGGTCACCGCCGGCCCCGTCGTACGTGAGGTCGGGCGTGTACGTGCCGTCGCCGTTGCCGCCCGCGCGCTCCCACAGGTACTGGAAGAACGTGTACGCGGCGCCGTAGTTCTCCAGACCGCCGGCCCAGCGGGTCAGCGACGTCTCGGCGTAGAACACCTGGTGGTAGGTGAGGTGCGAGCCGCCGACGTCGTACCCGTTGAGGAAGACCGCGAAGTCCGCGAGGCCCTCGTCCACCCAGGACAGCTCGCCCGGGTCGGAGTAGTTGTGCAGCAGGTGCTCCAGCTCGTGTGCCACGACGCCCTCGTACAGCTCCGGCTGGTCGTTGTCCGGGTCCTCGTCGTTCCACGGCGCGTCGGCGCCGCCGAGCCGGTTCTGCCAGTCGAACGCGTCGATCACGATGGCGTTCATGCCCACCGAGTCGATGAAGTCCGGGGCGAAGTAGCCGGCCGTGTACGACGTCTGCTCGCAGTCGTAGTACAGCTCGTCCTGGACGTTGTAGACGACCATGACCAGCGAGTCCGTCGCGGGCTGGGCCGGGTCGGCCGCGTCCATCTCGCCGTAGTGCTCCTCGTCGACGGCGACGATCTGGTTCGACAGCTCGTCGCCGAGGAAGTCGATCTGCGCCTGCGTGAGGGTGAAGTCCTCGGCGGTGAGATCGGTGCACGGCTCGAACTCGTCGTCCGGCGCGTGGTCGAACGACGGGTCGAGGCTGTTCACATCGGTCGGGGCGCTGCCGTCCAGCGGCGTCCCGGCGGGCACGTAGACGTACACGGGGGTGCCGTCCGGCGTCGTCCCCGAGTACGCGCGGTCGAAGTCCTGGTCGTAGGTGCCGCCGGCGGCGCTGTCGTTGATCGGGAGGGTGATGATCTCGTCGCCCGGAAGGTTCTCCGGGTCGGCCGCCGCGACCGCGGGTAGCGACGCGGCGGCGGTCAGGAGCAGCGCACCCGCGCCGCTCAGGAGGATGGTGGCTCTGCGTCGTGCACGGAGCATGGGTGGTTCCCCTCTGGGCAGGTTCCGCACGTCCTTGTGCGGGTCATCGCTCATGAAACCACCGTCGGCACCGGAACGGGACATGGTTGCCCGGGACCTCGACGCTCAGGCGAGGGCGCCCTGCGACGCCGCCACCACCCGGTTGGCGACGTCCCGCACCTGCTCCAGCTCGGCCAGGCTCAGCCCGCTCGCCGCGACCACCTGCGCGGGTACCTCCTCCGCCCGGTCCCGCAGCGCGCGCCCGGTCGCGGTGAGGTGCAGCTCGACGACGCGCGCGTCGCCGGCGCCGCGGCGCCGCTGCAGCAGCCCCTGGCGCTCCAGCCGCTTGAGCAGCGGCGAGAGGGTGCCGGGGTCGAGCAGGAGCCGGGCGCTGAGCCCGGTGACCGTCGTCGTCGCCCCCGCCCGGTCGTCCTGCCACAGCCCGAGCATCACGAGGTACTGCGGGTGCGTGAGCCCGAGCGGCTCGAGGATCGGGCGGTAGATCGACACCATCGCCCGGGCGGCCGCCGAGAGCGAGAAGCACACCTGTGCCTCGAGACGCAGGGGGTCGGCGGGCAGGTCCATGCGCCCACCCTACGAGTCGGCATATAGTTGGCGCACCAATGGTTGGCCCACCAAGTTTTTTCGGACGGAGTGTCATGGCACGACGCGCACGCGAGGACGACGACCGGACCTGGGGCATGAAGGTCACGGAGAGCCTGCTGCGGTTCTTCGGGCCCGCGTCCATCCGCCGCACGCCGCCGATCCCGCCCAGCGCGGAGGACCTCGCCCGCGACGCCGCGCTGCGCAGCTCGCTGCAGCGCGTCACGCGCCCCGACGGCCACGTGTACCTCGTCGAGCGCCAGGACTGACCCCGCCCTCGGTGTTGTGAGCGGGGCCGCTACTTCTTGGTGGTCGTCTTCTTGGCGGCAGGCTTCTTCGCGGCGGGCTTGCGCGTCGTCGTGCGCTTCTTGGCCGGGCCGGCGGCGCGCTTCTCCGCCAGCAGCTCGATCGCCCGCTCGGGCGTGATGCTCTCCGGCGTGAGGTCGCGCGGCAGCGTCCGGTTGGTCTCGCCGTCGGTGACGTACGCGCCGAAGCGGCCGTCCTTGACCACGATCGGCTTGCCGCTCGTCGGGTCGTCGCCCAGCTCCCGCAGCGGCGGGGTCGCCGCGCGGGCGCCCCGGCCGCGCTTGGGCTCGGCGTAGATCTTCAGCGCCTCGTCCAGCGTGATCGTGAAGAGCTGCTCCTCCGACGCGATGGTCCGCGAGTCCGTGCCCTTCTTGAGGTACGGGCCGTAGCGGCCGTTCTGCGCGGTGATCTCGTCGCCCGACTCCGGGTCGGTGCCCACCACGCGCGGCAGCGACAGGATCTTCAGGGCGTCGTCGATCGTCACCGTCTCGAGCGTCATCGACTTCAGCAGCGACCCGGTGCGCGGCTTGGGCTGCGCGGCCTTCGCCTTCTTCTGCGCCGCCGCCGACAGGCTCGGGTCGATCTCCGGCAGGTCGAGCACCTCGGTCACGTAGGGGCCGTAGCGGCCGTTCTTCGCGACGATCTCGTTCCCGGACACCGGGTCAGTGCCGAGCACCTTCCCGTCCTCGGCGCCCGCGGCCAGCAGCTCGCGCGCCTTCGCCACGGTGAGCTCGTCGGGGGCGACGTCATCCGGGATGGAGGCGCGCGGCGGGTTCTCCCCCTCCGCCACCTCGGCGCCCAGGTCCTCGACGTACGGGCCGTAGCGACCCACGCGCACGCGGATGCCCTCGCCGATCTCGACCGAGTTGATCGCCACGGGGTCGATCTCGCCGAGGTTCTCGACCAGCTCGTGCAGGCCCCAGCCGGTGGTCTCGCCCGAGCCGTCACCGAAGTAGAACCGCGTCAGCCACGCCACGCGGTCCCGGCTGCCCGACGCGATCTGGTCGAGGTCGGCCTCCATCTCGGCGGTGAAGTCGTAGTCCACCAGCCAGCGGAAGTGCTCCTCGAGCAGCTTCACGACGGCGAACGCGAGCCAGGTGGGCACCAGCGCCTGGCCCTTGGTGCGCACGTAGCCGCGGTCCTGGACCGTCGAGATGGTCGCCGCGTAGGTGGAGGGGCGGCCGATGCCGAGCTCCTCCAGGGCCTTGACCAGCGACGCCTCGGTGTAGCGGGCGGGCGGGGAGGTCGAGTGTCCCTCGGCGGCGAGGTCGTCGCCGCGCAGCGGGTCGCCCTCGGCCATGCGCGGCAGGCGCGCGTCCTTGCCCGACGCGGCGGCGCCGTCGCCCTCGGCGACGTCCGTGCCCTCCTCGTACGCGGCGAGGAAGCCGCGGAACGTGATGACGGTGCCGGACGCCGAGAAGACGGCGTCGCGCCCGGCGAGCTCGCCCGCGGCGTCGGACAGCGTGGCCGCCAGCCGCACGGACGCCGTCGACCCCTTGGCGTCGGCCATCTGCGAGGCCACGGTGCGCTTCCAGATCAGCTCGTACAGCTTGAACTGGTCGCCCGAGATCTCGCGCGCCACCTGGGCGGGGGTGCGGAACGAGTCGCCCGCGGGACGGATCGCCTCGTGCGCCTCCTGGGCCCCCTTGCTCTTGGAGGCGTACAGGCGCGGGGCGCCCGGCACGTACTCGGGGCCGTACAGCTCGGCCGCCTGCCGCCGGGCGGCGTCGGTCGCCTCCGCGGACAGCGACGGCGAGTCGGTCCGCATGTAGGTGATGTAGCCGTTCTCGTACAGCGCCTGCGCGGTGCGCATGGCCTGGCGCGCGCTCATGCGCAGCTTGCGGCCGGCCTCCTGCTGCATGGTCGAGGTGGTGAACGGCGCGGCCGGCTTGCGCGAGTACGGCTTGGTCTCGAGCGAGCGCACCGAGAACGCCGCGTCGGCGAGCCCCGCGACGACGGCGCGCGCCGACGCCTCGTCCAGCTGGACCACACCGGTACGCACCTTGAGGCGGCCGCGGTCGTCGAAGTCGCGACCGGACGCCACGCGGTCGGCGCCGAGGCCCGAGAGACGGGCGCGGAACGCCTGGCCCGCGTCGTCGCCCTCGGTGGGCGCGAACTGCCCGGTGACGTCCCAGTAGTCGGCGGAGACGAACGCCATGCGCTCCCGCTCCCGCTCCACGACGAGCCGCGTCGCGACGGACTGCACGCGCCCCGCCGACAGGCCCTGTCGGACCTTGCGCCACAGCACGGGCGAGACCTCGTAGCCGTAGAGCCGGTCGAGGATGCGGCGCGTCTCCTGCGCGTCGACGAGGTCCTCGTCGAGCTCGCGGGTGTTCTCCAGCGCCCGCATGATCGCCTCGCGGGTGATCTCGTGGAACACCATCCGCTTGACCGGCACCTTGGGCTTGAGCTCCTGGATGAGGTGCCAGGCGATGGCCTCGCCCTCGCGGTCCTCGTCGGTGGCGAGGTAGAGCTCGTCGGCCTCCTTGAGGGCCTTCTTCAGCTCGCGGACCTTCTGCTTCTTGTCCGCGTGCACCTCGTAGTAGGGGTCGAACCCGTTGTCGACGTCGACGGCGAACTTGCCGTACGGGCCCTTCTTCATGTCCGTCGGCAGGTCGCGCGGCTGGGGCAGGTCACGGATGTGCCCGACGCTCGCCTCGACCTCGAAGTCGTCACCGAGGTAGCCCTGGATCTTGCGGGCCTTGGTCGGCGACTCGACGATCACGAGCTTGCGTGGCTGGGGCATCCGTTCCTGCTTTCCCTGGTGCTACGGCGGTGCGGGCGGCGTGCTGGTGCGGCGGAGATGGTGCCGGCCGACCGGTCATGTCACGGTACGACATCCGCTCGTCACTTCCCCGACACGGCCGCCGGGCGGCACTCTACCGAGACGTGAGGCGGGGCTGCGCGGTGAGCTGACGCAGCACGAGGAGGGTGGCGAACGCCGCCGCGGTCACGGCGAGCACGCCCACGGCGCCCGCCGCGTACGCGGTGATGTCCGGCGCCAGCGGCACCGGGTCGCCGTTCGTGACCAGGCCCACGAGGGTGCCGCCGGAGATCAGGACGCCGGCCAGCGACGCGAGCAGCAGGAGCCCCGCGACGACGTACGACCCGGGTGCCGCGTAGGAGCCGCCCGGCCGCCGCAGCTCGTCCGTCGACGACGCCGGCGTGAGGGCGCAGACGGCCGCGCCCCAGGCCAGGACGACGAGCAGGGCCGCGACGACGTCCGACGGGCGGTGCCACTGGCCCACGAGCGTCGAGACGCCGGTGGCCGCCGTGTACGCGGCGCCGAGGATCGCGACGACCGGCCGCCAGGCCCGCGGCGTCACGAGGAGCAGCGCGACCGACACCGACGCGGCCACCGTGGTGTGCCCGCTGGGCAGCGTGTTGGGGCCGGTCCACCCGGGCAGCAGCTCCGGCCGGTCGAGGATGCCGTGCTTGAGCACCTGGGTGGTGACGTTCGCGCCGCCCACGAGCACCGCGACCTGCAGCGCCAGCACCCACCGCCGCCGGACCAGGGCGACCAGCATCGCCACCCCGACCCCCGCGACGACGAAGGCCACGGACACGACGTCGAGCACCGGCTCGGCGACCTGCCACAGCCGGCCCTGCCCGTAGGTGGCGCCGGCGAACGCGAGCTCGTCGACCCGCTGGCCCGCGGCCGTCCCCACGAAGAACCGCCAGGTGAGCCACACCCCGAGCACGGCGAGCACGGCGACCACCGCGGCGGCGACGCGCGGCGCGGTCCGCGCCTGCGGCGTCGGCCGCTCGCCCCGCCACGCGCCGACCGGCAGGATCGGCGCGCCGACGCCCGCCGTCCCCTGCGAGGGGGTCGGCGGCGGGAGGGGGCGCGTCTCGGTGAGCACGGGTCCACGCTACCCATTGCGGTGTGTCGGAAACGTATGCGCGAGGTGGGGGCCTCCTCGCGTTACGGGGCGTGGTGCCGCAGGGTGATCGTGTTGGAGAAGACCTGGCCGACGTTGCGGTCCTTGGGCATGTACAGCAGCTTGAGGTACGTCTTCCCCGACGCGACGTTCGCGATCCCGATGACGTGCCCGGGCACGCGGATGCGCCGCTTGCCGTCGTTCACCTTCCACGACCAGTTGGTCCAGCACTCGCTCCACCGGCGGTCGACGTGCGGGTCGCGCGACCAGATGCACAGCGTGCCGCGCTCCGGGAGCCCGGCGGTCTTGACGGTGACCGTCGCGCCGACGGAACGGTCCGGCGACCAGTCGTTCGGGAACGACGTGCGGTCCATGCGGAACGTCACCTTCGGCCGCGCCTGGGCGACCTTCTGGGTCCAGGCCCGCTGCGAGCGCTCGAAGGTGGACGGCCCGACGTACTTGACCACCATGGACTGCCGGTTACCGTTCCGCGGTTCGACGCGGGTGGCGGGGAGGTACAGCGACGCCTGTCCTCGCGAGAGCGTGGCGGAGCGCAGCTTGCGGCCGTACGACCACAGCTCGACCCGGCCCGTCGGCGTGACGCCCGGCGACGTGACCTTCACCGCCACACGGCGCGCCTTCCCGTAGGTCCACGTCTTCGGGGTCGATACGGTGACCGTCGTGGCGCGCGGACGGACGGTGACGTAGCCCGAACCGGTCTTCTGCTCGTACCTCGTCTGCCCGTCGAACCGGACCTCCAGACGGTTGCTGCCGAGCGGGAGCTTGCTCGCGGGGAACCGGAGCGTCGCGCGCCCGTCCGTCACTGCAGCCGACGCCAGGACGTCGCCCGAGTCGCGCCCGACGGAGACCCGGCCCTGCGGTGTCCCCTGCGACGACGTCACGCGGACCGGGACGACGACGTCCGCGCCGAGGCGTACGGCGGAGGGGAGGGGCGCGGTCAGCGTCACCGGTCTGCTCTGGGCGTGGACGGACAGCTTCCACGTCGCCGTGCGCTCCCCCGACGGGCTCGTGTGCGTGAGCGTGACCGACCTCTGGCCCGCGAGCTCTGTGCCGTCGAGGTCGAACCCGGCCACCCCGTCGCGCAGCGTGGCCGACCGCTCGACGCCGTCGCCGAGGGCGACGGACACCGTGCCGTCGCGGGGTTCGTCCGTCCCCGTGACGTCGAACCGCAGCCGGTGCTCGTCGCCGTAGTACCACGAGGACCCGTCGAGGACGGGGCGCGCCGGATCGGCGAGCTCGAACTCGACCGTGTCCGAGGAGAGCGCGGGCCACTGCCTGGTCGTCGGGTCGGCGACGGCGGACGCGTCGACGTGCCGCACCTCGACCACGTGCCGGCCTGGCGAGAGGTACTTGCTCGGGATCACGACGGTGGCGCGCCCGTCCGTCAAGGGGACGCGCCAGAAGTACGCCCCGCGTCCGTCCTCGAGCCACGCGACGTACCCGGTCCCCGGCACGCCGTCGCGGGTCACGCTCACGTCGAGGGTGATGTCCTGGCCCGTCCACCACCGCTCGTCGGTGGGCGCGACGACCGTGCTGTCCTCCCCGACGTCGGCCACCGCGGACGGCACCACCAGCCCCGTCGACACCAGGGCGAGCGCCAGCATCGCGCCGACCGCCGCCATCCACCGCCGCACACCCGCGTCCGCGCGCACCCTGCCGCCCTTCGTCGTGACTGCGAGCAACATAGCGACAGGTCAGGTACCGCTCCAGGGCTCGGCGAGCACTCCGCGCCCCCGCCGAGAACTTCATACCCCCCTCGGGTACGAGGTCCTCAGCGGGCGAGCTCCGGCGGCAGCGCGCCCGAGGTGCCCGCACCCACGAGGTCGCCGTCGTGCAGGTGGCACGCCACCCGCCGGGGCTCGCCCGTGCGCGGCGGGCCGAGCACGGGCCGCACGTCGCGACAGACGTCCATCGCGTGCGGGCAGCGCGGCGCGAACGGGCAGCCCGCGCCGAGCCGCTGCAGGTCGGGCGGGGCGCCCGGGATGCCGGACAGCTCGCGCCGCGGGCCGTGCAGCGGAGGGAAGGAGCCGAGCAGCCCGGCGGAGTACGGGTGCCGGGGCTTGCGGTACACCTCCGAGGCGGTGGCCTCCTCGACGATCTCCCCGGCGTACATGATCGCGATGCGGTCGGCGACCTCGACCAGCAGGGACACGTCGTGGGTGATGAGCACGACGGAGAAGCCCAGCCGGTCGCGCAGCTCCATGATCTGCTCGAGGATCTGGCGCTGCATGACGACGTCGAGCGCCGTCGTCGGCTCGTCCATGAGCAGCACCTGCGGCTCCAGGGCGAGCGCCATCGCGATCATCACGCGCTGGCGCATGCCGCCGGAGAGCTGGTGCGGGTACGCCCGGAGCCGGTCCGCGGAGATGCCGACCATCTCGAGCAGCTCTGCGGCGCGCGCCTCGAGGTCGCGCGGCGACAGCCCGGGCCGGTGGGCGCGGATGCCGTCGGTGAGCTGCCGCCCGATCCGGAAGACCGGGTTGAGCGAGCTCATCGCGCCCTGGAACACGATGGCGACGTCGCGCCACCGGGCGGCCCGCAGCTGCGCGTCGGTGAGGCCGAGCACGTCGCTGCGCCGGCCCTCGCGGTCGGTGAGCCAGACCTCGCCACCGGTGATGAGCCCGGGCGGCGGCAGCAGCCGCGTCGCGGCGTACGCGAGGGTCGACTTGCCGCAGCCGGACTCCCCCGCCAGCCCCAGCACCTCGCCGCGGTGCAGCGTGAGATCCACGCCGCGCAGCACGTGCGTCGGGTCGTCGCCGAAGCCGTAGTCCACGTGCAGGTCGCGGATCTCCAGCACGGGCTCGCTCATCGGTCCTCCTCGGTGTGCGGTTCCTGGTGCAGTGCGGCGCGCCCGACGTCGCGCGCGCCAGCCCCCGTCGGCCTCACCACCGGGGTGAAGCCGACGCGCGGGCGGATGCCGCGCCGGCGCAGGGTGCGGGCGTGCATGCCGGTGCTGCGCAGGCGCGGGTTGACCAGCTCGTCGATGCCGAAGTTGATCAGGGTGAGCGCCATGCCCAGCAGCGCGATGCACAGGCCCGCGGGGACGAACCACCACCAGGCGCCGCGCTGCAGCGCCAGGTTGTTCTGCGCCCAGAACAGGATGGTGCCCCAGTTCCACTCGCTCACCGGCGTGATGCCGATGAACGCGAGCGTCACCTGGCTGAGCACGGCGAACGTCACCGTGCCGACGAAGCCCGCGGCGATGATCGCCGTGAGGTTCGGCAGCACCTCGGCCAGCACGATCCGCCAGGTCCGCTCGCCGGTGGCGCGCGCGGCCTCGACGAAGTCCCGCTTGCGCAGCGACAGGGTCTGGGCGCGCAGCACGCGCGCCCCCCACGCCCACCCGGTGACGCCGATGACGAGCGCCACGGTGATCCCGCCGGCGCTGGGCAGCTGGGCCGCGATGATGATGATGAGCGGCAGCTGCGGGATGACGAGGAACACGTTCGACAGCGCCGAGAGCCCCTCGTCGCCCAGCCCGCCGACGAACCCGGCCGTGACGCCGACGACGACGCCGAGAGCGGTGGCCCCCAGCCCCGCGACCAGCCCGACGACGAGCACGCCGCGGGTGCCGACGATGATCTGGGACAGGATGTCGCGCCCGGTGTGGTCGGTGCCGAGCCAGTGCGCGCCCGACGGCGGCTGCAGCAGGGCGGTGCTCACCTGGTCGGGGTCGTAGGGCGCGACCCACGGCCCGACGACGGCCAGGATCCCGAAGAAGACGAGGATCGCGATGCCGACGAGCGCCTTGGAGTTGCGCAGGAACAGCAGCCGGGGCCGCCGGCCCGGGCGCGCGACGCCCTGCCCGACGTCGTCCGCCCCCGCGGGTGCCGCGACCTCGATCGCGGTGGTCGATGTGGCCATGTCAGCCCTCCTGCCGGGTGCGGGGGTCGAGCGCCGCGTACGCCAGGTCGGCCACGAGGTTGGCGACCAGCACGGACAGCGTGATGACGAGGAAGCAGCCCTGCATCAGCGGGTAGTCGTGGGTGGAGACGGCCTGGAAGAGCGTGTAGCCGATGCCCTGGTAGCTGAAGACCATCTCCATGACGAGCGTGCCGCCGACGACGAAGCCGAGGGCCAGGGCGAAGCTGGAGACCTGCGGCAGGATCGCGTTCCGCGCCGCGTACCCCACGACGACCGCCCTGGCGGGCAGCCCCTTGGCGTGCGCCACGGTCACGTAGTCCTCGCTCGAGACGGTGACCATCATGTTGCGCATCCCGAGGATCCAGCCGGAGATCGACGACACGACGATCGTCAGCGCCGGCAGGGTGCCGTAGTAGATCACCGAGCCGACGAACTCCCAGCTCAGCGACGGCACCATGCCGCGGTCGTAGCTGCCGTTGGACGGGAACCAGCCCAGGTTGACGGCGAAGACCGCGATGGCGATGAGGCCCAGCCAGAAGTACGGCACGGCGGAGAAGAACGTCGTGATCGGCAGGAGCGAGTCGGCCCAGGTGCCGCGCCGCCAGCCGATGCCGGTGCCCACGGCCGTGCCGAGCAGGAACGCGATGATCGTGGCGATCCCGACGAGCCCCACCGTCCACGGGAGCGCCTGGGTGACGATGTCGGCCACCGGCGTCGGGAAGTGGGTGAAGCTCAGGCCCAGGTCGCCGTGCAGCAGCATCTGCCAGTAGTGCACGTACTGGTCCCACAGGGACATGTCCTGGTCGAGCCCGAACAGGACACGCAGGGACTCCTCCGCGTTCGAGTCGATGCGGCCCTGCATGCGCCCCATGAGGGCGGTGACCGGGTCGCCGGGCAGCAGCCGCGGCACGAAGAAGTTGATGGTGATGGCGGCCCAGGCGGTGAACAGGTAGAACGCCGCGCGGCGCAGCACGAACCTCATGGCGTCACCTCCGGCGAGGTCAGCACCGGCGCGTCCGCACGGTCGGCGTAGCCCCAGCACGCGGCCCGCCGCGGCTCCCCCGCCGGGCCGTGCCCGACGTCGAGCAGGGGCGGCGTCTCGGCGGCGCACAGGTCGGTGGCGAAGGGGCAGCGCGGGTGGAACCGGCAGCCCGACGGCGGTCGCACGAGGCTGGGCGGCTCGCCGCGCGGCGTGCCCTCGGGACGCTCGGCCAGGTTCTCGGGGTCGGGGGCGGAGGCCAGGAGCAGCCGCGTGTACGGGTGCTTCGGGTCCTGGGTGACCGACTCGCTGTCCCCCGACTCCACGACCCGCCCGGCGTACATCACCAGGGTGGTGTCGGCGAAGTACCGGGCCGAGGCGATGTCGTGGGTGATGTAGAGGATCGCCAGGTGCAGCCGGTCGCGCAGGTCGGCGAGCAGGTTGAGGATGCCGAGCCGGATGGACACGTCGAGCATCGAGATGGGCTCGTCGGCCAGCAGCACCTCGGGGTCGGCCGCGAGCGCCCGCGCGATGGCGATGCGCTGACGCTGCCCGCCGGACAGCTCGTGCGGGTACTTGTCGACGTACCGCTCGGCGGGCGTGAGGTGGACGCGCTCGAGCAGCTCGGTGAGCGCCCGCTCCAGCTCGTCCCCGCGCAGGCGGCCGCGGTGGATCCGCAGCGCCCGCGTGAGCGTGTACCGCACGGGGTGCACGGGGTTCAGGGACGCGAACGGGTCCTGGAAGATCATCTGGACGCGGCCGACGTAGCGGCGGAACGCCCGACGGCCGCGCGCACGGGCGTCGGCGCCGCCGAGCAGGAGGCGGCCCCCGGTGGCGGGCTGGAGCTGGGCGAGGAGCCGCGCCACGGTCGACTTCCCGGAGCCGGACTCGCCGACGAGGGCCACGACGCGGCCGGCGTGGAGCGCGAGGTCCACGCCGTCGACGGCGTGCACGACGGCGCCGCGCCCGGAGCCTCGGCCGGCGCCCTTGACCGGGTAGTGCTTGGTGAGCCCGACGGCCTCGAGCACGGGCTCCCGGGGGTCGGTCTGGGGGGAGGCCCCCGGGGCGCCGTCGGGCGCCCCGGGGACGGTGGTGTGGACGGACATCAGGACGCGGGCTCCAGGTGCATGACGATCTGGGCGGCCTGGACCCCCGTGGGCTGCGGCTGGTTGTACGGGTCGTCCTCGGACGGCCAGCCGACGTAGTTCAGCGAGGAGTACTGCGCGGTGGCGGGGCGCGACCAGATCGGGATGGCGGGCACCTGCTCCACGTAGACCTGCTGGATGATGTCCATCGCGGCCTGGCGCGCGGCGTCGTCGGTCGCGGCGGCGTAGTCGGCGAACGCCTTCGTGGCGGCGTCGTCCTGGAAGCGGCCGAAGTTCCACGTGGCCGGCTCGCCGAGCTTCTTGTACTGCGCGCCGTCGAACTGGTCGGAGTACATGTCCCACGGGGTGGCGCCGCCGTCGGTCCAGTGCAGCGTGGCCTGGAAGTCGCCCGGCGGGACGACGTCGGCGAACCAGCCGTCCTGGTTGACGGGGTTGACCGTGGCGTCGACGCCGAGCTGCGCGGCCGCGTTCTTGATGAGGTCGAGCGCGGTGAGGTAGTCGTTCCAGCCCGCCGGGTCGGTGAGCTCGAAGGTCACCTTCTCGCCGTCGGGGTCGACGAGCTTCTCGCCCTCCCAGGTGTAGCCGGCGTCGGTCAGCAGCGCCTTGGCCCCCTCGACGTCGACGGCGAGGTCCGCGTCCGCATACGCGTCGGAGAGGTACGGCTCGCCGGCGGGCAGCGGCAGGCCGGTGGCGTTGGTGAGCGGAGGGTTGACGCCGGAGGTGGCGACGTCCACCAGCTCCTGCCGGTCGATGACCATGTTGAGCGCCTGGCGGAAGGCGACGTCGTCGAACGGCTTCTTCTCGTTGTTGAGGAAGAGCGCGTCGATGCCGAGACCGGCGGCCGCGTACTGGTGGTAGTGCTCCGGGTCCTGGGCGATGTAGACGTTCTCGTAGTCGGCGATGAACGTCCAGCCCCACTGCGCCTCGCCCGTGGTGAGGGCCGTGGTGAGCGCGTTGTTGTCGTTGTACGACGAGTACCGGATCTCCGGCACCTTGGGCTGGCCGCCCCAGTAGTCGTCGCGGGCCGTGACGGTCGCGGCCTGCGGCGTCCAGGACTCGAGCGTGTACGGGCCGGTGCCGACCGGGTCGGTGTTGGTGAACGTCGTCGGGTCCTCGACGTCCTTCCACAGGTGCTCCGGGACCATCAGCAGGTCGTAGAGCTTGGACTGGTTGACGTACTGCGGCGCGGTGAACGACACCGTCGCGGTGGTCCCGTCGGTCTCGACCTTGTCGTACGGCAGCGCGGCCGCGTTGAGGCCCTCGTGGTCGATGCGCAGCTGGATCGAGAACGCGACGTCGTCGGCGGTGAACTCCTCGCCGTCCGACCAGGTCACGCCGGCACGCGGCGTGATGACGGCCTGCGTGTAGTCCTCGTTCCACTCGATCTTCTCGGCCAGCCAGGGCTCCGGGTCCTCGGACGGCTTGGCCTGGTTGCGCATCATGAGCGGCTCGTAGATGACGAACGCGTAGCCGAGCGAGAGCGCGGACGAGCCGGTGGCGAACGGCGACTGGTTCTCGGTCTGCACGCCGTTGGGCATGCCGACCGTCAGGGTCTCGGTGCCGACCCCGCCGGCGGCGGCCGACGGCTCGCCGCCGCCGTTGCCGCCGCCGCAGGCCGTGGCCAGCAGGGCGACGACCGCCGCGCTCGCGACCGCCGTGCTGAGCTTGCTGATTCTCACGGTGTGCCTCCTTGCACGAGCCCCGCGGGCGCGGGGCGCTGGGTGATGGTCAGTGCTGGATGGTCAGTGCTGGGTCAGTGCTGGGCTGTCGGGCTCGACGTCGACAGCGAGGTCGACGGTGAGGTCGACGGTGAGCCGCGGGTCGCGCACCGACCGGCTCGCGGTGAGCCGGTAGGTGCCGGGCGGGGTGGTCCAGCCGCCGGCGGCGGCGTCCCACGTCTGGAGGGTGCGGCGGGGCACGCGCACCTCGGCGACGGCCTGCTCCCCCGGCGCCGCGTCGACGACGGCGAAGCCGCCGAGCCAGCGCACGGGGCGCGCTGGGTCGGTCGCGGCCGTGCCCGCGGGCGGGGCCACGTAGACCTGCACGACCTCGCGGCCCGGCCGGGCACCGGTGTTGCGGACCGTGACGCGCAGGACGACGTGGTCGGTGCCGGTGCGGAGCTCCGCGGACTCGTAGGCCCACGTCGTCCAGCCCAGCCCGTGCCCGAAGGGCGCGGCCGGCGCGGGGCCGGCGCACGATCCGGAGCCGACGTCGAGCCGGCGCTCCCAGGCGCGGTAGCCGACGTCGAGCCCTTCGGCGTAGTCGACGACGCCGTCCGCGGGGATCGCGTGCGGGACGGGCACGTCGCCGGCCCGGGCGGGCAGCGTCCACGGGAGGCGGCCGGACGGCTCGGTGACGCCGGTGAGCACGTCCGCCCAGCCCGTGCCGGCCTCCTGGCCGGGGAGCCAGCCCCAGAGCACGGCGGGGGCGTCCCCGTACCAGGGCAGCAGCACCGGGGCGCCCGCGTTGACCACGACGACGGTGCGGGGGTTGGCGGCGAGGACGCGGCGCACCAGCTCGTCCTGGTTCCCCGGCAGCTCCAGGTCGGCGCGGTCATACCCCTCGGACTCGACCTCGTGCGTGGTGCCGACCACCACGACGGCGGCGTCGGCGGCCCGCGCGGCCGCGACCGCGGCCTCGAGCTCGTCCTCGGCCGACGGCCCGGGCAGGCGGTGCACCAGCGCGCCGCGCACGAACCGGTCGTAGCCGACGGGGTGCACCACCTGGAGCTCGGCCACCAGCAGCGCGCCGTCCGGCCCGCCCGCGACGTCGAGGGTCGCGGCGATCGGGTGGTTGTGCCCGGAGGCGAGGATGACGTCCTCGCGGGCGACGACGTCGCCGGTCGACGCGAGCCGTCCGTCCACCGTGACGCGGTGCACGCCGACCGTGCCCACGCCGAGCTCGTGGCTGCCCGGCTCGTCCGTGCGCACCCGCGCGGTGAGGCGCAGGGTGACGTCGTCGGGGCCGACGTCGGCGCACCAGCCGTCCCAGGCGGTGCGGGTCTCGACGCGGCGCACGCCGCCGTCGGCACCCACCCACTCGACGCGGAGGCCGAGCGCGCCCGTGACGGGGTCGGTGCAGCGCGCCGGGTCCAGCGCGGGCGGGTTGCGCAGCACGCGCGAGCCGGCGACGACGTCCACGACGGAGCCCGCCGGGAGCGCCTCGCGCAGCGCGTCGGCCGGGTGCGCGAGGCGGTCGGGCACGACGAACGACGAGCCCCCGCCCTGGAAGAACGGCTCCACCGCGTGCGCGCCGAGGAGGGCCACGCGCAGAGGGCCGCGGTCGGGTCCGCCGACGAGCGGGACGAGCCCGTCGTCGTCCTTGAGCACGACGACGGAGCGCGCGACGAGCTCGCGCAGCAGCGGTGCGGGGTCCACGGCCGGGGCGGTCAGGGCCGCACCGTCGTCGCCCGGCAGCGCGAGCCGCCCGACGCGGTGCGCGAGCCGCAGCAGCCGCCGCACCTTGTCGTCGAGGTCGGCGACCGCCACCGCCCCCGACCGGACGGCATCCAGCAGCCCGTCGCCCCACGGCCCGTCCGGCCCGGGCATCTGGAGGTCGAGGCCGCCGCGGACGGCCGGCGCCACGGACTGCGTGGCCACCCAGTCGCTCACGACGAGCCCGTCGAAGCCCCACTCCTCCTTGAGCACGCCGGTGAGCAGCGGCCGGTGCTCCAGGGCCGGCGCCGCGACGGTGCCGTCGTCGACGCCGCTGTACGCACCCATGACGCTCCACGCGCCCGCGGCGACGAGCCGCTCGAACGGCGCGAGGTACACCTCGCGCAGCGTCCGCTCGTCGACCCGCGCGAGATAGCGGGTCCGGTCGGTCTCGGAGTCGTTGGCCACGTAGTGCTTCACGCACATCCCCACGCCGCGCTCCTGCGCCGCGCCGACGAGGGCGACGGCGACCTCCGCCGTGAGGTGCGGGTCCTCGGCGTAGCACTCGAAGTGCCGCCCGCCCACGGGGGTGCGCTGGAGGTTGACCTGCGGCGCCAGGACGACGTCGACGCCGTGCCGCCGCGCCTCGGCCGCGAAGAGCTCCCCGGCCCGGCGCGCGAGGTCGAGGTCCCAGGTGGCCGCGAGCGCCGACGGTGCGGGCAGCATCGCGGAGGTGCCGCGGCCGTGCGGGTCGCGCACGCCGACCGGTCCGTCGGACAGGACGACGGGCTCGAGGCCGACGGCCGCCACGGCCGTCGTCGTCCACATGGAGGCTCCCACGACCAGGGCGACCTTCTGCTCCACGTCCAGGCGACCGAGGACGTCCTCGATCTCGCGCTCGGCGCGGGTGCCCCCGGCGCGGGCCGCCCCGTGCACGGGGGCATCGGCGCTGCTCGTGACTGCGGTCTGCGATGACACGCGGTGGCACTCCTTCGTCCCGGTCGGCGCACCTCGTCGGCGTCGACTGGCGACAGTGAAGCACAGTTACTGACAGGTAAGTAAGTAGCGCAAGGTCACAGTATGGTGACGCCATGGCAGACGGCAGCGCCCCGCGACGGACCCGCCCCTCGAAGGCCGAGCGGCGCGAGGAGATCCTCGCCGCGGCGACGCGCGTGTTCGGCTCGAAGGGCTACCACGCGGGCTCGCTGGTGGACGTCGCCGAGCAGGTGGGCATCACGCACGCGGGGGTGCTGCACCACTTCGGCAGCAAGGACAAGCTGCTCTGGGCCGTGCTCGAGTACCGCGACCGGGTCGACGTCGAGCACCTCGAGGGCCAGCACATCCCCGGCGGCCTCGACCTGTTCCGCCACCTCATGACCACGGCGCGGATCAATGCCGAGCGGCGCGGCATCGTGCAGGCGTACGCGGTGCTCACGGGCGAGTCCGTCACCGACGGCCACCCGGCGGCCGCCTGGGTCACCGAGCGCTTCACCGTGCTGCGCGGCGAGATCGCCGCCGCCGTGCAGCAGGTGGCCCGGGAGCGCGGGACGGAGCTCGGCGACCCGCAGGCACGGCGGGCCGCGAGCGCCGTCATCGGCGTCATGGACGGCCTGCAGGTGCAGTGGCTCCTGGACCCCGACGCCGTCGGCCTCGCCGAGGACACCGCGTTCGCCATCGAGGCGATCCTCGCCGCCGCGCTGGCCGGCCCGGAAACCCCGCGCGTCGTCCCCGCGAGATAGAGAACCCCTGAGCGCGCTCAGGGGTTCTCTATCTCGCGGCGGTCAGCCGGTCACCAGGGTGAGGCCGTAGGCGTCGAGGATCTCGCCCACCGGCTGGAAGAACGTCGTGCCGCCCGAGGTGCAGTCCCCGGACCCGCCGGAGGTCACGCCCTGCGCCTGGTCGCCGGCCAGCAGCGAGCCGCCGGAGTCGCCCGGCTCCGCGCACACGTCGGTGCGGATGAGCCCGTCGACCGTGCCCTCGGAGTACGAGACGGACACGTCGAGCGCCTCGACCGTGCCGCAGTGCCAGCCCGTCGTGGAGCCGGAGCGGCACACCTGCGCCCCCACGGGTGCGGGCTCGGCGCCCGCGACGGCGACCTGGCCGCCGGACCAGTCGTTCACGGCGCCCACCGGCGTGCTGCCCGCGTCCACCTGCACGTACGCGTAGTCGTCGCCGGGGAAGCTCGACCCGGCGAACTCGCCCGTCGGCTGCACGGTCGGGTCGCCCGCGGCGCCGCAGTGCCCCGCGGTGACGAACCCGTCGGTGACGGCGAAGCCCACCGAGCAGCGCGATGCCCCGTTGATGTAGAACGCGTTGCCGCCGACGACGTCGTCGAGCACGCGCGGCCGCTCGGCGGTGGTCGTGACGGTGGCCGCCCCGTCGGGCACGCCTGCCTCGGCGAGCGCGGCGCGCGCGTCGTCGGCGGCGCCGTCGAGCGCCTCCACCACGAGCGCGTTGTCCCGCAGGTCCACGTGCCAGCCGGTCACGCCGCCCCCGGCGGCGCCGTCCAGCGACTGCGCCCAGCCCTCGAGCTGGTCCAGCGAGTAGCGGGCGTCGACGGTGCGCGCGCCCGCGGCGCGGGCGGCGGCGGACCCGTCGCCCGTCGTGGCGACGTACAGGCGGTCGCGCTCGGGGTCGAGCCACGCGCCGGCGAAGTCGTCGCCGAACGCCTCCCGCAGCCGCTCCTGCGCGTCCGCGGCGTCGTCCTGGAAGTCGAGCCGTTCGACGGCGCGCTCCCGCGACACGCCGAGGTCGTCCGTCATGGCCTGCAGGAGCCCGGCCGGATATCGCTCCGCGCCCGCGACGTCGTCGTCGGGGCTCGGGCCGGCGGCCTGGGCCGTCGCCGCGGTCGCCGCGAGCGTGAGCCCGGCGGCCGCGGCGGCCATCGTCCTGAAGGTCGTGCGTCTCATCGGAGAATTCCTTCCGTCAGGTACCGGACGGTTGCCCGGCGCACCACACGCTACGGGGGTGGTCAGCGCGCGGCCAGGGCGCGCCCAGCCCCCCATGTGCGCCCGGCCGGGTGCACACTGATCCTTCGTGCGCCCGATCCCGTGGCTGCGCCCGCACCGGGTGCCCGCGACCTCCCCCACCTCGCCCGCGAGCCTGCGCCGTCGCCCGGCTCAGGTCGTCACCCTCGCGTTCCTCGCGACGATCGCGGCGGGGACGGCCCTGCTGAGCCTGCCGATCAGCGCCGCGGGGAGGAACGCGAGCTTCGTCGAGGCGCTCTTCACGGCGACGTCCGCGACCTGCGTGACCGGGCTCGCCGTCGTCGACACCGAGCACTTCTGGACGCCGTTCGGGCAGGCCGTCATCCTGCTGCTCATCCAGGTGGGCGGGTTCGGCGTCATGACGCTCGCCTCGCTGCTCGGCCTGCTGCTCACCCGGCGCCTGGGGCTCAGCACCCGCCTGGTGGCGACCGAGTCGACGCGCTCTGTCGGCATGGGCGACGTGCGGCGGGTGCTGCTGGGGGTGCTGCGGTTCACCGTCGTCACCGAGTTGGTGGTCGCCGCGCTGCTCACGGCGCGGTTCGCCGCCGCCTACGACGAGCCGCTCGGCCACGCCGTCTGGTCGGGCGTCTTCCACGCCGTGTCGGCGTTCAACAACGCGGGCTTCTCGATCTACAGCCAGAACCTCGTGCCGTTCGTCGCCGACCCCTGGGTGTGCCTGCCCATCTGCGCCGCGATCATCATCGGCGGCCTCGGCTTCCCCGTGCTGCTCGAGCTGTGGCGCCTGCACCGCATCCGCCGCACCGAGGAGGGGCCGACCGACCTCGCCCGGCTGTCGCGCTGGAGCGTGCACACGCGGCTCACCGTGCTGATGACGGCGGTGCTGCTCGTGGTGGGCACGCTGTTCTTCCTCGCGGCCGAGTGGCGCAACCCCGGCACGTTCGGCCCGCTCGACCCGCCCGCGAAGGTGCTGGCCGCGTTCACGCAGGCGGTGATGCCGCGCACGGCGGGCTTCAACTCCGTGGACCTGTCGCAGGCCAACAACGGCACGTGGTTCTTCACCGACATGCTCATGTTCATCGGCGCCGGGTCGGGCGGCACCGCCGGCGGCATCAAGGTGACGACGTTCGCCGTGCTCGCCGTCGCGATCTGGTCCGAGCTGCGCGGCGACCCCGACGCCACCCTCTGGGACCGGCGCCTCACCCCCGCCACCCAGCGGCAGGCGCTCACCGTCGCGCTCGTCGGGGTCGCCGCCGTGGTGCTGCCCACCCTCGCGATCACGCTCTCCACCAGCCTGTTCACGCTGGACCAGGTGCTGTACGAGGTGATCTCGGCGTTCAGCACCACCGGCCTGTCCACGGGCATCACCGCGGACATGCAGCCCTGGCACCAGCTCGTGCTCGTGGCGCTGATGTTCCTCGGCCGGCTCGGCCCCATCACGCTCGGCACGGGCCTCGCGATGCGCGACCGGCAGCGCCTCTACCGACGTCCGGAGGCGGCCGTCGTCATCGGCTGACGACCGCCCCGTGCTCGGAGCGTGTCAGCAGTTGGTGCCGGCGTACGTACCGACGGCCTGCGCGGACTCCTGGAACTCGGAGCCGGTCATCGCGGACATCGCGTCCTGCAGCTGGGTCATCGCCTCGGCGTCCGTGGGGTCCTCGGCGGCGGCGGCCAGGCCGTCCGTCGCGGTGCGGAACGACGTCGTGAGCGCCTCCCAGTCGTCCGCGATCTCCGCGGGCGGCTCGTCGACGCTCTCGAGCGTGGTGGTGAGCTCCTCGAGCTTGTCGACCGTGGGCTGCAGGTCGGCGGGGTCGACGTCGCCCATCGCGGAGGACGCCTCGGTGATGGCCTGGACGGCGCCGCACACGTCGTCGCCGGCGGCCTCCTCGGCCGGCGCCTCCTCCTCGGCGGGGCTCTCCTCGGGCGCCTGCTCCTCGGCGGCGGGCGTGGTCTCGCCGGAGCCCGAGTCGCCCGACCCGCTGCACGCGGCGAGGCCGAGGGAGAGCAGGGCGGCGGCGGCCACGGCGGCGGCACGGGTGGTCGTCAGTCGGTTGCGCATGGTCACCATGGTGGACGACCGGACGCGTTCGCGCGCCCCCGTCCGCAGGGCAGAGGTCCCCATGTGGCGCCGGTCACGCCGGGCGACGTGATGGTGCCGGTGACGGTGCCGATGACAGTGCCGGTGACAGTGCCGCTGACAGGCGATGACACACTCGTGCCGCACGCTGACGCCGGCGACCCGGCGGATCTGCCCACGCACGAGGAGGACGCACCGATGGCCGAACGAGTGACGTTCGCGAGCAGCACAGGGCCGCGGCTCGCGGGCATCGTCGACCGCCCCGAGGGCGAGGTGCGCGGCTGGGGCCTGTTCGCGCACGGGTTCACGCTCGGCAAGGACTCCCCGGCCGCGGCGCGCATTTGCAAGCAGCTCGCCGCCGAGGGCATCGGGATGCTGCGGTTCGACAACCTCGGGCTCGGCGACTCGGAGGGCGACTGGGGCGACGGCTCGTTCACCGTCAAGGTCGCCGACACGGTGCTCGCCGCGCGGTTCATGGCCGAGCACCTCACCCACGGCGAACCGCCGGCGCTCCTCGTCGGGCACTCCTGGGGCGGGGCCGCCGTCATCGCCGCGGCGCAGGAGGCGGGCGCGCGCGCCGTCGCCTCCGTGTGCGCGCCGTTCGACCCCAGCCACGCCGAGCACCAGTACGACGACCTGGTCGACCAGGTGCTCGCCGAGGGGAACGCCGTGTGGCAGGTGGGCGGCAAGCGCCTCAACCTCAAGCGGGGGATGGTCGAGGACGTCCGCGACGCCGACCTCGACCATCGCATCGCCGACCTCGGACTGCCGCTGCTGATCATGCACTCGCCCACCGACCGCGTCGTGGGCATCGAGAACGCCAGCCAGATCTTCGCGGCCGCGCGGCACCCCCGCAGCTTCGTGGCGCTCGAGGGCAGCGACCACCTGCTCACCGCGCCCGGGCAGGCGCAGCGCGCCGCCCGGATCGTCAGCGCGTGGGCCGACCCGTACCTCGGCCCGCGGTAGCCGTCAGGCCGCGGTAGCCGTCAGCCCGCCGTGGCCGGGCGCAGGAAGCCGTCGCGCACGAGGCCGCGGACGGCGGGCAGCAGCTCGGCGCGCAGGTCCTCGGCGGAGAGGTCGAGCAGCGCGCCGAGCGCGCCGACGATCTGCCCGACGGCGAGCTCGCCGTCGCACACCCCGACGAACGCGGCCAGGCCCGTGGAGGCGTGCACCCCGCGGCCCAGCCCGTCGCCCTGCCGCACCACGACCACGTTCGGGTCCGCCAGGCCGGGCGTGTGGAACCGCTCCTCGGTGACGTCGTCCGCGACCACGAGGTGGGCCTGGGCCAGGGCCGCGTCGTCGCGGGCCTCGAGCCAGTCGTGTGCCGCGAGCGACGCCGCGACGTGCGCCCCGAGGGGCTGGTGCACGGACCCCGTGTGCTCCTCGAGGCGCCGCAGCGTCGGGCGCGCGCCGTCCGTCGGGCGGCGGAGGGTGACGATGCCGAATCCGACGGCCTCGACGTCGCGCGAGGCGAAGTCGTCCAGCCACGCGCCGTAGGCGGCGGCCCACGCGCCGGGCTCGCGCTCGCCGGTGGTGCCGCCGTCGCGGATCCACGTCTCCGCGTACTCGGCCGGGTCGAGCACCTCGCGCTGGATCACCCAGCCGTCCAGGCCGGCCTCGTCGAGCCACGCGCCCACGCGCTCCTGCCACGGCTCACCGCGCCGGTGCTCCCAGTTGCCCAGCAGCTGCGCGACGCCGCCCGGCGCGAGCACGCCGCCGACGTCGCGCACCAGGTCGCGCACCAGGTCGTCGCCGGAGCGGCCGCCGTCGCGGTACTCGTAGTCGCCCAGCGCGTCCGCGACGGCGGCGCCCGCGGCGCCCGTGTGCGGGGTGATGACGAACGGCGGGTTGGAGACCACGAGGTCGAAGCGCTCCCCCGCCACCGGTTCGAGCATGGAACCGTGCCGCAGCTCGACGCCGACCCCCTGCGCCGGGGTGTTGAGGGCGAGGTTGAACCGCGCGAAGCCCAGGGCCCGTCGCGAGAGGTCGGTGGCGACGACGTGCCGGGCGTGCCGCGCGGCGTGCAGCGCCTGGATGCCGCAGCCGGTGCCGAGGTCGAGCACGCGGCCGACCGGCGTGCGGGACGTGACCTGCGCCAGCGTCGTGGAGGCGCCGCCCGCGCCGAGCACGTGGTCGGTCGCGAGGCGCCCGCCGGTCGCCAGCTCGGCCAGGTCGCTCGACAGCCACCACGACGCCTCGCCGCCGGCGTCGACGGCGGCGTACGGGCGCAGGTCGACGACGGCGCGCACCGCGTCGTCGTCCGCCTCGCCGGCGGCGGCCACGAGGCCCAGGCGGGCGGCGCCCGCCGTGCCGAGGTCGGGCAGTGCCCGGTCGAGCGCCGTCCGTGGCACCTCGTCGCCGAGCAAGAAGAGGCGCGCCAGCACGGCGCGCGGTTCGTGCGCGGCCGCGACGTCCGCGAGGGCGCGGCGCGCGGGCACGGTCTGCTCGCGGTGCAGCGCCGCCGACGCGACGTCGCCCAGCGCCTCGCCGACGCCGTCGACGGTGTAGCCCGCCGCCGTCAGGCCCGACCGCAGCGCGTGCACCAGGGGGGCGGCGTGCCCGGCCGCACCGGGCACCGGCGTCGAGGCAGGTGTCGAGGCAGATGACGAGGCGGAGCCGCCCGTGGTCATCAGCCCGCGCACCCGGTCGCGACGAACGACGTGATGTCCTTGGCGGCCGCCGTGGCGTCGGCCGTGTCGTCGGCCGTGATCGCCCCCGCCATCGCGGAGCTCACCGCGTCCGCGTCGTCCTCGTCGACGTCCTCGAACGCGGTCGCCACACTGTCCAGGTAGCCGGCCATCGTGTCCCACGGCTCCGCCACGTCCTCGGGCGGCTCGGCGTCCGCCATCGCCTTGTCCGCGGTGCGGAAGCTCTGCACGAGGGAGCGCGGGTGCTCGGGGCTCAGGTCGACGAGCGCACGGTTGGTCGTGGACCACGCCTGCTGGAGGCCGGCGCACGTCTCGGTGTCGAGGCCGCCGTCGTCCGCGCTCGGGTCGGGTGATGGCGCGGAGTCCGACCCGGAGTCCTTGGACCGGCTGGGCTCGCCCTCGACCCCCATCGCGAGGTCGCCCGGGATCGAGACCGCGGGCGCGGGCTGCACCACCGGCTCCTCGCCGCCGTCGGCCTGCCCGCAGCCGGCCAGCGCGGTCCCCGTCACGAGCATCCCCACGACGACGACCGGGAGGTGGCGGGGCAGGAGGCGGGCGCGGCGCATCCCCCTATGGTGCGTCACCTCCCCCGCCCGCGGAAATCCCCGCTCAGTCGGCGGGCGCGTCCGGGGCGCTCTCCTCGTCCGGGGTGTCGGCGACGCCGCAGTCGGCCTTGAGGAAGGTCGTGACACGGTTCGACGCCGCCGTCATCGCCTCGGTGTCCAGCCCGGCGAGAGCCCCGGCGACGGCGGCCGCGACCTCGCCCTCGTCGGCCGCCTCGATCTCGTCGGCGACCGCGCCGACGTAGGTCGCGACGGTGATCCAGTCGTCCCGCACCTCGGCGGGCGGCCGCACCTCGGTGAGCGCGTCGCGGGCCCCGACGAAGCCGCGCTCCAGGGTGGCCGGGTCGTCGGCCGTCATCCCGACCTGCAGGCTCGCCGACCGCGACCACGCGGCCTGCACCACCGGGCACTCGTCGGGCGGGCCCGCCGCGAGGACAACCTCCGCGGGAGCGCCCGCCTCCCACACGAAACCGGACGCCACGCCGACGCCGAGGCCCAGGAGCAGCGCGACCGCACCCGCCGCGGCGAGCGACGAGCGACGTCGCCAAGGCCCCCGAACCGGTCGCCTCAGGCGACCGACCAGGCCGCGCGACGCGCCGGCGACGCGTCTCGTGCTGGCCCTCATGCTGCCGAAGGCTACCGGGAGAGGCCGCGGCGGCGGAACGTCACCGCAGGTGGGAGGGCGCCGCTTGACCCGTGGCGGGCGTTCGGCCAGATTACGCGCGTGACCTTTACCACGCCCGGCCTGTGGGTGCATCCCGAGAACGACCCGCGAGCGACGGGCGTCGACCCGGTCGGCGAGAAGGAGACCCTCTGGGAATATCTCTGCCGCTACCGCATGACGCTGGTCATGAAGTGCGAGGGCCTCGACGCCTCCCAGCTCGCGCGCCGCGCCGTGCCGCCGTCGACCCTCTCGCTGCTCGGGCTCGTCCGGCACCTCGCGAACGTCGAGCACCACTGGTTCCGCCGCGTGCTCCAGGGCCGTGACGAGCGCGGCCCGTTCGAGCTGCCCGGCTACCCGGACGTCGACTTCGACGGCGCCCTCCCGGACGTGACCTGCGTCGAGGAGGCGTGGGACGCCTGGCACCGCGCCGTCGAGGTCGCCGACGACTGCTTCGCCGGCGAGGACCTCGGCCGCGAGGTGCCCTACGACGGCGGCACCGTCGAGGCGCGCGACGTGCTGCTGCACGTGCTCGAGGAGTACGCCCGGCACATGGGCCACGTGGACCTGCTGCGCGAGTGCCTCGACGGGCGCACCGGGCTGTAGCCCGCGCTGTGGCCCCGCCCGCGGCCGCGTAGCGTGCCGACCATGGCGGGTGTGCGGAGCTTCCTCAGCGGCGTCCTGGTCCTGCTCGCGGTGCTGGCGGCGGTGGTCACGGTCCCCGCGCGGTACGCCGAGGGCACGCTGCTGGACACGGACGCCTACGTCGCCGCGACCGCGCCGCTGGCGGACGAGATCACCACGCAGGACGCGGTCGCGGAGGCCCTGACCGGCACCGTGGTCGAGCAGATCGACTCGGGCGTGCTCGCCGGCGTGCTCCGGCCGGTGATCGGCGAGGTGGCCGACGTCTTCGTGCGGTCCGAGGCCTTTCCGCCCGCCTGGGAGGAGGCCACGCGGCAGGGTCATGCCGCGACGATGACGGTGCTGCGCGACGAGAGCGACGTCGTCGACGCCGCCGAGGGCGTGGTGACGCTCCCGCTCGACCCGTTCCTGGAGTCGATCGGGCAGGCGCTGCGCGACCGCGGGCTGCCCGTCCCCGAGGGCTTCGCGACGACCGGTGCCGACGTCGTCCTGTACGCGTCGGACGACCTCGCCACCGCCCAGTCGGCCGTCGCCGCCCTGGACCGGTGGACGCCGTGGGCGCTGCCGGCGACGGTGCTGCTCGCCGTGCTGGCGGCCCTCGCCGCCCGGCCGGGCCGGCGCCTGCGCACGGTCGCCGTCACGGGGGCGCTGACCGCCGTCGCGATGCTGGTGCTACTCGTGCTGCTGCCAGAGGCCGTCCAGGCGGGCTTCGCCGGGCTCGACGTCGGCGAGGCGGGACGCCAGGTGCTGGACGACACCGTCGAGGCCCTGCTGGTGCCGCTGCGCACCCAGCTGTGGTGGGCGTTCGGGATCGCGGCGGCGGTGGGAGTCGGTGCGGGGGTCGCGGCCGGCGTGCTGCGCCGCGGCCGCGCGGCCTGATCCCCGGCCCGGTCCCGCCGCCCGGGCGTCGGCCCGGGCGGCAGGTGCGGGTCAGTCGCCGGAGGTCGCCCAGAAGAGGGCCTGGGCGGCCTGTCCCAGACCGCCCTTCGGGTGGGTGCGGAAGAACACCGACGTGCCGAAGACGACGGCCCGCGCGCCGGACTCCGCCTCGCCCGAGACCACGGCCGCCTGGCCTGCCGCCGCGTCGGGGCCGCCGGACCCCGCGTCCGACGGCGCCCAGTGGCCGGCGAGGAACGGCCGGTCCGCGTCGTAGGACTGCTCGGCCGTGGTGCTCTCGCCGAGGTCGGTGAACCAGGTCGCCGGGTAGACGAACGCCTGGTCCTGCGGGTGCGCGGACAGGAACGACGAACCGGCGGTGTCGACGGCGACGATCCCGTTGCCCGACCGGTTGCCCGTGACCGCCGAGCCCTCCACGAGCCCGTACGTCTCGGCGACGGCGAACGCGGCCGCCGTGCGGCCCACGACCGAGCCGCCGTCGTCCACCCAGCCCTGCACGGCCGCCCGGCCCGCGCTGCCGGCCGGCAGCGTCAGCGACGACCCGACCCACAGGACGTCGGCGTCCTCGAGCCCCGTCGTCCCGGTGGCCGCGCCGGCCTCGATGCCGCCGGCCGTCACCCGGACCAGGTCGTCGAAGCCGAGCTCGGTCAGGGACAGCAGGTCGTCCTGGGTGCCGGCGTACGCGACCGTGAGGTCGTCGAGCTCCGCCGCCTCGTCGAGCCGGCGCAGCTCCTGCCGGGTCGCAGCCTCGAACGGGACGTCGTGCTCGCGCCCGACCTCGCGGACGGTCCGGCCGTCCCCGCGCCCGACGACGGCGCGCCCGTCGTCCAGGAGCCAGACCGGGACGTCCTCCTCCAGCAGCGCGTTGAGCGCGCGGTAGTCCTCGACCCCCGCGACGTCGAACGCGACGTGGCGCGCCCCGTGCGGCACCTTCGCGTCCGACGGCTCGTCGCGCAGCGGCACCACCGTCCCGACCGGCCGGTCCGTGGTCGACCCGACGCTGTCGACCGTCGCGCCCCACAGGGACGACAGGCTCCACGCCGAGATGTCGTACATCGACGGCACCTTCGCCGAGATGTCGGTGCCCAGGTCGAGCAGGGCGTTCGCCAGGCCGCGCAGCGGCTGGTGCAGGTCGACGACGAACGACCCGCGCGGGTACGTCGTGCCGCCGACGCGGGTGCTGCGCGCCAGCGTGCCCACCTCCACGCCGTGGAACAGGAGCTGGTCCACCAGCGCCTCGGCGTCGGCGGCGGAGCGCTGCCCGTCGCCGACCGGGATCACGTAGGCGCGCGGCAGGTCGACCGGGTCCTGGTCGTCGACCACGTCCCAGTGCTCCTTCCACTCGTCCGGCCCCGGCACGGCCGCCACGTCGTCGACCGTCAGGGCGTCCTTCGGCTCGCCCGCCACACCCCGCCGGAACGCCTCGACCTGGTCGGCCAGCATGGCGTCGTCGTGCCCGGCCACGTAGTCGATCATCGACGTCATCGTCCGCTCCGCCACCGCCGTGTTGATGGCGGCGTCCTCGGGCGTGGTGGCCGGGCCGGTGCGGCCCTTCGGCAGCTCGACGGTGCTGGTCGTGGCACCGTGGAAGGCCGCGTACTGGGCGGTGAAGACCGGCGGGTAGTCGTCCCACCCGGACGGCGTGTCGCGGTACGGGATCTTGATGAAGCCGGTGTTCTCGTCGACCGCCTCGTCCGTGGCCGGGTCGTAGTAGGTGTTCCCGGGGATCTCTGCCGCGACCACGTCGTCCTCCACCTGGCGCGCGATCGCGTACCCGTGCGGGATGAACAGGTCGTACTCGTAGTTCTCGCCGTGCGGCGGGCCGCACGGCTCCACCTGCAGCACGTCGGTGTACCCGTGGAAGTCCGCCGCGTATAGCGGTTGGAGCGCCTGCGCCGTCGCGACGAAGGACCGCGACTCCGGCGTCGCCCCGGTGATCATGTCGCGGTTGGCGTCGAGGCTCAGGCTCGTCGCCCGGGTGCCGAGGGTGCGACCGTCGGGGTTGAGCGTCAGCGAGAAGTACAGCCGGTGGTCCTCGAGCAGGGCCGCGGTGGCCGCGTCGTCCGACGTCGCCAGGTCGTCGATGACCTGCATCGCGGCGTCGGTGCCCTCCCACTCGTTGCCGTGGATGTTGGCGCTGATCCACAGCGGCGTCTTGTAGCCCTCGGCGAGGCGGCGGTCGGCCGCGGCCCGCTCCGGGGAGGTGCGGATCTCCTCCCGCCAGCGGGTCTGCTGCGCCGTCTCGCGGCGGGACTCCGGCGCCGTCACGGTCACCAGGTACAGGTCTCGGCCCGCCGTGGAGCGGCCCACCACCTGGGTCGAGACGCGGTCGCTCGAGGCCATGAGGGTCGTCAGCCGCGGGGCGATCTCGGCGTAGCTGATCGTGCCGTTGAGGTCGGTCGCGTCGTCGTCCTCCGGCGGGTACACGGTCAGGTCGGGCTGGGACGGGTAGGCGCGGGGCATGTCGATCGCGCCGCTCGTCGTCCCGCCGCCGTGGCCGTGGCCGGGCCCCGAGCGCTGCGCCGTGCGCGCGAGCTCGGCGAACGACGCCGCACCCGCGGCGGGTACGTCCCGCTCGGGGCCACGGCCCGGGCGGTCCGGGCGATCGTCGGCGGCGGCGGTGCCGACGAGCGTCGTCGCCAGGAGGGTGAGGGTGCCGAGCACCGCGACGGTGCGTGGGAGCTTCATGGGTCTCCTTCTCGTCGTCGTCGGCGTGGACCCCGTCGTCCCGCCCGGGCGCCGACGCCGAGCGCCGGCCCCGGTCCAGCATGTCGTGACCCGGGGGCGTCGGCACGGCCGGAAACACGATGTTCACCGGGCGACGCCGGGCGACGGGGACTATCCGCTTGCGCGCGTCTCGCCCGACGGGGTCGGATGTCGCCATGACTGATCCCGCCCCCGCGCCCGAGGCACGCCGGTTCCCCGACCTGTGGGTGGACCCCGAGGAGGACCCCCGCCAGCAGTGGGCCGACCCGGTCGGCGAGCTGCAGACCCACTGGTCCTACCTGCGGTCCTACCGCGCCACGTTCGAGATGAAGTGCGAAGGGCTCGACGCCGAGCAGCTCGCGCGCCGCTCCGTGCCGCCGTCGACCCTGTCCCTGCTGGGTCTGCTGCGGCACCTGGCGAAGGTGGAGCACTCCTGGTCCCGCCGCGTGCTCCAGGGCGCGATGGACCTGCCGAAGCTCTACGTCGCCGACGGCGGCCCGGACTGGGACTTCGACGGCGCCGTCGCGGACCCGGACGTCGTCGCGGAGGCGTGGGCCACCTGGCGGCGCGAGACGGCGGCCGCCGACGACTGGCTCGCGACCCAGACCGACGAGGACATGGGGCGGGTCGTCCCGTTCGACGGCACCACCTCGACCGTGCGCGACATCCTCGAGCACCTCGTCGAGGAGTACGCCCGGCACGCCGGGCACGCCGACCTGCTGCGCGAGTGCATCGACGGTCGTACCGGTCAGTAACCCCTTCGCGCCGGAGAAGCTCGGGCCGGGCCGCGACGTGGCGGCCCGGCCCGAGCTTCTCCCGTGGTTCGAGGTGGTCCGTCAGGCGGGGACGCTCGCCGTCTCCTCCGCCTGCTCACGGTCCACGCGCGCCGCGCGGAGGCGGGACATGATGACCGCGCCGAAGGCGATGCCCGCCGCGACGACCGCGATGGCGATGCGCACCGCCTGGTTCGCGTCGGCCGGCACGCTCAGCATGACCACGGCGGGCGCGATGAGCACCGACACCAGGTTCATGACCTTGATGAGCGGGTTGATCGCGGGGCCGGCAGTGTCCTTGAACGGGTCGCCGACGGTGTCGCCGATGACGGTGGCGGCGTGCGCCTCGGAGCCCTTGCCCCCGTAGGCGCCGTCCTCGACGATCTTCTTCGCGTTGTCCCAGGCGCCGCCCGAGTTGGCGAGGAAGACGGCCATGAGGACGCCCGCACCGATCGCCCCGCCGAGGAAGCCCGCGAGCGGCCCGACGCCGAGGCCGAAGCCGACCGCGATGGGCGCGAACGCCGCGAGCAGGCCGGGGGTGGCGAGCTCGCGCAACGAGTCGCGGGTGCAGATGTCCACGACGCGGCCGTACTCGGGCCGCTCCTCGTACGTCATGATCCCGGGGTGCTCGCGAAACTGGCGCCGCACCTCGAACACGATCGCGCCGGCCGCGCGGGTCACGGCGTCGATGGCGAGGCCGGAGAACAGGAACACGGTGGCGGCACCGAGGATCACGCCCACGAGCGTCACCGGCGACACGATGTCGAAGCTCAGCATGGCCGGGACCAGCCCGGCGCCCCGCTCCGCGACGTCCGCCAGGGCCGTCGAGACGGCGTCGGCGTACGAGCCGAACAGCGCCGTCGCGGCGAGCACCGCCGTCGCGATGGCGATGCCCTTGGTGATGGCCTTCGTCGTGTTGCCCACCGCGTCGAGGTCCGTGAGGATCTGCGCGGCCTCCTCGTCGACGTCGCCGGACATCTCGGCGATGCCCTGCGCGTTGTCGCTCACCGGGCCGAAGGTGTCCATCGCGACGATGACGCCCACCGTGGTGAGCAGGCCGCAGCCCGCGAGCGCCACGAGGAAGAGCGACAGCCAGAGCGACCCGCCGGCGAGCAGGAAGACGCCGCAGATCGCGGCGGCGATCACGCCCGCCGTGTACACGGCGGACTCGAAGCCGACCCCGATGCCGGACAGCACGACCGTGGCCGCGCCGGTGCGCGACGTCGCCGCGACGTGCAGCGTGGGCTTCGACGTCGTACCCGTGAAGTAGCCGGTGATCCACAGGATGACGCCCGCGAGGACGACGCCGATGATGACGGCCAGGGAGGCGACGACGCGCGGGTCCGCGGTGATCTCGCCCAGGTCGGCGGTGCCGGAGAGCTCGGCGAACGACGACGGCAGGTAGACGAAGGCGGCGACGGCCGCGAGCAGGGCCCCGACGACGGCTGACAGGTAGAAGCCGCGGTTGATGGCCTTGAGGCCGTTCTCGCTGCCCCGCACGCGGGTGACGAGCACGCCCAGCAGCGCGACGAACGCGCCTACGGCCGTCACGATCAGGGGGAAGACCAGGCCCTGCTCCCCCATGACGGCCTTGCCGAGGATGAGGGCGGCGACCAGGGTCACGGCGTAGGACTCGAACAGGTCGGCGGCCATGCCGGCGCAGTCGCCGACGTTGTCGCCCACGTTGTCCGCGATGGTGGCGGCGTTGCGCGGGTCGTCCTCGGGGATGCCCTGCTCGACCTTGCCGACCAGGTCGGCGCCGACGTCGGCCGCCTTGGTGAAGATGCCGCCGCCGACCCGCATGAACATGGCCAGCAGCGCGGCCCCGAAGCCGAAGCCCTCCAGCACGGCGGGTGCCTCGGTGCGGTACACGAGCACGACGAGCGCAGCCCCCAGCAGACCCAGACCCACCACGGACATGCCGACCACGCCGCCGGTGCGGAAGGCGATCCGAGCGCCCTCGGCGCGCCCGTCGGGGCGGGTCGACGCCGCCGCCACCCGCACGTTGGCGCGCACCGCGAGCCACATGCCCAGGTACCCGATGGCCGCCGAGAACCCGGCGCCGACGAGGAACGCGATCGAGCGGCCCACCCGGACCCCGCCGTCGCCCGGCAGCAGGAACAGCAGGGCGAACACCACGACGGCGAAGATCGCGAGGGTGCGGAACTGGCGGTTGAGGTAGGCGGACGCCCCCTCCTGGACGCCGCGCCCGATCTCCTGCATGCCGGACGTCCCCTCGGGGGCGGCGAGCACCTGTCTGCGCAGCGCGATCGCGCACAGGAGCGCGGCCAGACCGATCACCCCGATCACCACGACGATCACGACGCTGCTGGACCCGAACGTGAGCATCCGTCCTCCTTGACGTGCGTCCTCGACCCGACGGGGTCGGCGGTGACCACCCGTCGGTAAGGTCCCGCCGTCGCCGTTGACGGCGGGATGCCGGGGAGTCTACCCACATGTGACGGCCGTCACGAACCACCGTGGAATCCTGACCCCAACGTTTCCCGTCCCCCAGCCGTCCCAGCGGGTGAGGACGGCACGGGAGGGACTGGTGGATCGACGATGAGTCGCTGGGAGGACGAGCTCGCCGAGCTCGCGCGAGCACGGGGCCGCGCCCTGGTCGGGTACGCCTACGTGCTCTGCGGGGACCAACGGCTCGCGGAGGACCTGGTGCAGGACGCCCTGGTCAAGGTGTTCGCGCGGCTGCGCCGCGGGCCCGCCCCGGACGCGCGAGGCGGGCCGGAGGTGCACCCGCTCGACGGCGGAGGGACGAGCGAGGCGTACGTGCGGCGCGCGATCCTCACGCTCTTCCTCGACGAGCACCGGCGCACCAAGCGCTGGGTGGCGGCGCGCCCGCTGGTGGCCACCGACGACCGCGTGCGCGGCGCGGCCTCGGGCGCGACGGCGCGGGCCGACGTCGCCGCCGCGCTCGGGCGCCTGGCTCCGCGCGAGCGGGCCTGCGTCGTCCTGCGGTACTTCGAGGACCTCACGGTGCCGCAGGTGGCCGACGCGCTCGGGCTCGCCCAGGGCACGGTCAAGCGGTACCTCGCGGACGCGACGGCCACGCTCCGCGACGTGCTGCGGGTGCCCGACGACGACGTCCTGCGTGCCGCCGGCCCCGCGGGCCGCGGCGGCACGGACGTCACCACGACCACGACGGCCGGACGGAGGGCAGGACGATGAGCACGCACCACGCGCGGGACGACTGGGCGGACGCGCGCACCGACGAGGCGCTGCGCCGCGGGCTCGACGCCCTGGCCGGCGCCGGCGCCGCGGCGTCGACCCTCGACGGCGCGCTGGGCTCGGTGCGGCGGCGCGTGCGCCGCCGCCGGACGGTGAAGCAGGCCGGCATCGGCGCCATGACGCTCGCCGTCGCCGCCGGGCTGGTGCTGGGCGGCGCCGCGCTGCTCCCCGACGCGCCGCAGCCGCTGCCCGGGCCGGCGAACAGCCCGACGCCGACGCCGTCGGGGACGCCGTCCGGCACCGACGACGCGCAGGCGACGGGCGGTACGCGCGCCGCCGACCTGATCCAGCCCGGGTACCAGCCGGGCTGGCTCGAGGGCACCGGGCTGACGTGCGGCATGCCGGCCGAGGACGTCGCGCCGCAGGGCGGCGACACCTACCGCATGATCCTCGTCCCCAGCGGCGACGACCTCGGCGGGGCGGCGCTGGGCGACGGGTACGCGGCGAGCACGATCTCGATCACGACGACGACCCGGGTCGACGAGACGGTTCCGGCGGACGCCGTCCTCCTGGGCCCCACGCTGGTGTGGGCCCAGGACGGGCAGGTGGTCGACCTGGGCACCGACCAGACCGAGACCCCGGTGGACCTCGTCGCCGGACCCCTGGAGCGCGCCGCCACCGACTCCCCGACGACGACCTGCGCCCCGGACGGCCGGGCGGAGGGCCGCACCGCGTTCCCGCACCCGCTGCCCGACGGTCGGTACCAGGTGCGGGCCTACGGCGTGGCGTGGTCGGACGACTTCACCCGCGCCACCGTGGTGGCCTCGCCGTCGTGGATCGACGTCGACGTCGACGCGGACGGCGCGCACGTGCCTCACCGTGACCGCGGTGTCCTCGGGAGCGACGACTGCTCGGCCGCCGAGATCGACGCCGGGGTGCCGGACCTCTCCGAGGTGGACGAACCGGCCCGCAGCACCGCGGCCACGCTGCTGAACGCCGCCCTGGAGTGCGACGACAACACCCTGGTCGCGCTGGCCGAGGAGGCCGGCCGCGACGACCTCAACTGGGGCGGGCGGTCTCCGCAGGAGCTGCTCGGGCTGCCCGGCGCCGAGGCGGACGAGGACGTGTACGCGATCCTCGCGCGGCTGCTCGGTGGGACCACGCCCTGTGTGATCGAGGCCGAGGCCGAGGGCGACGCCGGCGTCGAGCGGGCGTACTCGTGGCCGCGCATGTACCCCGGCGGATGCTCGGCGACGGCCGAGGACTGGCAGGACGCCGTCGACGCGGGCGCGATCACCGTGCAGGAGTCGGAGGAGATGCGCGAGGCCGGGCTGGGCGGCTACGAGGGCTGGCGGGTCGTGATCCGCGACGACGGCAGCTGGATGCAGCTCGTCGACGGGTACCTGGGGCCGCCGCGCGGCGACTGACGACATGCCGCGTGGGAGGATGACGGTCATGCCCGACGCCGTCCCCGCAGCAGCCCGCGCCCACACCGAGGACCTGGGGGCGTTCGTCTCCGCCTCGCCGTCGTCGTACCACGCCGCCCTGGAGGTGGCCCGCCGCGCGGAGGCCGCCGGCTACGTGCGGCTGGACGAGACGGCCGCGTGGGACGTCGTGCCGGGCGGGCGCTACGTCGTCGTGCGTGACGGCTCGGTGATCGCCGTCGCCGTGCCGCCGTCGGCGGGTGCGACGACGCCGTACACGATCCTGGGCACGCACACCGACTCCACCGGGTTCAAGCTCAAGCCGAAGCCAACGACCGGCCGGGACGGCTGGGTGCAGGCCGGGGTCGAGGTGTACGGCGGGCCGCTGCTCAACTCGTGGCTGGACCGCGAGGTGGAGCTCGCCGGGCGGCTGGTGACGTCGGACGGGACGGAGCACCTGGTGCGCACCGGGCCGATCGCGCGCATCCCGCAGCTCGCCATCCACCTCGACCGCTCCGCGAACGAGGGGCTGACGCTCGACAAGCAGCGGCACACGCAGCCCGTCGTCGGGCTGGGAGACGTGTCGCAGGCCGACGTGCTGGCGGAGCTCGCCGCCGCGGCCGGGGACGCCGTCGAGGCGGCGGACGTCCTCGGGTACGACGTCGTGCTCGCCGAGACGCAGCCACCGCGCGCGTTCGGTATCGGCGAGGCGCTGTGGGCGTCGCCGCGCCTGGACAACCAGCTCTCGACGCACGCGGCGATCACGGCGCTGCTCGCCGTCGCCCCCGAGGACCTCGCCGGGATCGGCGTCGTCGCCGCGTTCGACCACGAGGAGATCGGGTCCGGGTCGCGCTCGGGCGCGGCGGGCCCGTTCCTGGAGGACGTGCTGCGTCGCGTGTCGGCCGGGCTCGGCGCGTCGGAGGACGAGCGGGCGCGCGCCTTCGCGGCCTCCCTGTGCGTGTCGTCCGACGTCGGGCACGCGGTGCACCCGAACTACCCCGAGCGGCACGACCCGGCGAACCACCCGCACGCGGGCGGCGGACCGATCCTCAAGATCAACGCCAACCAGCGCTACGCGACCGACGCGCACGGCGCCGCCCGCTGGCAGGCGGCGTGCGCCGCGGCCGGAGTGCCCAGCCAGGAGTTCGTCTCCAACAACACGGTGCCCTGCGGCTCCACGACGGGGCCGATCACCGCGACCCGCCTCGGCATCCGCGTCGTCGACGTCGGCGCCGCCATCCTGTCGATGCACTCCGCGCGGGAGCTCACCGCCGTCGTCGACCCCTGGTACCTCTCCCGCGCGATGCAGGCCGTGCTCGCCGCCTGACCACCGCCCCTGGTGGGCGCTGACCTGGTGCAGTTCCGCGTCGGACAGCACCTCAACAGCGCCCAGCACAGCGTGCCTCGCGCCGGCCGGGCACGCCCGGCCCGGGCCTCAGGCGCGGCGTCGACGGCGCACGAGCACCAGCGCCGCGCCCGCGCCGAGCAGCGCGGCGGCCGCGACCGCCAGTCCCGCCACCGCCGCGCCCGTGCGCGGCAGCTCGTCGGCCGGGGCGGACGGCGTCGCGGCCTCGACCGCCGGGGCTGCCGCCTCGACGGTCTCCTGCGCCACGACGGCGCGCTCGACGGGCGCCCCTGCGACGGTCGTCTCGTCCGCATCCAAGGACGTGTCGTCGGCCGACGTGGTGGCCACGTCGGCCGCACCGGCCGTCGGCTGCTCCTCATCCACGGCGGGCGCATCGGTCACGTCGCCGGACTCTTCGGGGGCGTCGGTGGCCGCCTCAGGGGCTGTTCGGTCGTCCGACTGCTCGGGCGGCGCCGACCCCTCCGGCGTCGGCACGGGGGGTGTCGGCGCCGTGGGCGTCGGGGCCGGGGCGTCGGTCGTGCAGACGCGCTCCTGTCCACCCGCACCGAAGTGCTCGTTGTAGTCGTGTACCTGAACCCAGGTCACGCAGACCTCCGCGGCATGGGGCAGCACGTACGACCAGGGAAGGAAGGACTCGCCGATCAGCCACGCGTCAGGGTCGTTGTTCTGGCTCTCGATGTGGACGTTGACGTGGGGCATCTCCCGGCCGTCGACGGTGAACTCCACATTCACGTCGTCGCTCTCCCTGAACGCGACTCCGTCGGGAAGCCTCAGCCCGTCGGTGGTGACCGTGTAGGGCGGCGCATCCTCGGTGCCACCTGCCATCGCGGGCGCGGCGGAGATCAGAAGAAGGGCGGCGGCGGTCGCCGCCACGGTGGCATGGCGCATCAGGGGTCCTTAGTCGGCGCAGCGTCGGGGAGCGCGGGGCCAGCCCCCGGACGGGGCGGCATGCGGGCGCGACCGGATCCTAGGGTCTCCGATGCCCGCGAAGTGCCGCTTTCTCATGATGCGACCTGGATGTCCGGATGGCTGTCCGCGCCGGCTGCTCGCGGGAGTCACGGCCCTCGGGCTCACGGCACGGTGCGAGACTGTCGCCCGTGCCCGCCACCCCCGCGCCCGAGGCCGAGCAGCACCCGCTGCTCGACGTGCTCACCGCGCACGGGGCGCGGGCGGACCGGCTCACGCACGTGCGCACCTTCCCGGCCCGCGCCGGGGTGACCTCCGACTGGCCCGCCTGGGCGGACCCGGGCGTGGTCGCCGGCTACCGCGCGCTCGGCGTGGACCGCCCGTGGGCGCACCAGGTCGAGGCCGCCGACGCTGCCCGGTCAGGGCGGCACGTCGCGCTAGCGACGTCGACCGGGTCGGGCAAGTCGCTCGCCTTCTGGCTGCCCGCGCTCACGGCGGTGCGCGGACCGGAGCCCGCCACCGTGCTCTACCTGTCCCCCACCAAGGCGCTGGCGGCCGACCAGCTCGCCGGCCTGGAGCGGCTGGTCGCGGGGATGCCGGGCCCCCGTCCCCGCGTCGCGACCTGCGACGGCGACACCCCGACGGAGGAGCGCCGCTGGGTGACCGAGCACGCCGACGTGGTGCTCACGAACCCCGACTTCCTGCACTTCTCGCTGCTGCCCGGCCACCGGCGGTGGTCGCGGCTGCTGCGCGGGCTGCGGTACGTCGTCGTCGACGAGGGGCACGCGTACCGCGGCGTCTTCGGCGCGCACGTGTCGCTCGTGCTCCGGCGCCTCACGCGGCTGGCCGCCCACTACCGCCCCCTGTCGGACACGCAGTTCACCGGGGTGAGCGCAGCGTCCGACCGTCGCGAGGCACCGCCCGACGTGTCAGACGCGCAGCTCACCGGGGCGCGCTCACGGTCCGACAGGTCGCCGGTGTTCGTGGTGGCCAGCGCGACGACGGCGGAGCCCGCGGCGAGCACGGCGCGGCTGGTGGGGGTGGCGCCCGAGGAGGTCGTCGCGGTGACGGCGGACGCGTCGCCGGCGGGACGGCGCACGTTCGCGCTGTGGCAGCCGCCGGAGGTGGCCGCGTTCGACCGGTCGCGGGCCACCGGCGACGCGCCCACGCACGACGACGACCCGTGGGCGCTGCCCGACCCGCTCGACCCGGCGCACACCGAGCACGAGGCCGAGGCCGTGCTCACGACGCGCGGCGCCGCCGAGCACCCGCGGCGGTCGGCGACCGCGGAGACGGCGGACCTGCTCGCCGACCTCACGGCCTCCGGCGCGCGCACGCTCGCGTTCACCCGGTCGCGACGCGGGGCGGAGTCGGTGGCGCAGCAGGCGCGCGACCACCTGCGCCCGGTGGCCGCGGGGCTCGAGTCCCGGGTGGCGAGCTACCGCGGCGGGTACCTGCCGGAGGAGCGCCGGGAGCTCGAGCAGGCGCTGCGCACCGGCGAGCTGCGCGGGCTGGCGACGACCAACGCGCTCGAGCTGGGCGTCGACATCTCTGGGCTGGACGCCGTGCTCGTCGCCGGCTGGCCGGGCACGCGCGTGTCCCTCTGGCAGCAGGCGGGGCGCGCCGGACGCGCGGGCGCCGAGGGCCTGGTCGCGTTCGTCGCCCGAGAGGACCCGCTCGACACGTACCTCGTGACCCATCCCGAGGCGGTGTTCGACGCCGCGCTCGAGGCCACCGTCTTCGACCCTGCCAACCCGCACGTGCTCGCGCCGCAGCTGTGCGCCGCCGCGCAGGAGGTGCCGCTGCGCGCCGAGGACCTGGCCGCTTTCGGCGACCCACGGGCCGTGCGCGAGGTGCTCGACGTGCTCGTCGCGCGCGGCGCGCTGCGGCGTCGCCCGTCCGGCTGGTACTGGACGCACGCGCAGCCGGCGTCGGCGATGGCGGACCTGCGCGGCACGGGCGGGCGGCCCGTGCGCGTCGTCGAGGCGACGACGGGGCGGTTGCTCGGCACCGTCGACGCCGGGTCGGCGGACGGGCAGGTGCACGACGGAGCGGTGTACGTGCACCAGGGCGCGACGTTCGTCGTCGACCACCTGGACCTCGCCGAGCACGTGGCGTTCGTGGTGCGCAGGGACGTGGAGCACGGCACCTGGTCGCACGAGGTCATGGAGATCGCCATCGACGAGGACGGGCACCGACCCGTCGAGGGCCGGGACTGGGGTCCGGTCCGCTGGGGTCTCGGGCCGGTCGAGGTGACGAGCCAGGTCGTGAGCTTCCAGCGCCGCCGCCTGCCCGACATGCAGGTGCTCGGCACGGAGCCGCTCGACCTGCCGTCGCGCACGCTCGCCACGACCGCCGTCTGGTGGTCGGTGCCGGACTTCGTGCTGCGGGCCGCGGGCGTGTCCGCCGACGAGACGCCGGGGGCGCTGCACGCGGCCGAGCACGCCTCGATCGGGCTGCTGCCGCTGCTGGCGACGTGCGACCGCTGGGACCTGGGCGGCGTGTCCACCGAGGTGCACCCCGACACCGGGGAGGCCACGGTGTTCGTGTACGACGCGTACCCGGGCGGCGCCGGCTTCGCCGAGCGCGGGTACGAGCTGGGTGCCCGCTGGCTGCGCGCCACGCGCGACGCGATCGCCGCGTGCCCCTGCGCGGAGGGCTGCCCGGCGTGCGTGCAGTCGCCCAAGTGCGGCAGCGACAACGCGCCCCTCGACAAGTCCGCGGCCGTGCGCTTGTTGGGTGCCGTGCTGAGCCACGCGCCGGCGGAACCTACCATCGTGAGGTGACTACCGAGATCGACCTCGCCGAACGCCGCCGTTCCCGCGAGGACACGCGCGTCGACCCAGCCAACTCCCGCTCGTGGCTGCTGCTGTCGGCCCTGCGCGACGACATGTTCGACGCCGCCCAGCTCTCCCGTGCCGACCAGGTGATCCTCGACTGCGAGGACGCCGTCGACGACAGCCGCAAGGACGAGGCCCGCCAGAAGGTGCTCGACTGGTTCTCCGCGGGGGGCCGCGCCTGGGTGCGCATCAACGAGCGCGGCTCGCAGGCCTGGGCCGACGACGTCCGCGCCCTCTGGGACTCGAAGGGCCTGCGCGGCGTCATGCTCGCCAAGACCGAGTCGCCCGACCAGGTCGTCGACACCGCCCAGCGGCTCGGCGGCAGCGTGCCGGTGATCCCGCTGGTCGAGTCGGCGCTGGGTATCGAAGACGCCGTGAGCATCGCGCGCGCCCCCGGTGCCTTCCGCCTCGCGTTCGGCTCCGGCGACTACCGTCGTGACACGGGTACCGCCAACGAGTCGCTCGCGATGGCGTACCCGCGCTCGCGCCTCGTCACCGCCAGCCGGATCGGCGGGCTGCCCGGCCCGATCGACGGCCCCACCGTCGGCACCAGCCACGCGCTGCTGCGCGAGCAGTCGGCGGACGGTGTGGCCCTCGGCCTCACCGCCAAGCTCTGCCTGGACCTGGAGACGCCGGCCGTCATCAACGAGTCCTTCAGCCCGTCCAGCGCCGACGTCGCGTGGGCGATCGACTTCCTGGCCGACTTCGAGGCCTCCGGCTCCGTGATCCGCGACGGCTCCGACAAGCCCCGCCTGGCCCGCGCCCGCAAGATCAGCGAGCGTGCCGCGCTGTTCAACGTCAACCCCTCCTGATCTCCGCCGCGTCCCGGCCCGGTCCCGCCTCACGGCGACGGCCCGGGCCGTGGCCCGGCGCGGGCGTGCGCGCTGGCGTCGCCGAGCGCGCCCGCCCACGGCCCCACCTCCGGCCCGACGGCGGCCCGCGACGCGCTGACACCGACGACACCGCCGTCCTCCGGGGCGCACGACACCACCTCCCCGCCGTTGCGGCGGACCGCCTCGGCCGCCGTCGCGCAGGGATCCGCGCCCTGCCGCCACGCCGTCGCGGCGGCGAGCGCGCCGAGGTCCGCCGCGGCCTGGGCCGACCCTCGTGCGCGCTGCGCGGCCCCCAGCGCACCGACGGCCAGCGCGAGCAGCACAACCACCGCCGCCAGTGCGAGCACGAGGACCGTCCCCGCCCCGCGCTCGCGGCTCGCTGCCCTCCGGTCGTCCCGAGGTGCGCGGTCGCCTCGCGACGCGCCCGCGCGCTCCGCGTCCGCGGCACGTGCTGGCGCCGTCACGGCTCGACCCACGCCGTCGCGTCCCCGGACGCCCGCACGGGCGCGCCGGCGAACCAGCCGCCCACGACGGGCCGGGTGACCGTGACCCGCACCCACGTGCCGTCCCGGGTGACGCTCAGCTCCGCGTCGTCGCCGCCGACCTGCGCGACGGCCAGCCGCGCCGCCGCGTCGTCCTCCCCGATGGCGTAGGCACGCGCCCCGGCCCGGGCCGCGTCCAGGGCGCGCATCTGCGCCGTGGACGCGGCCGCGAGGCTGAGCACCGCGACCAGCAGGAGGACCACCACCGGCAGCCCGACGGCGAGCTCGGCCGTGACCGCGCCCCGCTCGCCGCCGGCGCCCTCGCGGGCCGGCCCTCCCGGCACCCGCACCGTGCGGGCTCCTCTGTTGCGGTGCGGGCGCATCAGATCGACAGGGCCGAGCTGATGATGTTCTCCAGCAGGCCGCGCACGGTGCCGCTCTTCAGCACCGCGATCAGCAGGCCGGCGAACCCGACCGCCGCCACGGTGGCGACGGCGTACTCCGCGGTGGCGAGCCCCGCCTCCGGGTCCGGGCGCTCGGACGGCGGCCCCGCGGCCGACCCCGCGGAGGGCTCCCGGCCGTCGGCTGACACCCTCGCCCCCGTGCCCGTCGTCCCCGACTCCTGCTCGCTCTCGGCCGCCGCGCGGCCCTCGTCCTCGTTCGTCATGGCTCCTCGTGCTCCCTTCGTGGGTTTCTTGCGGTGTTCCTCTCGCGACCTGCGCCCGACTCGCCGGACCGGTCGTGTCGCGTCCGCCCGGCCGGGCGGACGCGGTGGACCCGGGCGGCGCCCGGGTCGTCGTGAGCCGGGCACGTCACCCGGACAGCAGGTCGATGCCCAGCGCGAGCAGCACGGGCACCAGGCCGACCAGCACGAACGCCGGCAGGTAGCAGGCGCCGAGCGGAAGCACGAGGCGCACCGCGAGGCGGGCCGCGGCCGTCCGGGCGGCCGCGCGACGGGCGCGGAGCAGCTCCTCTCCCGCGGCCCGCAACGCGCCGGTCGGGGACGCCCCGTCGGTCCATGCCCCGCGCAGCGCCCGCTGGGCAGGGCCGAGCCGGCCCGGCGCACCGCGCCACGCGCCGTCCCAGTCCGCGCCGAGCCGCAGCGCGTCGGCCGCTGCACGCAGTGCCGCGCCGTCGGCGGACCTCGCGCCGGAGATCATCGGTGTCGCAGGAGCTCCAGGAGCCCCGGAGGCCCTCGTCCCGGCGAGCGCCGATCCCGTGGCTTCGAGGGCCCGCGGCACCCCTGCTCCGGCGCGCAGGGCGGCCCCGACGAGCTCCAGCACGACGGGCACGTCCACCGGATCCGCCTCCGGTCCTTCGGCGTCCGAGGGCGCGCGACCGTCCACGGCAAGGCCCGCCACCCGCCTGTCGGCGGCGCGGCGTGCCAGCCACCAGGGCGTGACCGCGAGCAGCACGGCCACCAGGACCGTCCACGCTGCGCCGGAGACGGTGACCGTCCCGACCGGGACCACACTCATGCCGCCTCCTCCCCCGCCGTTCGCGCCGCCGCGACCAGCCGACGGGTCCATGCCCATCCGGCCGCGAGCAGCAGGAGTCCGAGGCCGACCGCGGCGGATCCGACGCCGCCGTCGAGCGCCGTCGCCAGCGGGTCGGCGCCCAGCACCCAGCCGAGCGCGGCCCCCAGCAGGGGCAGCCACATCAGCACCCGCGCGGTCGCCCGCGGTCCGGCCAACGACGCGTCCCGCTCCGCTCGGGCCTCCGCCTCGGCCACGAGCGCCCCCGACACGGCGTCCAGCACCGACGCCAGGGGCGCACCGACGTCCCGCGCGAGCACCGTCGCGGCCACCACCGACCGGGCATGGCGGGCCCCGCCGACCATCGGCGCCAGGGCCGCCTGGTCGGGGACGCCCGTGGTGTCGACCGGCACCCCGAGCGCCCGCGACCAGGCCGCTGCCGGCGGGGCCCCGGCCCGCAGCAGCGCCACGACCTGGGCGACGGCGACCCGCACCGCGTCCGCCTCGGTCGACGCGTCCCGTCCGCGGTGGAGCAGCACCGCGCGTCGGGAACCGGAGCGCGCGATCGCGGGGCGAGCGAGAGCGCCCGGGCGCCGTCCGCCGCGCGCCAGCACGAGCCACGCGGCGAGCGCCACCCAGAGCCCGACCGCGGCCGGTCCGGACGCCAGGTCTGCGCCCCCGCCGAGACCGGCGCCGAGGTCCGTCACGACGTCCACCGCCCCGTGAGCTCCTCCCACGCGACGTCGGGCCGTGGGTCCGCGCCCGGCTCCCACGTCGCCGCGCGGCGGACCACCAGCCGACCGTCGTCGCCACGCCCGACGAGGCCGAGCTCGGCGAGGTGTCGCCGCCCGCCGCGCCGTCGCAGGTGGAGCACCACGTCCAGCGCCGCGGCCGCCTGCGCGGCGACCGCGTCGCGCGGCATCCCCGCGAGGGCCGCGAGCGCCTCGAGCCGCGCGGGCACGTGCTCGACGGCGTTGGCGTGCACGGTGGCCATCCCGCCGTCGTGCCCGGTGTTCATCGCCAGGAGCAGCTCGCGGACCTCGGCGCCGCGGCACTCGCCCACGACGATCCGGTCGGGCCGCATCCGCAGTGCACCGCGCACCAGCTCGGTGAGCGTCACCTCGCCCACGCCCTCGACGTTGGGGCGCCGGGCCGCGAGGGACACGACGTGCCGGTGCTGCGGCGCGAGCTCGCGGGCCTCCTCGACCACGAGCACCCGCTCGGCGGGAGGCACCAGGGAGAGCAGCGCGGCGAGCAGGGTCGTCTTGCCCGTGCCGGTGCCGCCCGTCACGAGGAGGTTGGCCCGGCCGGTCACCAGGCCCCGCAGCACGCCCTCCCACCCGGCGGCAGCGCGCCGCCGGACACGAGCGACGCCACGGAGTGCGCCGCCTGCCGCAGCACGCGGAGCGCGATGACCGCCCCCGCGGGCGCGACGGGCTCCACCACGGCGTGCAGCCGGGTGCCGTCGGGCATCCGGGCGTCGACGGTCGGGGCCGCGTCGTCGAGGCGCTGGCCGGCGACGGCCGCCATCCGCACGGCGAGCGCCCGCACGGCGTCGGGAGTGCCGAGATCGAGGTCCACGCGGTGCAGGCCGTCGCCACGGTCCACCCAGACGTCGCGCGGGCCGTTGACGAGCACGTCGGTGACGTCGGGCGCGTCGAGCAGCTCCTGCAGCGGCCCGGCGCCGGTGAGCTCCGCCCGCGCGGCGCGGGTCAGGTCGGCCAGCGCCGCCGAACCGAACACGCGTCCGGTGGCCCGCAACGCGTCACGCACGGCGGCGTCGTCGAGCGCCGCGCCGGACCCGCCGACGCGTGCCCGGACGTCGTCGAGCAGGTCGCGGTCGACGAGCGCGCGGCCGGTCATGACCGCCCTCCCGCGAGCGCCGTGACCAGCGGGGCCACGGCACGCCCGAGCGGGGTCCGTCGGCCGGCGGGCGGGCCGTCGCCGCGGTCGACGGCGGCGGCCAGGCGGGGGTCCGTGCGCACGGTCGTGACCACCGGCAGCCCGACGGCGTCCCCCAGGGCGGCGGCGTCGACGCGGCCGGGAGCCGGGCGTCGGGCGACGAGCCACGGGTCCCGCACGCCGAGCTCGACGAGCTCCGCCCAGGTCGCGAGCGCCCCGGCGACGCCCGGGGCCGTGCACGGCACGACGAGCAGGACGACGTCGGCGGAGGTCACGAGCAGGCGTGCGGCCGCGGTCCAGGCCGCGGGCCGGGGCAGGTCGAGCACCACGGTCTCGCCGCCGCGGAGCAGCCCGGTGCAGACGTCCACCACGACCGCGTCGTCGGGACGGGCGGGGCTCAACCGGGACCCGGAGAGCACGGGCACCGAGTGCCAGCGGGGCAGCGCCGCGACCAGGCCGGCGCCGTCCACGTCACCGCGGGCGGCGGCCAGCTCGGTCCAGCGGGCGCCGGGCTCGTCCTCGATGCCGAGCAGCACGTCGGCGCCGGGGCCGGGCAGGTCGAGGTCCACGAGGACGGCGCCCTCCCCGGCCCGCCGCAGCCCCTGGGCGAGGGCCGCGGCCAAGGTGCTCACCCCGGCGCCGCCGCACGCGCCGACGACGGCGACCGTGCGGCGGCCGCGACCCGGCGGCCACGGCGCGGGTCCGGGCGGGGGCCACGCGGTCGTCGGCCTGGTGTCGACCAACTCAGGGCTCGGCGGCCGGGTCAACGTGCGGGTGGGTGCGTCGTCGTCCATGCGCCCAGGCTGGTCCGCGGCGCATGGACGCCGGCCCGGTAAGCGGCGATCTGTGGACGACGCCCACCTGGGGGCGGGCTCCGTGCGGCGTCAGGCCGCGGCGGCGTCCTGCGGGACGTCGTCCACCACGTCGACGGCTCGGCGGCCCCGCTCCCGCTCCGCGCGCAGCGCCGGCAGGAAGCACAGGACGCCGAGCACGCTGAACGCGCCGCCGAGCACCATCGCGAGCGGCGTCGACGCCGTCTGCGCCACCCAGCCGAGTGCGGGTGACACGACGGCGTACGACGCGAACCCCACCATCGACGCCATGGACAGCACGGTGGACCGGTTGTCGCGCCGCGCCTCGCGGTGCAGCAGAGCGCTGTAGCCCGGACCCGAGCTGCCGTGCAGCCCGTAGGTGACGAGGTAGGCGACCACCAGCATCACGGGCCCTGCGGCCAGACCCATCCAGACGGCCCCGAGGCCGTTGAGCACGCGGGCGGCCATCGCCGTGCGGGCCACCCCGAACCGGCGGCTGGCGAAGCCGCACAGGGCCGCGCCGAGGGCGAACGCTCCCCAGCCGACCGAGGCGACGGGCCCCATGACGGCGGCTGCCTGCGCCTCGCCGCCCAGCAGCTCCGCGAGCCGCACGGGTTGCAGGGACTCGAAGACCACCATCGCCGCCGCGGCGAAGATCTCGACGAGCAGCAGCCCGCGCAGCACCCGGTTGTCCCGGGCCAGCCGCAGCCCCGACGCGATGCTCGCAGGCGCCTGCCGCGCCGCGCTCGTGACCGACCGCAGCGCCACGCCCCACCGGGCCCGCGCACCGACCGGCCTGACGGCCTCGACCAGGGCGACGCCGCGTGCGACCGTCCGCGGGCGTACCTCCCGCACCAGCAGCACGACCATCACCAGGTGCACGACGGCGAGCACGCAGTACGCGGCGTACGGGAGCGCGAGCGCCGACCACGCGGCGAACGGGTGCCACCAGATCAGCCCGCCGGACACGAGCGCGCCGAGGGCGATCGACACCCCGAGGACGGTGCCCTGGTGGGCGAGCGTGCGGTCGACGTCGGCCCCGGGATGCTTCGCGTGCACGGCGTCGACGAACCACGCCTCGAGCGGGCCGGAGTCCAGCGCCCGGAACATGCCCATGAGCCCCGACGCGACGAGAAAGGCCCAGAAGGACTGCGCCAGCAGGAAGGTGGTGGCCGCCAGCACCTGCACCACGGCGGAGGCGATGAGCATCGGGCGCCGCCCGACGGCGTCGGCGGTGCCGCCGGTCGGGAGCTCGAGCGCGAACACGACGAGGCCCATCACCGAGGCGAGGGTGAGGGTCTGGCCCACGGTGAGGCCACGCTCGATCGGCAGCAGTGTCGTGACGGTGACGACCAGACCGACGGGGAACCACCGCGTGGCGGTGAGCAGGAGGAAGACGCGCTGCGGGCTCATGACTCGTCGTCCTTGGTCGAGGAGGCGCTCTCGGAACCCTCGTCGACGGCGGCGGTCCCGGTGTCGGGCACGTCGTCGGCGTCGAGCGGGAACAGGAAGCGCCACAGGTGCAGGCGCCGGGCGCGGGGGTCGCCGGTGCCGACGCGCAGGTACTTGTTGACGACGCCCTCGAGCTCCTCCGCCATCTCCGCCGCCTGCTCGGGCGTGACCTCGACCCAGGTGTCGGTCATGCCGGCCACGTCGGTCCACTCCTTCGGCCAGCTGTCGGCGACGTCGAGCCAGTGGGCGTAGTTCGTGTCGAACTGCCGGTGGTAGTCGCGCACCAGCCAGCCGAGCGCGGTCTGCGCGTCCTCGTCGCCACCGAAGTCGGAGTCGCGCCAGCCGTGGCTCTGCGTGGCCGCCGCCCAGAGCCGCTCCTTGCCGCGCCCCTCCTCCGTGTCGGTCACGAGGCCGACGGACTCCAGCTTGCGCAGGTGGTAGCTGGTCGCCCCCGTGTTCGTGGCCAGCTCGGCCGCGAGCGCCGTCGCCGACGCAGGACCGCCGCGCCGCAGCGCGCCGAGCAGCCGCGAGCGCAACGGGTGGGCGAGCACCTTGGCGGCCTCTGCGGTCAGCTCGAGGTGGGTGTAGGGGCGCTCCGGTTCCATGCGTGCACAGTAACCGTGCACAACTCTTCTGCACAAGACTTCTGCACAACAGTTGTGCATGAGATCCGGCCCGACCCCGCGACCCGCACGGCTAGGCTCGCCCCGTGACCGACCAGCGACCCGGACCGCGCGAGGCGGCACCGGCGCGCGTCGCGGCGTTCTTCGACCTCGACAAGACGATCATCGCGACGAGCTCGTCGGCGGCGTTCTCCAAGCCGTTCTATGCCGGGGGCCTCATCACCCGCGGGGACGTGCTGCGCAGCGCGTACGCGCACCTCCTCTTCTACGCCGGCAACGCCGACGCCGACCAGACCGAGCGGATGCGCAAGCACCTGTCCGAGCTCGCCACCGGGTGGGAGGTGAGCAAGGTGCAGCAGATCGTCGCCGAGACCGTGCACGAGCTCATCGACCCCTACGTCTACGCCGAGGCCGTGGAGCTCATCGCCGAGCACCACGAGCTCGGGCACGACGTCGTCATCGTCTCCGCCTCCGGCACCGAGCTCGTCGAGCCGATCGCCACCGTGCTGGGCGCCGACCACGTCGTCGCCACCCGCATGGCCGTCGACGACGGCCGGTACACCGGGGAGATCGAGTTCTACGCCTACGGGGAGCAGAAGGCCGAGGCCGTGCGCGAGCTCGCGGCCCGGCGCGGCTACGACCTCGAGCGCTCCTACGCCTACTCCGACTCGGTCACCGACGCCCCGATGCTGGGCGCCGTCGGCCACGGCTTCGCCGTCAACCCGGACAAGTCGCTGCGGCGCGTGGCCGCCGAGAACGGCTGGGGCGTGCTCACGTTCTCCCGGCCCGTCGCGCTGCGCTCCGCGATCCGGCCGCCCGCCGTGGCGCTCGCCGCGGGCGGCATCGTCCTCGCCGCCGTGGCCGCCTGGTTGCTCCGCCGCTGGTGGCGGCGTCGGCACGCCTGAGCGCTTGCACCCCTGGGCGGGCGGGCGTTCCATGGAAGGGAACAGCCGGACGAGGGACCCACGCTAAGGAAGTCCCCGGTTGAGGACCCACTCGGTGGGAACGACCCCACCCAGTGATCGGACCAAGCGCCTGCTACCCACGTCCGGGCTGGCGAGAACGGCGCTCGGTGTCCTGCAACCCGGGCGCCGTCCTCGTGTCCGGGCCCGGCGCCTCAGTCGGCGGGCTGCCGCTCGGGGACGCCCGCCCACTCGTCCGCGAGGACGCCGTAGGTGTAGCCGTCGACCCAGCCCAGCTCGTCGTGCCACGAGTCGCGGACGCCGTGCTGCTCGCGGCGCATCCCGAGCTTCTCCATGACCCGCCACGACGCGTCGTTCGCCGCGAAGCAGCCGGCGGTCACGCGGTGCAGGCCCAGGTCGGTGAACGCGACGTCGAGCAGGGCGCCCGCGAGGGCGGTCGCGATCCCCCGCCCCGCGTACGCCGGGTCGACGAGGTAGCCGATCGAGCCCTCGGCACGGCGCCACGAGTCGCCCTGTGGCTGGCCCATCCCGTCGCTCACCTCCAGCATGCCGGTCGCGACGACGACGCCGTCCAGGTCGGCCAGGACCACCTGGTCGTAGGGGTCGTCGAGCGCGCGGCGCCATGACGCCCGCAGCTCGTCGCCGTCCTGCGTGGTGCGCAGCAGCCACCGGGTCACGTCGGGCTCGTTGCGCCACGCCAGCACGCGGTCGACGTCGCGGCTCGTCGGGACGCGCAGGCGGAGGTCGCCCGCCTCGCGCGGCCAGGACACGTAGGGGGTCGCCATGGTCGACATCTACCAGGGCCCGACGACAGAAGCCCGGACTTTTCGCCCCGTCCCGCGACGCGCCACCCGTGCTCGGGGCTACTGCGGACGGCCGGCTCAGTAGTGCCCCGGGCTACTGCACTCGCGGACGACGACGGACGTCGCCCCAGGTCGTGGGCGCGGCCGTACCTACGGCCGGTGCCGTGCATTCCCCGCGCGCGACGACGGTCGCCGACCGTGGATGTGTCAGGCGCAGCGAGCGTCAGACCTCAGCCCACAGGGGAGGAACAGAAAAATGACGAACACGACCACGAAGAAGGGTGCCGTCAAGGGCACCGTCGCCGCTGCTGCCGGCATCGCCGTCCTGCTGGGCGGGGCCGGGACGTTCGCCGCGTGGAACGCGGACCTCAGCGTCGGACAGGGCGACACCGTCACGGCCGGTGAACTGAAGGTCGACAGCTACGAGAAGGGCGAGTGGACCGACACGAGCGACGACTCGCCGATCACCTCCATCGCCGACTTCCGCATGGTGCCGGGCGACACGCTCGTGCGCCGGGACACCGCCAAGGTCATCGCCTACGGCGACAACCTGGTGATCCAGTCGGACATCGACACCACCGCGAGTATCGCCAACGAGTTCGGCGAAGACGTGACCGTCGACGTCACGGTCGACCAGAGCGCCATCGACACCAGCGTCAAGACGGCGCAGGACCTGCCGGTCACCGTCACCGTCGCGTACGCGAGCACCGGCTCGAACGCCGGCCAGGCCGCCGCGGTCACGCTGGACGACATCGCGGTCAAGCTGACCCAGGTCACGAACTGAGCGTCTGAACCGCCGCGGGCGGCGGCTTGCTCCTCCCCCGAGCGTCGCCGCCCGCGGTCACCACCATCACGTCCCTGCGACACGAAGACAGGTATGAGATGACGCGCCAGGTCCGGTCCACGAACCCGCTGCGGGCGATGCTGCTCGCGATGGCAGCCGTTGCGGCCCTGCTCGTCACGCTGCCGGGTGCGGGCTCGTTCGCGGCGTGGAACGCCTCCACGCCGGTCGGGGGGACGGTCACCACGGGGAGCCTGGCGATCGGGACCGACGCCGTCACCGGCGGGTCGTGGACCAAGGGCTGGGCCGCGTTCGACCCCGCCGAGGACCGGCTCAGCGCCGGCACCACGCTCACGTACACGGTCTGGAACGTGCCCGTCACCGCCGTCGGGGACAACCTCGAGGCGTCGTTCGAGCCGGGGGTCACCGGTGCCTTCATGCCCGCCGCGATCGAGGACCACATCGCGCTGTCGGTCGCGTCGGACCCGGCGACGATCCCGGGCGGCACATCGGAGTCCACCGGCCAGAAGACGGTCGGCCTCAAGCTCACCGTCTCCGCCGACGCGAGCCTGCCGGCCGGGACCGAGACGATCGACCTCAGCAAGCTCACCGTCACGCTGAGCAACGGCCACTCGTGGACGGACACGGCGACGCTCGATGCGGGCACCCTCATCACGAGCCGGAGCTCGGCCCCCGGCGGCACGGTCAACCTGAGCTTCACGCTCGCGGACGACGCCGACCACAAGGTGGGCTTCTACCTCACCAACCCGGGCGAGGACACGACCATCAACTGGGGCAACACGACCACGGCAGCCAAGGACGGCTACAACGAGTCCCCCGTCTACACCTCCGAGGGCGCCTACATCGGCATCACCGGGACGTTCGAGGGTTTCGGCTCGAAGGAGCAGACCGTCGAGCAGATCGGCGGACTCACCCACGTCCAGGGATGGACGGACAACATCGGGTCGACGTCGGCGCGGTACGCCTTCCTCAACGCCAGCCACCTCCAGTACGTCGGTTCCCTGCCGAACGGGCTCACGGACGCCGCGTACGCGTTCAACGATGCGGGCACCGCGTCGACCGCCGAGCAGGGCATCTACATCGGGGAATGGACCCCGTCCAAGGTCACCACCATGGCCCACATGTTCGACGGCGCCACGACGTTCAAGCAGAGCAACATCTCCTGGGACACCTCCAGCGTCACCGACATGTCCTTCATGTTCGCGGGCGCGACGAGCTTCACCGGCCCGGTCAAGTTCACCGACACGAGCAACGTCACCACCATGGAGGCGATGTTCCAGGGCACCACGAGCTACACCGGCGGCACCTGGGCGGACGGCGACACCGTGCAGAACTGGGACACCTCGAAGGTCACCTCGATGGCGCACATGTTCGACGGCGCGTCGCTGTTCGACCACGACCTCCGGATGTGGGACACGTCGTCCGTCACGGACATGTCGGCCATGTTCCGCGGAGCGACGGCGTTCAACCGTGCCCTGGAGACGTGGGACACCTCGAGCGTCACGAACATGTCCGCGATGTTCCAGGGCGCCTCCGCCCTGAACCAGAACCTCAACACCGACGGCAACCGCTGGAACACGGCGCACGTCACCACGATGGCCCACATGTTCGACGGGGCGGCGACCTTCGACGGCGACGTCCAGGGGTGGAACACCTCCGCCGTGGAGGACATGAGCTTCATGTTCGCCGGTGCGGAGAACTACGACGGGACGATCCGCGAGTGGGACGTCTCGCAGGTCACCACCATGCGGTCGATGTTCGACGGCGCCGCCGCGTTCGACGGCGACCTGTCGGCGTGGACCACGTCGAGCCTCACCACCATGGAGGCCATGTTCCGCCGGGCGACGAGCTTCACAGGCACGGCCGGAGCCGGGATCGGGAGCTGGGACGTCAGCTCCGTCACGACCATGAAGAGCACGTTCGAGGACGCAGCGAGCCTTGCCGCGACGTTCCCGGGCTGGGACGTCAGCTCCGTCGCCGACATGTCGCACATGTTCGAGAACGCGGTCGACTACTCGGGCGGGCAGCTCCCCCGCTGGGACGTGTCGAGCGTCGTCACCATGTCCGCGATGTTCCGCGGCACCAAGGAGCTGTCCAAGTCCCTCAACAACTGGGGAAGCAAGACCCAGAACGTCGAGGACATGTCCTACATGTTTGCCGACTCCGGGTTCAACCAGGCTCTCGACCAGTGGGACGTGAGCTCGGTGACGACGATGAAGGGCATGTTCCAGAACGCTCGGGCCTTCTCGAAGGAGGTCAAGTGGCGGCCGGGCACGGGCACCGCCCATGTCACCGACATGTCCCACATGTTCGACGGCGCGAGCAGCTTCAACGGCGACCTCACCATGTGGAACACCGGCAAGGTCACGGCCATGGACGCCATGTTCCGCAGCGCGTCGTCGATGGTCGGGAACCTGAGTGCGTGGGACGTCTCGACGGTCACGACCCACGTCGACTTCGCCACCGGAGCGGGCGCCCTCACCGAGCCGAACTGGGGCGGCACGCCATCCGCGGCCGAGCAGGCACCGTCGTCCGACACGCAGACCGACAGCTCGAAGGCGAAGGCTGCTGACGGGCCGGCGGACGACGCCGCGTCCGGCGCCACGACGACGCCGGGTGCCGGCACCGACCCGGAGACCACGGACACCACCGCCGACACCACCGCCGACGGCGCCGACGACGGCGCCGACGACATCGCCGACGAGTCGCTCGCCCCCGAGGAGCCGGCCGGAACGGCGGGCGCGGAGGGCTCAGAGGACGCGAAGCAGGCGGTCGACGCGCTCGAGGAGGCGTGGGAGCAGGCGCAGGAGTCGGGCACCGACGAGTCGCTCCGGGCGCTCCAGGAGGCGGCGGACGCCGTCGACGCGCTGCTCGGCGCGGGCAGCGCCGATGAGATCGTGCAGCGGCTCGAGGACGAGGCGGCCGCCGCCACGCCGTCGTCGGCACGCCCGATGGCGACGTCGGAGAACGACCAGGCAGACTGAGCAACGCCCGCGAGGCAGGCCCCTCGCGGACGACCGGGGGAGGTCGACATCATCGCGGACGACGCGGCAAACGGACCGGCGGCGGAACCTGACCGCGGCCGGCAGGACCGGCACCCGGTGCTGTCGGGCCTGTGGACGGGGTTCACGTACGGCCTGCTGGGCCTGGTGCTGCTGCTGGCGGCGGTGGTGATCGTGGTGCCGAAGATGATGGGCGGCATCCCGCTGACCATCCTGTCGGGGTCGATGGAGCCGAACCTGCCGGTCGGCTCCCTCGCCGTCGTCCTGCCGGTCGAGCCGGAGGACGTCCGCATCGGCGACATCGTCACCTACCTGCCCAACCCGGACGACCCGACGGCGATCACGCACCGCGTCATCGCGATCGACAACCACCAGGACGGCTCGCGGACCTTCACCGTGCAGGGCGACGCGAACGCCACCGCCGACGACCCCGTGCAGGAGTACCAGGTGCGCGGCCGCGTCGCCTATGCCGTCCCGTGGCTGGGGTACGTCAACTCCGCCGTCAACGGTGAGCAGCGCTCGGTGGCCGTGTACGTCGTCGCCGGCGTGTTCCTCCTCTGGGCGGTCAGTCTGTGGTGGCGCGCCTGGCATGGGCGCCGCGCTCCGCAGGACGAGCAGGCGGCCTGACCGCCGTCACCCGCCGAGCTGCCGCCGGTCGGAGACGCCCAGCTTCTGCATCGCCCGGTACAGATGGCTCTCGACGGTCCGCACGGACAGGAAGAGGCGGCTGGCGATCTCGCGGTTGGCGAGGCCGTCGCGCACGAGGGTCACGATCTCGTCCTCCCGGGCGGTGAGGAGCGACGCCGGGCCGACGGCGGTGCGCGCGGTGGTGGCGCCGGTCGCCGCGGCGACGTCGTCGGCGGTGAGCGCGGCCCGCCCCTCGGCCGCACGACGCCGCTGCACGGTCGCGAGGGCGACGTGGGCCAGCGGTCCGCGCGTGCGCATGGCGCGCAACGACTCGAGGACGACGCCGCTGGTGCCGTGCGCGAGGTGCCGGTGCAGCCGTACGGCGGGCGCCAGCAGCGGCACGTGCACGGCCCCGAAGCCCTCCTCCAGTCGGGCGAGGCGTGCGTCGTCGAGCACCTGCGGCGTGAGCGCCCAGCAGAACACGGCCGACGCGGTCCAGCCGCGCGCCCACAGGTCCTCCCCCGCGGCCCACAGCGGCTCGCCGTCGGGTTCGCCGCCGGTCGCCGCGTGCTCCACCTCCATCCGGGCCCACGGCCGCATGAAGTCGAGCACGGGGACGAACGGGCGCGGGGTGCGCTCCAGCTCGTCGAGCAGGGTCCGCGCGAGGTCGTGGTGCCCGGCCCGGGCGTGCAGCATCGCGGCGAGCGCGAAGATCCGTTCGTCGTAGGGGCTCATCACCGGGCCGACGCGCCCGAGCCGCAGCACCACGCTCAGCGCGCGCAGGGCCCGGTCGTGGTCGCCGCGCAGGAACAGCGCGGTCGCGAGCCCGCGCGCCGCCAGCCGGATGCCGAACGGGCTGACCTCGTCGTAGGCGGCGCTGACGCGCTCGCGCGCCCACGTCACGGCGTCGTCCACCTGACCCACCATGAGCAGCGCGTCACCGCGCAGGGCGTCCAGCCGGTGCGTGTAGGGCCGCTGGTGGGGCGTGCCGTGCCAGCTGCCCAGCAGCTCGAGCGCGCGGTCGGGGGAGCCCGCCTCCAGCTCGGCCCGGACCTGCTGGACGACGGCGTAGCCACGCAGGGAGCGCGGGACGTCGGTCTCCACGTCGAACGCCGCGGCGTCCGGGGCGCGCTCGGGCTCGCCGTACACGTCGTCGAGGTAGTGCAGGAACGGCTCGCCGACGTCGTCGAGCGCGACCTGCCCGGACGGGCCGGGGTCGTGCAGGAACCCCTCGCGCGCCGTCCCGCCTCCCTGCACGGCCCACTGTCCGCGCAGGACGACGTAGGCCGCCACCTGCTCGGGGTCGTCGGTCGGGGCCCGCGAGGTGCCGGCGAAGATCTCGTCCGCCTCCACCGGGGCGAGGCCGTCCACGAGGTGCAGCCGCAGCAGCGGGAGCGCGCTCGCGACGTCGCGCCGCGCCGCCCACGTGTGCGACCACAATGCCGCCCGCGTGCGCACCGACTCGGTGACGATCGTGACCTGCTGGTGCACCGGCTGGTCCTCGGGCACGGGTGCCCCGGCGAGGGCCGCCAGCGGCGAGTCCCCGCCGGTGTCCTCACCGCCCGCGGGTCTGCTGACCCCGAGCATCTGCTCCGCCTGCTCGCGCAGCACCGCCCGCCTCGCACCGGTGAGGCCGGCGCGCAGCGCCTGAGCGAGCACGGGCGGGCTCACCGCGACGAGGCGGGCGTCGGGTCGCTCGTCGACGGCGACCCTCCCGGCGGCGTCGAGCGCGGCGAGCCGGTCCTCGCCGAGCAGCACGCCCGCGTGGTCGACGTCGAGCAGCCCGAACCAGGCGAGCGCCTCGAGCCCCTGGCGCAACGTGTCGGGGAGCCCGCCGAGCAGCCCGTGCACCACGGAGTCGGTCGGCACCGACTCGAGGTTGTGCACCTGCGACCACCGGCCCTGCACCTGGGCGACGGCGCCGGCCCCTGCCGCCGCGACCACCAGCGCGCCCGCGGCGCGCGGGTTCCCGCCCGACCGCCCGGTCACGGTCGCCGCGAGGCTGCCCTCGACCTGGCCGCCCAGGAGGTCGCCGATCAGCGTCGCCACCTCGTTCACGCCCAGGGGCTCGACCGGGACCGCGGCGGCCCCCCGCACGAGGACGGACCACGCGCCGTCGACCGGCACGCCCGGCGGGACGGTCGTGACGAGGCGCATCCGGTCGCGCCGCAGCCGCGCCACGCTGTCGACGACGGCGAGCGACGGGCGGTCGAGCAGGTGCGCGTCGTCGACGACGACGGTGGCCTGGCGACCGGCGAGCGCCTCGTCGAGGACGGCCGCCGCCTCGGTCGCTCCCCACCTCGGGACGGTCCCGCGGGGCCGCAGCGTGGGATGGGTGAGGAACGCGCCGAGCGGCACGGCCTCCCCGCCCGCTGCCCCGGCGAGCTCGACGACGGCCGCACCGGAGGAGCGCCGTGCGTCGGCCAGCGCCCGCAGGACGGTGCTGCGCCCTGCGCCGACGTCGCCGGTGACGTGGACGTCGTGCCCCGAGCGCAGCCATCGCAGCGCGTCGTCGAGGGTCCTGTGGTGGACGAAGGTCACCGTCGCGCCTCCCTGCTGCCGGCCCAGTCTCCGGACTCGTCGCGAACGCCCTGCTCAGGATGCCGCCGACGGGTCAGGACGGCCACCGGTGGGCGCGCCCGACGATTTTGCAAGGAAGGTGGCCGAACCGTGGGACGGCGTGACCCCGGTCACGCGCGAGGTCTAGACTCCCGACGGCGGGCCCCGCGGGGCGCCGCCGTCCCCGGGGCGCGACACGTCGCGCCGGCGGGACCGCACCAGCGACGATGCGCACCGGAGGTAAGCGTGCCAGAGAACGAGACCACCGCCCCCAGCCTCGAGAACCTGCTGCACGAGACGCGAGCGTTCCCGCCCAGCCCCGCCTTCGCGGCGCAGGCGAACGCCCAGGCGTCCCTGTACGAGGAGGCCGCGGCCGACCGGCTCGGGTTCTGGGCCGACCAGGCGAGGGAGCTGGTCAGCTGGTCCACGCCGTTCACCCAGACCCTCGACTGGTCCGGGGCCCCGGTGGCGAAGTGGTTCGCCGACGGGAAGCTCAACGCCGCGTACAACGCGGTGGACCGGCACGTCGAGGCGGGTCTCGGCGACCGGGTCGCCATCCACTTCGAGGGCGAGCCGGGCGACACCCGCACCGTCACCTACGCGGACCTGCAGGCCGAGGTCTCCCGGGCCGCGAACGCCCTCACGTCGCTGGGCGTCAGCAAGGGCGACCGCGTCGTCGTCTACCTGCCGATGCTCGTCGAGTCGGTCGTCGCGATGCTCGCGTGCGCGCGCATCGGCGCCCCGCACTCCGTGGTCTTCGGCGGCTTCTCCGCCGACGCGCTGCGCAGCCGCATCGCCGACGCCGAGGCCAAGCTCGTGATCACCGCCGACGGCGGCTACCGCCGCGGCGCGCCGTCGGCCCTCAAGCCCGCCGTCGACGATGCGCTCGCTCCCAAGGACGGCGAGCCCGCGACGACCGTCGAGCACGTGCTCGTCGTGCGCCGCACCGAGCAGGACGTCGCGTGGACCGACGGCCGCGACGTCTGGTGGCACGACGCCCTGGAGCAGGCCAGCCCGGTCCACGAGCCCGTCGAGGTGGACGCGGAGCACCCGCTGTTCATCCTGTACACCTCCGGCACCACGGGGAAGCCGAAGGGCATCCTGCACACCACGGGCGGCTACCTCACGCAGGCGGCGTACACCCACAAGAACGTCTTCGACCTCAAGGCGGAGAGCGACGTCTACTGGTGCACCGCCGACATCGGCTGGGTCACCGGCCACACCTACGTCGTGTACGGGCCGCTGACCAACGGCGCCACCCAGGTGCTGTACGAGGGCACGCCGGACACCCCGCACCGTGGCCGCTGGTGGGAGCTCGTCGAGAAGTACAAGGTCTCGATCCTCTACACCGCGCCGACGGCGATCCGCACCTGCATGAAGTGGGGCGAGGACATCCCCGCCGGCTTCGACCTGTCGAGCCTGCGCGTGCTCGGCTCGGTGGGCGAGCCCATCAACCCCGAGGCGTGGATGTGGTACCGGCGCGTCATCGGCGGCGACACCGCCCCCATCGTCGACACCTGGTGGCAGACCGAGACGGGCGCCATCATGATCAGCCCGCTGCCCGGCGTCACCGCCACGAAGCCCGGCTCGGCGCAGGTCGCGCTGCCCGGCATCGTGGCCGACGTCGTCGACGACGAGGCGCACTCCGTGCCCGACGGCGGTGGCGGCTACCTCGTGCTCTCCGAGCCGTGGCCGTCCATGCTGCGCGGCATCTGGGGCGACCTGCAGCGCTTCAAGGACACGTACTGGTCGCGGTTCGAGGGCCTCTACTTCGCCGGCGACGGCGCCAAGAAGGACGAGGACGGCGACATCTGGCTGCTCGGCCGCGTGGACGACGTCATGAACGTCTCCGGCCACCGCCTGTCGACCACGGAGATCGAGTCCGCCCTCGTCTCGCACGACGTCGTGGCCGAGGCCGCCGTCGTCGGCGCCGCCGACGAGACCACCGGCCAGGCGGTCGTCGCGTTCGTCATCCTGCGGGGCGAGCACGCGGACCGCGCCTCGACGCCGGAGGGTGCCGAGGAGGTGCAGCAGGAGCTGCGCAACCACGTCGCCAAGGAGATCGGCCCGATCGCCAAGCCGCGCCGCATCCTCGTCGTGCCGGAGCTGCCCAAGACCCGGTCCGGCAAGATCATGCGCCGCCTGCTGCGCGACGTCGCCGAGAACCGCACCGTGGGCGACGCGACCACGCTCGCCGACTCCTCGGTGATGGACCTCATCTCCGCTGGCCTCGCCAAGCCGTCGGCGGCCAACGAGGACTGACGGCACCACCCCGGGGCGGCCGTCTCTCGTGCGGAGACGGCCGTCCGGGGTGGCGCGGCTGTGCATCCAGGGCCTGGCGCCGACGACGGAACGCTCCCCGTGGTCACAGGTCGAGCGTGAGGACGGGGCCGCACGCCCTGGAGACACAGGGCATCATGGAGCGGTTGCCGGCCTGCTCCTCGGGCGAGAGCACCGAGTCCCGGTGCTCGACCTCCCCGTCGACGACCGCCACCTCGCACGTGCCGCAGGTGCCGACGCGGCAGCTCGAGACGACGGGAACGTCGTGCCGTTCCAGCACGTCGAGCACGGACTCGTGCGGCTCGACGGTCAGCGTCTCGGCAGACATCAACAGCTCGAGCCGGAACCGCTCGGCCCACCGCGGAGGGGCGAAGGTCCTCGGCGCGAAGCGCTCGACGTGCAGGCTGCCGGGCGGTCGGTCGTCGAGCGCGGCCCCCAGCCCGTCGAGCAGCCGCGCCGGCCCGCACCCGTACACGACGGTCCGCGCCTGCTGCCCCGCGAAGCGCGCGGAGAGGTCGAGGCGCACGCCCTCGTCCGCAGCGAACACCTCGACCCGGCCCCGGTAGCGTTCCTCGAGCTCCTCGACCAGCGCCATCGAGGCCCGCGAGCGTCCCAGATAGAGCAGGGAGAACTCGTTCCCGGCCGCAGCGGCCGCAGCCAGCATCGGCACGAGAGGTGTGATCCCGATCCCGCCGGCGACGAAGACGTACCGCCGGCCGGGGCTCGGCGCGAACAGGAAGTGGTTCGCGGGTCCTCGCACCCGAAGCGTGCACCCGACGCGGGCGTTCTCGTGCAACCACGCCGAGACCTCCCGCTGGCGCAGCACGCCGATGCGCCACGTCGTCCCGTCGTCGGGGTCGGAGCACAGGGAGTACTGCCGCTCCCGCCCGTCGTCGAGCACCACCGTGACGTGCGCGCCGGGCGCCCACCGGGGCAGGGTCCCGACGGCCGGGGCGAGGTCGAGGAGCACCACGTCCTGGGCGGCGGATCGGCGGCGCGTCACCACGACGTCGATCGTCCGCGTCTCAGCCACGGCCAGCCGCCCCGCGGCCGCCCGGGCGCGTCTCGACGGGCAGCCTGCCGGGGTTCAACAGACCCTGAGGGTCGGTGCGTGCCGCTGTCGCGATCGCCTCGTCGACCCGGGTGTCGACCATCCACTGGTGGGCGTCGTGGTGGCCGATGCCCAGCGCGGCCAGACTCTCGTACCCCTCGCGCACGTCGCGCTCGGAGCGGAACGGCGCCACCAGCAACCCGTTCGGACGCGACCGGGTGCCCTCGAGATGGAGCATCCCGCCGGGGTAGACCGACTCGACCGCGGCGCACTTCTCCGGCAGGGCGGGTCCGCCCACCTCGACGTGGAACAGCGGGACCGTCGAGCGCTTCTGCACCCATTCGACCGCGTGGTTGTAGCTGAGGGTCGAGGCGTGCAGCACGGCGTTCAGCCCCTCCCGCACGTCCTCGATCCGTCCGCCGCCGCCCTCGACGAGCGCCACCACGCCGTCGAGCGTCGCGGCGTCGACGACGACGCGCAGGCTGGCGCGCCCCGCGGGCATGGCGGTGTCCTCCGGGAAGGCGGCCGACACGGCCGGGTTGTCGCACGAGACCAGCCGCGGCGCGGGCTCAACGTCGCACAGCGGCCTCAGCACGGCGGCCGCCGACGGCAGGTCCGGAAAGCTCGCGTAGACCGCGCGCCACTGCTGCAGCGGTTCGAGGGCCACGGTGGCCCGGACGATCACGCCGGTGGTGCCGTAGGTGTGGACGTACGGCAGCGTCTCGGGCGCGGTGACGTGGACGATCTCGTCGCTCCCGTCGGCGTGCACCACGTCCAGGGCCCGCACGAACCCCCTGTCATTGAAGCCGTGCGCCACCGAGCCGGTGCCGCCCTTGCCGCCCCCCAGGAAGCCGGCGATCGTGGAGTGGACCGTGGACGGGTACATCTGGAGCTGCTGCCCGGCGGCCCAGGCGGCCCGCTCCATCAGCACCATCGGCGTCCCCGCCTCGGCGGTGAGGAACCCGTCACCCACCTCGGTGATCGCGCGGGCCCGCGTGGTGTCGAGCACGAGGCCCTGGCGCAGCGGCAGCGCCTGGCCGTAGTTCCCGGTGCCCTTGCCGCGCACGGTGACGGGCACCCGGAGCCGCACCGCGGCGGCGACGGCCCGGGCCAGCGAGACGGCGTCCTCGGGGAACGCGACCAGGTCGGCCAGGGGCAGCGGGAGCCGGGCGGCGAGGATCGGGGACATGATCGCGCCGTCGACGCTCGCGCGCTGCCGTACCCGGGGCTCGGCGCTCACCGCACCCGCCCCCAGGAGCTCGACGAGGCGTTCCTCCAGGGCGACCACGCGCTGCTCACGGTCCGGCGCACGGGTGGGCCCGCGGTCGCCGTCCACGACGGGAATCTTCTGAACCATGGTGAGGCCCTCTCCTTCGGTGCGGGGAATCACGGCGCGAGCCCGACGGAGGGGTCGATGAAGTCGTTCGTGTACAGGTCCTCCGCGACGAGGCCGTCGGCCACGGTGGTGCCCGACGCCTCGAAGAGCGGGGCGACGACGTCGAGGGTCGACGCCACGCGCGCCGGGTCGAAGCTGCCGATCGCGCCGTCGGGGCCGTCGGCGACGATGCCGTCCGCGACGGCGGCGTCGATCCCGGCGCGCGCGGCCTCCACCGTGATCGGGACGGCGCTCGACGTCTCGTTCGTGGCCCGCGCGATCAGGTCCAGCGTCGGCTCGGGATCGGCGAAGAACTCGGCCTCCGCGCGCTGGACGGCGGGTACCAGCGACTTCAGGCAGTCGGAGCGCGCGTCGAGCCTGTCGGCCCGCACCGCGAGGGTGCCCTCGTAGTACTCGTATCCTGCGTCGCTGACCATCTGATAGGCCACGGGCTTCGACCACTCGGGGATCTCGTGCTCGTACTGGTACGGCTCGCTGGTGACGAAGCCCTGCTGCGCGTCGGCGCCGCCGCTCGCCACGAAGTTGGCCGGGGCACCGTCGTAGCCGCCGTCCACCTGGTCGCGGCGCAGCTGCCCGCTCTCGACGAGGTATGCCATGAAGGGCGCGTCACCGTAGTAGCGCACGACGGCGTCGGTGCGGCCGAGGTCGGCGATGGAGTGCACGTCGGGGTACGTCGCCGGGTCCCACATGATCATCAGCGGGCTCTTGTTCAAGGGCGCCATGACGGAGACGACGGGCTGGTCGGCGAACGTCGCGATCTGGTTGTCGGTGGGCACGAAGCCGAGCAGGATGTCGTCGTCGGTGTAGAGCTGGCTCTGCACGGTCTGGTAGCCGATCGCCGGCCCGCCGGCGCGGATCTCGACGTCGACACCGGCGTACTCCCCCTCCGTGTAGAGGGGCCCGCTCACGGTCCCGGTGGCACTGTCGATCATCGGATCCGGACCGAGGAGCCGGTAGATGTAGGCGTTGTCGGTGCCCGGCGTCCAGCTCGTCTGGATGCCGACGGTGGCGGGGCAGACCGCGGACAGGTCGGTCTCCCCGACCTCGAGGTCGGCGGCCGTCGCGCCCGTCGGCGTCGCGGAAGAACACCCGGCGAGGATCGCGGCCACCAGGGCTGACGTGACCGCGGGGATGACGGTGCTGCGCATGGACGGCTCCTTGTACGGTGGGCGGGACGACGGGCGGGACAGCGGTGCCGGATCCGGGACGGCAGGGGCGATATAACTGATAGGAATATTGGCGTGACCGTGTTACGGAGCGTTTGCGGGTTCTGGTCGATCGCGTTGCGACCGCGACACGGGTGGTGGGACCGATGACCGCCCAGGCGGACCTCGGCGCGCTCCTGCGCACCGCGCGCCAGGCCCGCGGACTCACGCTCGTCGCGCTGGCCGCCGCCGCCGGCGTGAGCCAGCCGTTCCTCAGCAAGGTCGAACGGGGCCAGGCCAACCCGTCGCTGCACAGCCTCTACCGCATCGCGAACGCGCTCGAGGTGAGGGTGTCGGACCTGCTCCCCGGACAGGAACCCACGGGCGTGACCGTCGTGCGCGCCGACGCGGGCACCATGGTCGCCAGCACGGAGGGCCCGACCGCACCCCGGGTCCGGTTGATCACTCCCGGCGCAGGGGCGCGGACCTCGGTGCTGGACTACACGATCAACGCCGACCAGAACGTCGACGACTGGTTCGACTCGCACGACGAGACCACGCTCGTCATCACCGACGGCGACCTCACCGTCGAGGTGCGCGGGCGGGGGACGTGGACGCTGGGGCCCCACGACGTCATGTCGCTGCAGGGTGACCTGCAGACCCGATGGGCCACGGCCTCGGGGTGCTCGCTGATCGTGTTCTCGCTCCGCTGACCGGTGGACGGCCGCGGGCCGGCCTCGCCCGCCGCCGGCGGGCCGGCCCCTGCGTCGTCAGTCCGCGGTCACCTCGTGGTCGGTGAACCGGTCGGTGAACAGCGTGTCGGCCGCGGGGTCGCCGAGGTCGGTCCCCTCACCCTCGAGCACGCCCACCAGGTCGGTGACGAACGACTCGACGCGCTCCATGTCGTACGTGCTGACGGAGCCGTCGTCCTCCGGGCCGATCAGCCCCTCCTCGACCAGCGTCTGTGCGCTGTACGCCGCCTCCCCGGCCGAGTAGGGCGAGTACGACGGGTCCTGCGCGACGACGTCGACGATGACGTCGTTCACCGCCTCCGGCGCGGTCACGTAGTCCGCGTTGGCCTGCTGGATCATCGGCACGAGCGCGTCCAGGCACGGGGCGAGCTCCTCCAGGCGGTCGGCGCGGACCGAGACGTTCGACGCGTAGACGTCGTACCCGACGTCCTTGACGTAGCCGAACCCGACGGACCGCCCCCACGCGGGCACCTCGTGCTCGTACGTGTACGGCTCGGAGTTGCCGAACCCCTGCTGCACGACGGTCGGGTCGCCGACGAACCGGGCGGGGTTGCCGTCGTAGCTCGTGTCGACCTGGCCGGCGTCGAGGAGGTCGTGCGCCACCATCCAGGCCGGGTAGATCTGGTCGGCGGACACCACGACCGGGGCGCCCGAGGCCCGCACGTCGTCGACGCCCGCGATCTCGGGGTGGGACTCCGGGTCCCACATGAGGATCGCCGGGCTGTACCTGAGCAGCGGCGCGACGCCGACGACGGGCGCCTCCGCCGCCGCGGCCACGAGCTGGTCGCCGTGGACGAGGCCCACGGTCACCGCGTCGTCCACGTACATCTGCGACGGCACCGACTGGAAGCCGATCGCCGGTCCGCCCGCCCGGAGCGTCAGGTCGACCCCGGTGTCCTCGCCGTCCGCCACGAGCGGCCCGGTGACCGAGTGCTGGTCGGTGTCGACGGTCCAGCCCTCGCCGAGGAGGCCGAAGACGGCGCCCTGGTCGGACTGCGGCTGCCACTGCAGCTGGACCACCACCTCGTCCGGGCAGGTGCCGGCGAGGGCGCCGCCGCCGGCGGGGGCGGGAGCAGCGGACGCGCCGGACGACGCGGCGTCCGCTGCGGCCCCGGCGCCGCACCCCGAGAGGGTGACGAGGCCGAGGACCGCGGCCAGGGGGACGAGGTGGGTGCGGGACAGGGCCATGTCGGGCTCGCTCTCTGGAGGGATGCTGGCGCGACCACTCTCCCGATCGGAGGTATTACATGCAATACCTCGATGTTGCCGCTCCGTTAACTCTTCACAGCACACCGTCGTCGCGGTTGACAGCGGTGTGACGCGGGCCATTACATGGCATCACTGTCCAGCGACATCGCCAGGGACCGTACCCGCCGAGGGAGAACACCATGACGGACACGTACGCACTCGCCGAGCTCCAGAAGGAGTCGCGGATGGGGGGCGTCGGCACCGAGAACGCCGACCGCACCATCCCCCGCATCGATCTGTCGGACTTCGACGAGCGCCGGTCCGAGATCACCGAGCAGCTGTGGACGGCAGCCACCGAGATCGGCTTCTTCCAGCTGGTCGGGCACGGCATCCCCCAGGACCAGGTGGACCGCGCGTTCGCCGAGTCGGCCCGCTTCTTCTCGCTGCCCGACGAGGTCAAGGGCCGCTTCCCTCTCGTGTCCGGTACCAACGCCGGGTGGGAGAAGCTCTCGCAGACCCGCCCCTCCGTGGGCACCCCGGACCAGAAGGAGTCGTACCAGGTCACCCGGCCGCGCATGGACGACCTGTGGCCGGACGACGAGCTGCCCGGGTTCCGGGACTTCGTGCTCGGCTTCGAGGCGCAGTGCTGGGGCCTCGCGATGCGCGTGCTGTCCTGCTTCGCGGACAAGCTGGGCTTCGACCGCGACTTCTTCGCCCGGGCGCACGACCCGGCCTCCGCCGAGTACCAGTCGACGCTGCGCCTGATCCACTACCTGCCCCTCCCCGCGGACCAGAAGGAGCGTCCCGGGGTGTGGCGAGCAGGCGCGCACACCGACTTCGACTGCCTGACCCTGCTGTTCCAGCGGGACGGCCAGGGTGGGCTCCAGGTGTGCCCCGGGCGCGATGCCGAGGCGCAGGAGTGGACGCCCGTCACGCCCTCCGACGAAGCGATCACGTGCAACATCGGGGACATGCTCATGCGGTGGAGCGACGACCAGCTGCTGTCGAACTTCCACCGGGTCAAGCTTCCGGGACGAGGTGACTACACCGGGTCGCGCTTCTCCATCCCGTTCTTCGCGCAGGCGAACCGGGACGTCGTCATCGAGACCCCGCAGGGCACCTACCCGCCGATCACGGCGCACGACTACCTGCAGGAGCGGGTGCGCGCCAACTACCGCAAGGGCTGATCCCATGGGGGCCGGGCCCGGTTACAGTGCCGCATGACCACCGCCGAGTCCGGCTCCCTGCTCGCCGAGTCCGTCTACCGCACGCTCGTCGACCAGATCTTCGAGGGGGCGCTCCCACCGGGCGCCCCCTTGAGCGTCCCCGCCCTCGCCGCCCGGCTCGACGTGAGCCGCAGCCCCGTGCGGGAGTCGGTCCAACGCCTCATCCACGAGGGCCTCGCGGTGCACGTGCCGCACGCCGGCGCCCGGGTGCTCGAGCTCGACGAGCGCGCCGTGCGCGACGTGCTCGCCGTCCGCGAGGCCTTGGACGGGCTCGCCGCGCAGGAGGCCGCGCGCCGGGCGTCGGCGGACGACGTCGCGGGGATCGTGGAGCTCGTGGAGCGCCAGGCCGGCCTGCTCGAGGAGCCCGCGGACCCGCTGCGCGACGCCCGGCTCGACGTCGAGCTGCACACCCGGGTGCGCGAGGTCTCGGGGAACCGGCCGCTCGCCGACGCGCTGCGGCGCCTCGACGCGCAGGCGCACCTGTACACGTCGGGCATGTGGGCCGAGGAGTCCAACCGGCGGGTCGCGGTGGTCGAGCACCGTCGTATCGCCGACGCGGTCGCCGCCGGGGACGCCGACGGCGCACGCCAGGCGGCGAGCGCCCACGTCGCCGCCATCGCGGTGCGGATGCACCGCTGGCGCTCGGCGGTCGGCTAGGCCGGCGACGCCTCCCGCACGCCCGAGCGCCGGGCACGGGCGGACACGAGCTGCTCCGCGGTGACGGCGAGGCGGCGTCCGTCGGCGTGGGCCGCGCGCTCGATGCGCTCGGCCAGCTCGGCGTCGGCGCGGTCGGCGAGCGGCGTCGTGGCTCGCCCGTCGCGGGCGACGCACCGTCCGCCCACGTAGGTCGCGCGCAGGTTGCGCAGCCCGCACGCCAGCACATAGGTCGCGACGACGTCCCAGACGGGTCCGGTGCTCGGCGCACGGTGGTCGACGACCACGAAGTCGGCGTGCTTGCCGACCTCGAGGCTCCCCACCCGGTCGGCCACGCCGAGCACCTCCGCGGACCCGAGGGTGTGCATCCGCAGCACGTCGCGGGCGGACAGCACGGCGGCGTCGCGGTGCAGCGCGCGCTGGGAGTACAGGCCGAGACGCATGTTGGACCAAGGGTCGGAGATGTCGGTGCACGACTGGTCGTCCAGCCCGACGCCGACGGCGATGCCCGCGTCGCGGTAGCGCACCACGTCCGCCACGCCCGACCCCAGGCGCCCGTTGGACGTCGGCTGCCAGACCACGGGGCTGCCCGCCGCGGCGACGCGGTCGACCATCGTGTCCGTCGGGTGCACGAAGTGCCCCAGGAGCAGGTCGGGGCCGAGCGCACCGGCCTCCTCGTACCAGGCGAACTTGGCACGCTGGGTGTCCAGGCCTTCGGCCGTCTCGACGAAGTGCGCCTGGTCGGTGATGCCGTGCTCGCGCATCACGAGGGCCTCGAGCTCGGCGGTGCGCGGCGTGGCGGCCCACTGGACGGCGCCCATCACGGACACGCCCAGGTGCTGGTCGTGCCGGTCACGCTCGGGGGCGCGGGCGGCGTCGACCATGCGGGCGAAGCGCGCCAGCACCTGGTCCTCCGGGCCGGACTCGTCGTCCAGCCGGATGGCATGGATCGCCCGGAGGCCGGCGTCGACGGTCCCGTCCATCTGCCGGGTCGTGTACGCGTCGGGGTGCACCCGGCCCAGCACGTTGCGCGCGGTAGCGGGGTCGTACAGCCAGGTGACACCCGACTGCAGGAAGTTGTACGCGCTGGTCACGCCGTTGGCGAGGAAGTCGAGCGACCCGTGCAGCGTCGCCCAGTACATGTCCTCGGCCTCGGTGTGCCGGAACAGCTCCATCATCGACCGGACCCAGGGGTACAGCGTCGCGTCGGGCGCGATGCCCCGCAGGCCCGACGTGAACAGGTGCGAGTGCGCCGAGACGAACCCGGGGGCGACGATCGCCCCGCCGGCGTCCAGCACGGGTGCTGCCTCGTGGCCGGGCGGCGGCTCGCCCGGGCCGAGCCCGAGGACGCGGCCGTCGGCGCCGACCTGCAGCCAGCCGAAGAACCAGTCGGGGCCCGTGTCCGCCCCGGGGAGCACGAGGGCGTCGACGACGGTGAGGGCGGGCGGGGTGCTGTGGTTCACGGGGATCCCTTCGCGGGTACGGGTCGGGGGTGAGGGCAGCCGGGGCGCGTCGTCAGTACAGCCCGGGCGGCGGGCGGAAGACGCCGGCGGGGTCGAGCCGGCGCCGCAGCTCCCGGACCCGCGCGATCCCACCGTCGGGCCAGCACCGCGCAAGGCGCTCGGGTGTGCGGCGCAGGTCGGACTCGCCGATGTAGTGGCCGGTCGTCACGTCGGCGAGCGGCGCGAGGGTCCGGGTGGGCCAGGCGAGGTTCGCGTCGTCGTCCTCGCCCGGGGACCAGCACGCGTACGCGGCGACGGTCAGCGGGCCGAGCGGCCGGTGCAGGGGGTCCGGGGAGGGCGGGGCCGACCGCCGGTAGGAGGCCGAGCTCACGAGCACGCTCGACGCCCCCGACAGCGCGGCGGCGAGGCCCGGGGCGAGCCGGGGCAGGACGTCGGCGTAGCCTGCGCGGCTCCAGGCCTGCTGCGCCACGCACCCCGCTCCGGTCCGCTCGGGCTCGGCGCGCAGCAGCCCGGCGAAGGTCGTCGCGCTGGACACCACGGCGTGGGTCGAGGCCGGCAGCCCGCCGGAGACGGGTTCCAGCAGCGCGTCGGTGTGGGCGTCGTCGCGGCCGAACGCCGTGACCGAGGCGACGACCCCGGTGCCCTCTCGGGCGGGAGCGAGCACCAGCGTGAGCTCGACCTCGGGGGCGACCTCGGCGGCGAGCGCGTCGGCCCACTCCCCGGCGGCCCGGAGCCCCGTCGCGTCGGCAACCTGCATCCGTACCGACCGGCGCCGCACCACGGGCTCCGGCCACAAGCGCAGCCGGAAGGAGGTGACCACCCCCGGGAAGGCAGGGCCGGCGCCGCGCAGCACGGCGAACGCCTCGGGGTCGGCGGCGGCGTCGAGCACCACGCGGCACCCGTCTGCCAGCACCACCTCGGCGTCGAGCACCGACTCGCAAGCGCTGCCCCACGCGCCCTGGTTCCAGCCGTTCCCGCCGGCGAGGAGGAAGCCGCCGAGCCCCACGCCCGCCTGGTGCCCCACCGGGAAGGCGAGCCCGGTGCCTTCCAGCGCCTGCGCGAGCGCGAGCGACGTCACGCCCGGTCCGACGCGCGCCGTGCGCGCCGCAAGGTCGACGACGACGCCGTCGAGGGCCGAGACGTCCAGGGCAAGGGCGCCGTGCGCCAGGGCCGTGAAGGCGGTGCCGTGCCCGCCGGAGCGCACGGTGACCGGCAGGGCCTCCCGAGCCGCGTACCGCACGGCCGACGCGACGTCCGCGGCATCGTGGGCCCGGACCACGAGCGCGGGCCGGTCACCGGGTACGACCGCCGAGACGGCGAGCTCCCGACGTGCGAGCTCGTAGCCGGCGTCGCGGGGCCTCAGCGCGCCGGGGGGCACGGAGGGGCCCGCGTGCGCGAGCACAGGGTCGGTCACCCCTGCCGCCCGGGCGCCCGGGGCGCCCCCACCTCGTGGAACGCCCGGTCGAAGTGCACCAGCGCGCGCCCGTCGGGCGCCGCCGCCCCGTGCACGCGCACCACCCGGCCCACGAGCAGCACGTGGTCGCCCGCCTCGACCTCCGCCCACGTCTCGCACTCGACGACGTGCCGCGCGGCGTCGGCCAGCAGGGGGACGCCGCCCTCGCCCGGCCGGACCGCGAGCCCGGCGAACTTGTCCACGGCCTTGGAGGCGAACACGGACGCGACGTCCGCCCGGTCGTGCGGCAGCACGTGGACGGCGAACCGACGCGCGGTGCGCAGTGGCTCGAGCGTGCGGCTCGCGCGCCCCACGCCGACGGCGACGAGCGGCGGCGCGAGGCTCACGCTCATCACCGCGGTCGTGGTCAGCCCGGCCGGGACGCCGTCCACCGACGTCGTCACCACGCACACCCCGCTCGCCAACCCTGCCATCGCGTCGCGGAACCCGTCGGCGACGGACTCAGGAGGCGATGTTGATGTCATCAACATGCCTCCATCCTGGGCGCACGATGTTTCGCCGCGATCACCCCGGCGCGCGGGTTCTGTTACGGCTGCTCCGGAGGGCCCGCGAACGCCGACGACGGCAGGTCGCCGGGGTCCGCGCTCCCCTAGCATCGAGCCATGCAAGCGCGCACCGACGAGACCACCGATCCCCTCGATCGTTCGGTCACCCGCCTGGGGCAGCGGATCCGGACGCTGCGGCACGCCGCGGGCCTGACGCTCGTCCAGCTCGCCGCCGCGACAGGGCTCTCGCACTCGTTCCTCAGCCAGGTCGAGCGCGGCCGGGCGCGGCTGAGCATGTCGTCGCTCTTCCGCGTCGCGACGACGCTCGGCACCACGCAGCAGATCCTGCTCGCGGAGGCGACCGCGCCGTCCGCGGGCGCGACATCGGTGCTGCGCCGGACGGACGACGCGTCGGCCTCGGCCGGCGGCGGCACGGTCCGCGCCCTCGCCCCCGCCGGGGAGCGGCCGTTCGACCCGCTCGAGTACGCGGGCACCTCGCGCGACCTGGGCCCGTACTGGGTGCACGACGAGGACGAGTTCGCCTACGTCGTGGAGGGCAGCGTGCTCCTCGACCTCGACGGCACCGTGGACCGGGTAGGGCCCGGCGACTCCGCGTTCTACCGCGGCGGCACCCGCCACCGCTGGGCGAGCGCGGAGGGCGCGCCCTACCGGCTGCTGGTGGTCAAGCAGCGACTCGCTCCAGGCGCCGGCTGAGGCCCCGGGCGACGTCGCGCTCGTCGGCGGTCACCAACCGGCCGTCCCGGACCACGACCCGCCCGCCGACCACGACGTGGCGGGGCCGGCGCCCCGGGGAGGCCCAGAGCAGGCCCGCCACCGGGTCCGCGACCCCGGCGTCGGCGACGCCGCCGACGTCCCAGACGCACAGGTCGGCCGCCGAGCCGGGGTCGAGCCGGCCGAGCTCGGCACGGCCGAGGCCCGCCGCCGAGCCGGCCGTCGCCGCGTCCAGGAGCTCGCGGGCGGCGAGCTGACGACCCACCAGTGCCGAGACCTGCATCGCGAGGCGCGCGTCGGCGAGCAGGTGCCCGGCGTCGTTCGACCCGCCGCCGCTCGTGCCGAGTCCGACCTCGATCCCCGCGGCGAGCAGCCGGGCCACGGGCGCGACGCCCCAGCCCATCGGCACGTCGCAGCCGGGCGCGTGCGTGGCGTGCACGCCCGCCGCCGCGAGCCGCTCGATCTCCCCGTCGGTGACGTCGCACAGGTGCGCGACGGTGACGTCGGGGGCGAGCCAGCCCCACTCGTCGTGCAGGTCCAGCGGCCGGCGCCCGTACCGCTCGCGCGCGGCCGCGACGTCGACCTGCTCGTTGGCCTGGGTGCGCCGCCGCAGCCCGCGTCGCGCCGCCACCTCCCCCAACGCCCGGAAGGTCTCCTCGCCGTCGCTGTGCACCCCGGCCGGACCGACGGCCACCTGCACTCGGCCGTCCGCGCGCACCCCGCCGGGCGCGCCGCCGACCAGCGCGGCCGCGACCGCGTCGGCGCTGGCGGCCGCGCTCTCCGGGTCGTCGCCGGCGGTGCCGCGCACGAGCACGAGGCGCGCCCCGAGCTCGTCGGCCGCGGCGGCCGCCGCCACGGCCAGGTCCACCGTGTCCGCGGGCGCGAGCGACGCCGGCCACGTCAGGTGATGGTCGGCGACTGTCGTGACCCCGCTGAGCAGGGCCTCCGCCAGGCCGGCGCGGGCCGCCGCACCGACCAGCTCGGCGTCGATCCCCGCCCGCCGGTACGCGTCCCCCATGAGCCCCAGCCAAGCGCGCATCGGCACCCCGCGGGTGCCCGGCAGCGTGCGGAACGCCGTCTGCAGCAGGTGGTGGTGGGCGTTCACGAGGCCTGGCGTCACGACGCAGCCCGTCGCGTCCAGCACCTCCACCCCGGCGGCGATGCCGGAGATGCCGGCGGCCGCGTCGCCCGTGGCCAGCACCCGGCCGTCCCGGCCCACGACGACGTCGCCGCCCGGCTCGCCGCCCGCTCCGGCGCCCGGCCCCGTGCGCACGGCGAGCGCGCCGCGCACCACCAGCCCGGGCGTCGTCATGCGCGGTCCCGCGCGACGAGCGCGGTCGCACCGTCGGCGGGGGTCGTGAACCGCGCCGCCTCGACGAGCGTGCGCGCCAGCTGCTCGACGGCGTGCTCGAACGCCTCCTTGCCGGCCTGGGCGGTCGCCGTCGTCGGGTCGCCCACGTGACCGTCGGGACCGAAGTCGCTCGACAGCCAGCCGAACGACGTCGCGCGGCCGAAGCCGATCTGCTCATACGCGAGCAGCCCTTCGGGCACGCGGCGCTCCGCGAGGTCCATGTGCACGAGCTCGGGCCGCAGGTGCAGCATGAGCGATGTCTCCGCGTGCCCGCCGTGCACCCCGAGGCCGTGCTCGTCGCCGGACGTCGGGACGCCGCCCTGGTCGCGAGGCGTCGCCACGTGCGCGAAGAACGTCCGTAGCCCGAAGCGCCGCCGCAGCTCACGGTTCGCGACCTGCCCGAGGGCCGAGTTGCCGCCGTGCCCGTTCACGAAGACCAGCCGGGTGATCCCCGACGCGGCGAGCGACCGCCCGACGTCGGTCAGCACCCGCATGAGCGTGTCCCACGACAGCCAGATCGTGCCCGGGAACCCGGCGTGCTCGTCCGACTTCGTGTACGCGAGCGGCTCCAGCAGCACGACCGAGGCCGCGCCGGAGCGGGCCACGGTCTCGACCGCCGCAGCAGCCGTCTCCGAGGCGGTGACGAGGTCCGTCGACACCGGCAGGTGCGGCCCGTGCTGCTCGATCGCGCCGAGCGGGAGCACCGCGACCGTGTCGACGGGCAGCGCCTCGACCTCCCGCCAGGTGAGGTCGGCGAAGCGCGGGGCGGACATCAGCGCACCCCGATGTTGACGCGGGTGTCGACGGGCGGGGAGTCCACGAGCTTGCCCGGGTTGAGCAGGCCCTTCGGGTCGGTGGTCCGCGCGACGTGCCGGGCGAGGTCGACGTGGCGGTCGACGTACCACTGGTGCGGCGAGTGCACGCCGAGGCCGAGCGACTCGAGGCGCGGGATCCCGGCGAGGACCTCGTCCTCGGACACGTAGTCCGCGACGACCATCGCGAGCGGCGCCTTCCCCATCAGCTCCAGGTGGAGGTGCACGTCGCCGTCGTAGACCGCGCGCACCTCGTCCGGGCGCTCCCAGTGCGCGAGCCCGCCGGTCTCCATGTGGAACCACGTGCGCTCCGGGTGCGCCTTCTGCAGGAAGTACACGGGGTGGTTGTACGACATCGACGACAACCTGTCCGTCTCGGCGTAGTCGGCGAGGCTCGCGACGACGGTGCCGCCCGCGGCGACCACCCGGGCCTCGACCTCCGCCACGGTGGACGCCTCGGCGATGACCCGCAGGCTGTGCCGTGCCGGGTCGAGCGGCACGGCGGCCGGCAGGCTCGGCACCAGCGCGGGCGGGTCGGCCGACGCCAACCGCGGCAGCACCGGCAGGTCGAGCAGCGAGCGGTGCACGCCCGTCATCGCCTCCCAGTCGTCGAAGGCGGCGTACACCGCCACCCAGTCCCGCGCCGGGTCCGTGGCGATCTCGAGCTCCACCACCACCCCCGTCACGCCGTACACGTGCACGTAGGGCGTGACGTCGGGGCCGCTCACGGTGAACGTCGTGCCGCTGCCGTCCATCGGCGCCACCGTCAGGGAGAGCACGAACCCGTCGGACGTGGAACCGCGCTCGATCGTCCCGGTGCCGGCCGAGCCGCCGCCCACGAAGCCGCCGATCGTGGAGCCCTTGGTCGACGGGTAGATCCAGATGTCCCGGCCGGCCGCCCGGGCCGCGGCGTCGATCGCGGTGATCTTGGCCCCGGCGCCCGCCGTGACCGAGCCGGAGTCGTTGACGCGGATCTCGTCGAGCCCCCGCAGGTCCAGCACGAGGCCGCCGTCGAAGGGCGTCGCCTGCCCGTAGTTGCCGGTGCCCGATCCCCGGGGCGTCACCGGGACGTCGTGCTCGTAGGCGATCCGCAGCACCTCGGCGACCTCCGCCGCGGAGCGCGGACGGACGACGGCGTCCGGCAGGTAGCGCCCGGCGGGCACCTTCTCCTGCAGGATCGGCGACATCCGCGACCAGTCGGAGGAGGCCTTGAGCAGCAGCTCGGGGTCGGTGGTCACGAGCCCGGGTCCGAGCAGCGCGTCGATCGCCCCGGCCACCTGCCCGGCCCGTTCGGACGTGGTGAGGGTGGTGCTGGTCATGTCTGCTCCTCAGCTGCCCATCGAGATGGTGTCGTCGATGAACTCGTTGGTGTACAGCGACTCGGGGTCGACGTCCGCGGACTCGATCTGCCCGGCGTCCACGAGGATGGGGGCGAAGGTGTCGACGATCTCCGCCATCCGCGCCGGGTCGATCTGCCCGAACACGCCGGACGTCGGGTCGTCCGTCACGAGGTCGAGGTCGCGCATCGTCCGCACCGAGAAGTCCGCCACGCCCTGGGAGTACGTCCAGCCGGTCTGGTACTGGTCCACGAGGTCGACGATCAGGTCGTTCGTGGCCTCCGGGTCCTCGAGGTAGTCGATCTGCGCCTGCTGCAGGATCGGCACGAGCCTGGCGAGGCACTCGGCGTGCTCCTCGAGCTTGTCCGCCCGCACGGTGAGGGCCTCCGGGTACACCGAGTACCCGACGTCGGCGAGCAGCTGGGAGCCGACCGGCTTCCCCCACTGCGGGATCTCCTCCTCGTAGATGTACGGCTCCGCGGTGGCGAACCCCTGCTGCAGGATGCTCGGGTCGGAGACGAAGCGCTGCGGCGTGCCCTCGTAGCTGAGGTCGATCTGCGCGTCGTCGATGAGTCCCTGGGCGGCGAGGAGCCGCGGGAACACGTCCCCGGACGACACGAGCGGGTCGCCGCCCGCCGCGGCCTCCTCGATCGTCGTGGCGCCGCCGTGGCTCGCCGGGTCCCACATGACGATCTGCGGGCTGGTGGTGAGCTGGGAGGCCACGGTGACCACCGGGTTGTCGGCCAGCGCGGTGATCTGCGCGTCGCTCGTCACAGCACCCAGCAGGATCGAATCGTCGAGGTACATCAGCGACGGCACGGGCTGGAAGTTCACGTTCGGCCCGCCGGGCCGCACCTCGACGTCGACCCCCGTGTCGACGCCCTGCGCCACGAGCGACCCGGTGACGGACTTCGCCTCGGCGTCCACCGTCCGGTCGGCCCCGACCAGCGAGTACATCGCGCCGTGCTCGGCCTCCGGCTGCCAGTCCTGCTGCAGCACGACGGTCGCCGGGCAGACCCCGGACAGGTCGAGCGGCCCGTCCGCCTCGGCGGCCGGGAGGTCGATGTCGGCGACGGCGCCCGCGGGCGCGGGGTCGGCGCCGCTGCACGCGGTGAGAGCGAGCAACGGAACGGCGGTCAGCGCGGCGAGGACGGGGCGGACGGTCCGACGGCCAGGACGACGTCCGGGGCGGGACAAGGGCATGAGGGCTCCTGGGGGTGAGGGGTGGGGGGAGCTGGGGCGGGACGGTCAGGCTGCGCCGCGGCCGTACCAGCGGCCGATCACGGCCCGGTCGAGCGCCGCGAAGACGGAGAAGACGACGACCCCGAACAGCGCGGTGAGGATGATGGCCATGAACAGGGCGTCCATGTTGAGCCGCAAGGTGTAGGTGCGCAGGAGGCCGCCGATCCCCGGCGACCCCTGCTGGAAGAAGAAGTCACCGACGATGGCGCCGATGACGCTGAGGCCGGCGGCGTTGCGCAGGCCCGTGAAGATCGACGGGAGCGCCGCGGGGAACTGCAGCTTGGCGAGCCGCTGTGAGCGCGTGGCCCGGTTCAGCGTGAACAGGTCGTGGGCGGCGGCGCTCGCGGACTGCAGCCCGAACAGGGTGTTCGCGATCATCGGGAACAGGGCGATGATCACGCAGACCACGATGCGGGCGCCGAACCCGTAGCCCATCCAGATCCCGATCAGCGGCGTGAGCGCCAGGATCGGGATGGTCTGGAGGATCACCGCGTAGGGGTAGAGCATGCGCTCCAGCCAGCCGGTCTGGACCATGACCACGGCGTACCCGATGCCGATCACCACGGCGATCGCCAGCCCGCACAGAGCCACGCCGACGGTCTGCCACAGCGCGTCGAGCATCGGGCCCATGACGTTCGGGTTGCCCAGCGTGGTGCCGAGCACCTGGTGCAGCGGCGGCAGCAGGAAGCGGCGCTCGGGGCTGAGCACGAGGTACGTCACGACGTACCAGACGCCGACGATGCCGGCGACGGCGGCGACGAGCGGACCGACCGTGGCAGCGGCCGCCCGTCCTCGTCCACCGGGACGGGCGGGCGCCGTCCGCGCCGCCGCCGTCGCGGACGGGGGCGCCGGCGCGGTCGCACGGGGTGTCGCTGTCGACGTCACGATGGCCTCCTGCGGGACGGTCCGGTTCTGGGTGGGTGCGGCGGGCGTGGCGGCCTGGTTGACGGCGGGGCTGGTCACGAGTGCTCCCCGAGCGCCGCGGAGACCTCGCCGGTGAGCGCGCCGAACTCGGGCTCGTAGCGCAGCTCGGGAGGCCGCGGGTACGACCAGGGCACAGGGAGGTCGGCCACCACCCGGCCGGGGCGACCGCTCATGACCACCACGCGGGTGGAGAGGTAGACCGCCTCGGAGACCGAGTGGGTGATGAACAGCCCGGCGAAGCCCTTGAGCGCGAAGAGGCTCTGCAGCTCCGTCTGCATGCGGAGGCGGGTGATCTCGTCGAGCGCGCCGAAGGGCTCGTCGAACAACGCGAGGTCGGGCTCGGCGACGAGGGCGCGGGCGATCGAGACGCGCATCCGCATGCCCCCCGAGAGCTGGCGCGGGTGCTGCTTCTCGAAGCCGGTCAGCCCGACGAGGTCGAGCGCCTCGCGCGCCCGGCGACGCCGCTCCAGCTTCGGGACGCCCCGCAGCTCACCGACCAGCTCGACGTTGCGCAGCGCGCTGCGCCACTCCAGGAGCGTCGGTTCCTGGAAGACGTACGACGTCGAGGTGGCGTTGACCTCGACCTCGCCGCTCGTCGCGTCGTCGAGCCCCGACGCGAGCCGGAGCAGGGTGGACTTGCCGCATCCTGAAGGGCCCACGACGGAGACGAACTCGCCGCCCGCGACAGCGAGGCTCACCCCTTCGAGCGCGACGGTCCCGGTCGGGAAAGCCTTGGTCACGTCGTCGAGCACGAGCGTGCGCGTCAGGGACGCGGGCCGTGGGGTCGTGCTCGTCGTGCTCGTGCTGGTCGTGGTCGCTGCGCTCATCGGGTCACCTCACGAGCTGGTCGGGTACGGGAACGGTCTTGCGGGTCGAGGGCCCGGCGGCGCGGTGGGCGACGCCGAGCGCGAGGTCGCGACGGACGCGCGTGTCGGCGACCACGCGGCCGCCCGCGACGACGACGCGCGCCGGCTCCGCTCCCGCGAGCACGTCGCCGAGGGGTACGTCCGGCACCAGGACCAGGTCTGCCCGGTCCCCGAGGGCGAGGCCCGCCGGCGGCATCCCGAGCACGGTGCGCGGTGTCGTCGTGACGGCGTCGAGCGCCTCCCGCTCCGAGAGGTGGGCCGCGGTCATGAGGAGCGCGGTCGTCTCGAACGGGTCGCAGCTGCCGACCGGGTTGAACGGGTCACGCACGTTGTCCGCCCCGGCGGCCACGGGCACCCCGGCGTCCAGCAGCGCGCGCACCGCGGTGAGACCACGCGGGGCAAGATGCGTGGCGTCGCGACCCTGCAGGTAGAGATTGGTGATCGGCAGCGTCACGACCCCGAGACCGGCGCGTGCCACGAGCTCGACGACGGGACCGAGCCGGTCGGGCGGCAGGGACCCGAGGCGGACGGCGTGGCTCGCGGTGACCCGCTGGGTCAGCCCCCGGGCCAGGACCTGCCGGGCGAGGTCCTCGATGTCGAGCGCCCCGCCCGACGCCAGCGACGTCTGTTCGTCGACGTGCAGGTCGACGGGCAGGCCCGTGCGCTCCGCGACGTCGAGCACGCGCGTCACCTCGCCGTGCGGGTCGGGCGCGAGGTGCGGGCACCCGCCGAGCACGTCGGCACCGCGGGCGGCGGCCTCGACGAGGACGGCGGTCGGCGTGTGCCAGCCTGCGAGGAGGCAGACCTGCACGGTCACCGACCCGGCCAGCTCGTCCCGGAGCGCGAGGAGTGCGTCGAGCATGCGCAGCGGGTCGCCCTCGGCGGGCGCGTCCACATGGGTGCGGATCGTCGTGGTACCCCTGCTCGCGTACCGCTCGACGGCGCTCCGCGCCCGGCCCAGGACGTCGGCGCGGTCGACCCGCGGCGCGAGCGCGCGCCAGCGGGCGACGGCGCCCTCGAGGTCCGCCCCGCGCTCCGCGGGGAACCGTGCGGCGGTGAACGCCTTGTCGAGGTGCGCGTGCGGCTCACAGGCCGCGGGCAGCGCGCGCCAGCCGCGGGCGTCCAGGCCCGGCCCCGCGACCACGCCCGGCGGTCGCGACGCGGTCGGGGACAGCGCGGCGACCCGACCGCCGACGAACGACACGTCGACGAGCGTCCCGTCGGGCTGCCGCACGCTCCACAGAGCTGCGACCTCCGTCCCGGCCAGGCTCACGGCGCCGTCGGGCGGACCGACGGGAAGCGTGGCGGCGGCTGTGGCGTCGTGCTGCACGACGTCTCCTCTCACCGAGCGTCGACGGAAGCAGAATGTTGATCAGAGGAACATCCCGAACGCTAGGGGCGGGCTGTTACCGCCGCGTGTCGGGTGCGGCGCGGACGTGTGAACGTCACCACCGCCGCTCCCGGACACCGCACCTGCAAGGGCACGCCGCTCCCGAATCGTTTCATCGGGATCCGGTCGCCCTCGTCCGCGGGCAGGCTGTCGGCGTCCCGCCCCTCCGGGAGACAAGGACGTCTCGATGCAGCCCCAGCGAAGTACCCGACGCCTCCGTACCGCCGCCGTCGTCACCGCGCTCGTCGCGACCGCGGCCGTCGCCGCCCCCGTCACTGCCGCCTCCGTGGCGAGCCCGCCGGGCATCCATGTCGCCGACGGCCGCATCGTCGAGGCCGACGGCACCGACCTCGTGCTCCGCGGGGTCAACCACGCGCACACCTGGTACACCCACCAGACCGGCTCGTTCGCGGACATCAAGGCCGCGGGGGCCAACAGCGTGCGCGTCGTCCTGTCCAGCGGCGACCAGTGGACGCGGAACACCCCCGAGGACGTGGCGAACGTCGTCGACCTGTGCGAGGAGAACCAGCTGGTCTGCATCCTCGAGGTGCACGACACCACCGGGTACGGCGACACGTCCGCGCCCGCCGCCGCCACCCTCGACCAGGCCGTCGACTACTGGGAGGACCTCTACCCGACGCTCGCCGGCACCGAGGACTTCGTCATGGTGAACATCGGCAACGAGCCGATGGGCAACGACGACGCCACCAACGAGACCTGGGGCAGCGCGACCTCCGACGCCATCGTGCGGCTGCGCGACATCGGGTACGAGCACGCGATCGTCGTCGACGCGCCCAACTGGGGACAGGACTGGAAGAACTACATGCGGCCCGCGGCCGCCGACGTCTTCGCGTCCGACCCCGACGCCAACACGGTCTTCTCCATCCACATGTACAGCGTGTACAACCAGCACCAGACGGTGACGGACTACCTCGAGTTCTTCGTGAACGCCGGGCTGCCGATCATCGTCGGCGAGTTCGGCTGGCAGCAGACCTCCGGCGACGTCGACGAGGACTGGGTGCTGTCGGAGGCGGAACGCCTCGACCTGGGCTGGCTCGCCTGGTCGTGGAGCGGCAACACCGACCCCTACCTCGACATGGTGCTCGGCTTCGACGCCGCCGACCCCAGCGCATGGGGCACCCGGATCATCGACGGGCCGGACGGCCTGCGCGAGACCGCCGTCGAGGCGTCGTGGTTCGGCGGCGGCACCGAGCCGACCGACCCGCCCACGGACCCGCCGACCGACCCGCCGACGGACCCGCCCACCGACGACGCGTGCACCGCCGTGGTGCGGGTGACCAACTCGTGGCCGGGCGGCTGGCAGGGCGAGGTGGCCGTGACCGCCGGCGACGCCGCCGTCGACGGCTGGGGCGTCACGTTCGCCCTGCCCGCCGGCAGCACGATCTCCCAGGTCTGGGGCGGCGAGGCGACGTCGGACGCCGACGGCGTGCACGTGACCCCCGCCGCGTGGAACGGCATCCTCGCCGCGGGCGCCTCCACCACGGCCGGGTTCATCGGGACGGGCAGCGCGCCGTCCGCGGCCCCGACCGCCACCTGCACCGCGGGCTGACCACCCGCCGAGGTAGTCCGGGTCTCCGCGAGGTAGTCCGGGTCTCCGCGAGGTAGTGGTCCAGTCCACTACCTCGCGGAGATTCGGACTACCTCGGCGAGAATGGGGTCGTGCCCACCACGCCCGCCCAGCCCGCCCTGTCCTTCGATCCCCTCGACGCGCCCACCCAGGACGCCGTGCGCGCGCTCGCCGCGGCGGCCACGGCCCAGGACGGCGTCGCCCCGCTCTCGGAGCAGCCGCTGCTGCGCCTGGGCACGGACGCCGACTGGCTGACGCACGTCGTGGCCCGCGGCGACGACGGCGCCGTCGTCGGCTACCTGCAGGTGGACCGCGGGGGCGACGACGCGAGCGCCGAGCTCGTGGTGCACCCGGCCCATCGCCGGCAGGGCGTCGGCTCCGTGCTGCTGCGCACGGCCGAGCGCGACGCGCGCCTGCCCATGTTCTCGGGCGCGCCGGGCCAGCGCGGCAAGCCGTTGCGGGTGTGGGCGCACGGCGACCTGCCCGCGGCGCGGGCGTTCGCCGCGGCCCGGGGCTACGAGGTGGCGCGCGAGCTGCTCGTGCTCGCGCGTCCGCTCGGGCCCGACGACGCGGCCCGCGACGTGCCGGACCTGCCCGGCCTCGCCCTGCGGACCTTCCGGCCCGGGGCCGACGACGAGGCGTGGGTGCGGCTCAACGCGCGCGCGTTCGCCGACCACCCGGAGCAGGGCCGCCTCACCGTGGACGACCTGCGCGACCGGCAGCGCGAGCCCTGGTTCGACGCCGCCGGCTTCTTCCTCGTCGTGCCCGGCGACGACGGCGGCGAGGGAGCGGGAGGCGAGCCGCTCGGCTTCCTGTGGACCAAGGTGGAGCCCGGGCAACCGGACGGCTCCCGGGACGGCGAGATCTACGCGGTCGGCGTCTCCCCCGACGCGCAGGGCCGCGGCCTGGGCCGCGCGCTCACCGCCGTCGGGCTGGGCCACCTGGCGCGCGCGGGCTGCGCCCGCGCGGTGCTCTACGTGGACGGGGACAACGCGGCGGCGCTGGCCACGTATGCGGGCGCGGGCTTCGAGCGCGCCGCCGGGGACGTCCAGTTCGCGCGACCTCAGAGCGCGTAGCGACCGGCGGGCGACCCTCGTCACCCGCCGTTCACCTATCGGTGCCACGATGGGGGGCATGACAGCGTCGCGCCCCCGAACGTCCCGGTCCCGCGACGGACGCGGCCGGTACGCTCCCGCCGCACCGGGAAACGCCGTGGCGGCCGCCGAGGTGACGGACAGCCGCCCGCGCTCCACGGCCGTCACGCCCGCCCGTTCCCTGGACCCGCAGCTCGCGGCCCACATCGCCGAGCACATCGCGGAGGAGCCCGGCTCGCCGGACGGCACGGTCCGCGCCGAGCCCGAGCCCCTGCCCGACGACCGGTTCGCGGAGCGGGAGCTCAGCTGGCTCGCCTTCAACCAGCGGGTGCTGGAGCTCGCGGAGGACCCGAGCCTGCCGCTGCTGGAGCGCACCCGTTTCCTCGCGATCTTCGCGTCCAACCTGGACGAGTTCTTCATGGTGCGGGTGGCGGGCCTGAAGCGGCGCATCGCCACCGGTATCGCGGTCACCGCGGCGTCGGGCATGAGCCCGCGCCAGGTGCTCGAGGCGATCGGCGAGCGCGCGCACGAGCTCATGACCCGGCACGCCGAGGTGTTCCGCTCCGACGTGCAGCCGGCGCTCGACGCCGAGGGCATCACGATCGTGCACTGGGACCAGCTCGAGGCCCGCGAGCAGGAGCGCCTGCACAAGTTCTTCCGCAAGCAGATCTTCCCCGTCCTCACGCCGCTGGCGGTGGACCCCGCGCACCCGTTCCCGTACATCTCGGGGCTGTCGCTCAACCTGGCGGTCGTCGTCGCGAACCCGCTGACCGGCAAGGAGCACTTCGCCCGGGTCAAGGTGCCGCCGCTGCTGCCGCGCTTCATCGCCGTCGACGATCGCGGCCGCCCGTCCGCCCCCACGCCCACGCAGGGCGGCGGCACCCAGACGTCGTTCGTGCCGCTGGAGGAGGTCATCGCGCAGCACCTCGACCACCTGTTCCCGGGCATGGAGGTGCGCGAGAGCCACACCTTCCGCGTCACCCGGAACGAGGACGTGGAGGTCGAGGAGGACGACGCCGAGAACCTGCTGCAGGCGATGGAGAAGGAGCTGCTGCGCCGCCGCTTCGGCCCGCCCGTGCGGCTCGAGCTGGCGCACGGCATCTCCACGCGCATCCGCGAGCTCCTGGTGCGCGAGCTCGGCGTGGCCGAGGAGGAGGTGTACGAGCTGCCGGCGCCGCTCGACCTCACCGGCCTCAACGTCATCGCCGACATCGAGCGCGCGTCGCTGCACTACCCGCCGTTCGTCCCGACGACGCACCGCCAGCTCGCCGAGGTCGAGTCCGCGACGCCGCGCGACGTCTTCGCCGCGATCCGCGAGCGGGACGTCCTGCTGCACCACCCGTACGACTCGTTCTCCACGTCGGTGCAGACGTTCCTCGAGCAGGCCGCCGCCGACCCGGCGGTGCTCGCGATCAAGCAGACGCTCTACCGCACGTCGGGCGACTCCCCCATCGTCGACGCCCTGATCGACGCCGCGGAGGCGGGCAAGCAGGTGCTCGCGCTCGTGGAGATCAAGGCCCGGTTCGACGAGCAGGCCAACATCTCCTGGGCCCGCAAGCTCGAGGAGGCGGGCGTGCACGTCGTCTACGGGATCGTCGGTCTCAAGACGCACGCCAAGCTGTCGCTCGTGGTGCGCCAGGAGGCGGACGGCCTGCGCCGGTACTGCCACGTCGGCACGGGCAACTACCACCCGAAGACGGCCCGCCTGTACACCGACCACGGCCTGCTCACGTGCGACCGCGACGTCGGCCAGGACCTCACGCGCCTGTTCAACCAGCTCTCCGGGTACGCGCCGCAGTCGCGCTTCCACCGACTGCTCGTCGCGCCCCGCGCCGTGCGGACGGGCCTCATCGAGCGCATCGAGCGGGAGGCCGACGCCGCCCGCGCCGGGCACGAGGCATGGGTGCGCATCAAGGTGAACTCCGCCGTGGACGAGGCCACGATCGACGCCCTGTACCGCGCCTCGCAGGCCGGGGTGAAGGTCGACCTCGTGGTCCGCGGCATCTGCGCGCTGCGCCCCGGCGTGCCAGGGCTGAGCGAGAACGTCCGCGTGCGCTCCATCCTCGGGCGGTTCCTGGAGCACTCCCGGATCTACGCGTTCGCGAACTCCGCCGGCCCGGCCATCGGCGAGGGTCCGGAGTCGGGGCCCGAGGTGTACATCGGGTCGGCCGACCTCATGCACCGCAACCTCGACCGGCGTGTCGAGTCGCTCGTGCGGATCTCCGACGAGGGTCAGGTGGCGGAGCTGCTGGAGCTCATCGACGCGTCCATGTCGGACGAGACCGCCACGTGGCACCTGCAGCCGGACGACACCTGGGTGCGCCACGCCGTCGGGCCGGACGGCGCACCGCTCGCCGACCTGCAGGCGCAGCTCGTCGACCGCCACCGCCGCCGTCCCGAGCGCGCTCGGTGAGGGCGCAGTGAGGACGCCGCGGGTGCGTCGCGCGGCGGGGGCGACGGCGTCGCCGCTCGTGGACAGGCTGGGGGCGACGTCGGTCGAGCACGCCCCGGTCATCGAGTCGGCGGGCGGGCTGGTGTGGCGCGAGCGCGACGGGCGGCTGCAAGTGCAGCTCGTCCACCGGCCCCGCTACGACGACTGGTCCTGGCCCAAGGGGAAGCTCGAGCCCGGCGAGTCGCTGAACACGGCCGCCGCGCGCGAGGTGGCGGAGGAGACGGGCAGGCCCGTCGTCCTCGGCGTCCCGCTGCCCGGACTCCAGTACCTCACGCCCGAGGGCCGCGTGAAGCGCGTGCACTACTGGGCGGCCCGGCGCGCCTCGCGCGACGGCGACGCCGCGGCCCTCGCCGCGCGGTTCCCCGTGCAGCCGCCGTCGAAGGACGAGGTCGACAAGAAGACGTGGCTCGACGTCGACGACGCCGCCGCGCGCCTGACCCGTCGCGCCGACCGCGGGCCGCTCGAGGCCCTCGTCGAGGCGCACGGCCAGGGCCGGCTCGCCACGCACGCCGTCGTCATCGTGCGCCACGGCAAGGCGGTGACCCGCCCGGCCTGGCACGGCGCGGAGCACGACCGCCCGCTGACCCCGGTGGGGCACGCCCAGGGCGCGGCCCTCGTGCCGGTCCTCGCGGCCTACGGCGTGACGTCGGTGGTCTCGAGCCGATGGGAGCGGTGCGCGGCGACGATCGAGCCGTACGTGCGGGCCGCGCACGCCCGCCCCGAGCTCAGCGACCAGCTGGGCGAGGCGGAGCACGAGCGCTCGCCGTCCCGCGTCGCCGCGACGGTGCGCGACCTGCTCGAGTCGGGGCGGTCGTCGGTGCTGTGCACGCACCGGCCGGTGCTCCCGACGGTGCTGGACGTGCTCGGCCAGCACTCCCGCCGCGCCGTCGCGAACGTGCTGCCCTCGCGCGACCCGTTCCTCGAGCCGGGCGACCTGCTCGTCGCCCACGTCGCGACCACGGGCAAGGGACCGCGCGTCGTCGCCGTCGAGAAGGTCACGCCCCCGGTCTACTGACCGTCGCGCCCCGTGGTCAGGTGAGCCAGGGGTGCAGGATCCACGTGGTCAGCGCGGCGACGGCCGCGGCGGCGGGGATCGTCAGCACCCACGCGGCGCCGATGTTCTTGGCGACGCCCCAGCGCACCGCCGACAGCCGGCGGGTGGCGCCGACGCCCATGATCGCCGAGGTGATGGTGTGCGTCGTCGAGACGGGCGCGTGCAGGATGAACGCGTTGGCGTAGAGCACCAGCGCCGACACCGACTCGGCGACGAAGCCGCGCGCCGGGTCCAGCTCGATGATGCGGCGGCCGAGAGTGCGCATGATCCGCCAGCCGCCGGAGTAGGTGCCGAGCGAGATCGCGCTCGCGGCGGCCAGCTTGACCCACAACGGGATGCTGCCGTCGGCGGCCGCCCACCCCACGGTCACGAGCGCCATGTAGATGACGCCCATGGTCTTCTGCGCGTCCTGCAGGCCGTGGCCCAGGGCCATGGCGGCCGCCGAGGCGGTCTGCGCGAGCCGGAACCGGCGCGTCACCCGCGAGGGGGCCGCGTTCCGGAAGATCCACAGCACCGCGACCATCACCAGGTAGGCGCCGATGAAGCCGATGAGCGGGGAGAACACCATCGGCAGCACGACCTTGTCGATGATCGACTGCCCGTAGATCGGGAGCCCGGCCGCCAGACCGGCCCCGACGAGCCCGCCGATCAGCGAGTGCGTGGACGACGACGGCAGGCCGAACCACCAGGTGATGAGGTTCCAGGCGATGGCGCCGATCAACGCGCACAGCACCACGACGAGCGCGGTGTGGTTCGAGGCGTCCTGCAGGTCGACGATCGACGTCGCGATGGTCTCGGCGACCTCGGTGCCCAGCAGGGCCCCGACGAAGTTCATCACCGCCGCCATGGCGAGCGCGACCCGCGGGGTCAGCGCCCGCGTCGATACCGAGGTGGCGATGGCGTTGGCCGCGTCGTGGAAGCCGTTGGTGTAGTCGAAGCCGAGCGCGATCGCGACGACGAGGACGACGAGAGCCGCCTCCACCGTCAGGACTCCTTGAGGGCGATGGTCTCGACCATGTTCGCGACACGCTCGAAGGCGTCGGCGCCCTCCTCGAGCATGTCGACGATCTCCTTGAGCTTCATGAGCAGCACCGGGTCGGTGGTGTCGTCGAAGAGCTCGGCGATCAGCTCGCGGTGCAGCTTGTCGCCCTGGTTCTCGAGCCGGTTGATCTCGATCCAGTAGTCGGACAGCTGGTCCATCGAGCGCAGCCGGGGCATGGCCTCGGCGGTGAGCTCGGCGCAGCGCTGCAGCACCTGCACCTGCTCGGAGACCCGCAGGGGGAGCTCGTCGACCTTGTACAGGACGATGAGGTCGCCGGCCTCCTCCATGGCGTCCATGCAGTCGTCGAGCGCGGAGGCCAGGCCGTAGATGTCATCCCGGTCGAACGGGGTGACGAACGTCTGGTTCAGCCGTCGCATGATCGAGTGCGTGGCGTCGTCGGCGACGTGCTCCGCCTCCGAGAGCCGGCGGGCGATCGCGTCCCGCTCCTGCCGTGACGCGCCGAGCAGCTCCGCCAGGAGCGAGGCCCCCGTGACGTTGTGCTGCGCGAGCGTCGCCAGCATGTCGAAATAGGTCGTGTCGCGCGGTGTCAGGCGCAGGCGCACGTGTGGCTCCCGGATCGAGGACGCTGAGACTCTCACAGACTAGAGGTGGCCATCCTGGCGCGCCCAGTTGAACGCGCGCTGAACGATCCACCTCGTGGCTACGGGAAACTCGGGTGAGGTGCGACGCCGGACCGGGAGCGCCTCTCGGCGCGTGGCCGCTCGTAGCGGCTGAAGATGGAGCCCGGGGCTACCGCGGCCCGACGTCGCCCGAACATCGTAAGCCCGAGCGTCGGCCTGCTCCGAACACGCAGGTCAGCGCCGCCTTTCGGGCTCGGAGCGCCTCAGTCGAGGGTGCCCGCCCGCCAGCCCGCGGCGGCCCGCTCCAGCTCCTCGGCGGTACGCACGAGGTCGGCGGCGCCACGGGTCATCCGCGTGGCTCCGTCGGGGTCCGCGACCTCGCGGGCGTCGGCGTCGAACGCGGCGCCGGTGGCGAGGATGCGGCAGAACGACGCGGCCCGCTCCAGCGCCACGGCCAGGTCGCCGGCGTAGACGCCCGACAGGACGTCGTCCGCGAGCGCCCGCAGGTCCTCGGGCGCGGGCGGGCGGGGCACGCCGGCGACCGCCTCGTGCACGGGGGCGGCGTCGACGCCGAGGCCGTAGCGCAGCCCGACGGTGCGCGGGTCGCGGCGGACCCACTCGCGCAGCACGTACAGCCGCCACAGCGCGCCGGGCAGCGAGGCGGGCGCAGCGTCGGACCAGAGGGCGGCCACGACGTCGAGCCCCTCGCGCTCGACGAGGCGCACCAGGCGGTCCACGACCTCCGGGTCCTCCGCGGCCCGCGCCCGGTGCACGACGGCGCGCGCGGTGGTGTGCGCGACCTCGTCGCGCAGCGCGGGGTCGAGGGAGCCCGGGATCTGCTCGGCGGTCTGCGGGTCGAGCATGGCGGGTCGGCGGTGCCGGTGCGGTTCGGGTGCGTCGTTCACCCCTCCAGTCTCACCCCCGGAGGCCCGGGGTCGGGGCCGGGCCGCCCGCCGATCGTGCGTCCGACCTGCTCAGCGCGCCGAGAGGCGCACCCCGACCTAGCATCGAGGGACGCAAGGTCACCCGAGCGGAGCGAGGACGATCATGACCAGCCCAGCACCAGGGTCTGCGGCGCACAGCGCCCACCGGAAGGCCACCGCACTCGCCTTCGCGGCGGCGGTCGGCGGTTTTCTCTTCGGTTTCGACTCGTCGGTCATCAACGGCGCGGTCGACGCGATCGAGGGGCAGTTCGACCTCAACTCCACCGTGACGGGCCTCGTCGTGGCCATCGCCCTGCTCGGGTGCGCGCTGGGCGCGTGGTCGGGCGGCAAGCTCGCCGACCGCTGGGGCCGCACGCACGTGATGGTGCTGGGCGCGGTGCTCTTCTTCGTGTCGTCGATCCTGTCGGCGATCGCGTGGAGCGCCTGGGACCTGGCGATCTGGCGGTTCATGGCCGGCGTCGGCATCGGCATCGCGTCGGTGATCGCCCCCGCGTACATCGCGGAGATCGCCCCGGCCGCGATGCGCGGGCGCCTCGGGTCGCTGCAGCAGCTCGCGATCACCGTCGGTATCTTCGCGGCCCTGCTGTCGGACCAGATCCTCGCGACGGCGGCGGGCAGCGCGGCGAACGAGCTGTGGTTCGGCTGGGAGGCCTGGCGCTGGATGTTCCTCGTCGCCGTCGTCCCGGCGGCGGTGTACGGCATCCTCGCGCTACGGATGCCCGAGTCGCCGCGCTATCTCGTCACCAAGGACCGCGACGACGAGGCCCGCGCGGTCCTGGCGTCCGTGCTGGGGCCCGACGAGCATCCGGACGACCGGATCAACGAGATCCGGCGCTCGATCGCCGTCGACGAGGAGAACGCCGAGCTGGGCAGCCTCAAGGGCGACCGGTTCGGGCTCAAGCCCATCGTGTGGGTCGGCATCGTGATGGCGATCTTCCAGCAGTTCGTCGGGATCAACGTGATCTTCTACTACTCGACGACGCTGTGGCAGGCGGTCGGCTTCGACGAGTCGCAGGCGTTCCTGGTCTCGACGATCACGGCGGTCACGAACGTGGCGGTGACGTTCATCGCCATCGCCCTCATCGACAAGGTGGGGCGGCGGCCGCTGCTGCTCATCGGCTCGGCCGGCATGGCCGTCTCCCTGGGCCTGATGGCGGTGTGCTTCACGCAGGCCACGGGCTCGGGCGACTCGATCAGCCTCCCGGACCCGTGGAGCATCATCGCGCTGGTCAGCGCGAACGCCTTCGTGGTCTTCTTCGGCGCCACGTGGGGCCCGCTGATGTGGGTGCTGCTGGGCGAGATGTTCCCCAACCGGATCCGCGCCGCCGCGCTGGGTGTCGGCGCCGCGGCCAACTGGATCGCGAACTTCGTGATCACGCTGACGTTCCCGCCGATGCTCGACACGTTCGGGCCCGCGATCCCCTACCTCATGTACTGCGTCTTCGCGGTGCTGTCGTTCTTCTTCGTCCTCGGCAAGATCCCGGAGACGAAGGGCGTCGAGCTCGAGGACATGGCGGGCGAGGCGTACAAGCGCGCCTGACGCACGCCCGGACCGCCACACACGACGGCCCGCGACGCTCCGACCGGGGCGTCGCGGGCCGTTCGTCGTGCACCGGGTGAAGTCCTCACCAGGACACTTGCTTGCTGCAAGCACCGGGCGTATGTTTGCACCCTGCAACAACTCGGCCCGCTCGGGCCGCACCGCTCCGGCCGTCCGGCCCCGAGCACCCACCCCCTTTCAGCAAAGGCCCTGCCATGCCCGTTGACCGCGCCGCGGCCCGTGAGCTCGTGGAGACGCTCGAGGAGCTCTCCCGCGCGCAGCGCGAGGCCGCCATGCGCGTGGCGCGCGACCTGGACCTCCCCCGAGCCGGTCTCGGGGCACTGCACCTGCTCACGCGGTGCGGGCGCGTCCAGATCACCGACGTCGCCGCGAAGCTCCGCGTCGACGTCTCCGTCGCGAGCCGCCAGATCAGCGCCCTCGTCGACGCCGGTCTCGTCGAGCGCACGGTGGACGACGACGACCGGCGCGCCCGCTACCTCGCCCTGACGGACGCCGGCCGCGAGTTCGCGGAGGCCTCCTTCGAACGCATCGACGACCTCGTCTCCGAGTCGTTCTCCGACTGGTCGGACGACGATCTCGCCGACGCCATCTCCCGGATCCGCAGCGTCGCGGCCGCCCTCACCACGACCCACGACCGCGCCCCGGCGCAGGAGGAGATCCCCGCACGATGAGTCAGTCCCCCAGCCCGGCGCCCACCGCGCCGGACCTCTCCGCCACGCCGGCCCCGGCGATGACGCGCCGCGAGGTGCTCGAGGCGCTCTCGGGCATCCTCCTCGGCGTCTTCGTCTCGCTGCTGGCCACCACCATCGTCTCGACGTCGCTGCCCCGGATCGTCAGCGACCTCGGCGGCTCCCAGCACTCCTACACCTGGGTCGTCACCGCGATGCTGCTGACGATGACGATCTCGACCCCGCTGTGGGGCAAGCTCGCCGACCTCACCAACCGCAAGGTCCTCATGCAGGTCGCCCTCGCGATCACGGTGGTCTCCGCCGCCGCGGCCGGCCTGTCGCAGAACATCGAGATGCTCATCGGCTTCCGTGCGCTGCAGGGCATCGGCGCGGGCGGCCTCACGGCCCTCGCCACCGTGCTCATGGCCGACATCATCAGCCCCCGCGAGCGCGGCAAGTACATGGGCCTCATGGGCGGCGTCATGGCCGTCGCGCAGATCGGCGGCCCGCTGCTCGGCGGCGTGCTCACCGACTCCATCGGCTGGCGCTGGACGTTCTTCGTCGGCGTCCCGTTCGCCGTCGCCGCGTTCATCGTGCTCCAGAAGACGCTGCACCTGCCCGCCCTCGCCAAGCGCGAGGTGAAGATCGACTACGCGGGCGCCGGCCTCATCGCCGTCGCCGTCGCGCTGCTGCTCCTGTGGGTCACCTTCGCGGGCGACCAGTTCGAGTGGCTGTCGTGGCAGACCGGCGCGATGGTCGGCGGCGCCCTGCTGGCGCTCGTCGTCGTCGGCTTCGTCGAGAAGAACGCCGCCGAGCCGATCATCCCGCTGCACCTGTTCAAGAACCGCACGTTCGTGCTCGCCGTGGTCGCCTCGGCCTCGGTCGGCGTCGCCATGTTCGGCACCGCGGTCTTCCTCAGCCAGTACTTCCAGCTCGCCCGCGGCAAGACGCCGACCGAGTCCGGCCTGCTCACCATCCCGATGGTGGTCGGCACGATGCTCGCGGGCATCGTGCTCGGCCGGATCATCTCCAACACCGGCCGGTACAAGGCGATCATGGTGGGCGGCGCCGTCCTCCTGACCGGTTCGCTGTTCGGCCTGTCGACCATCGAGGTGGACACGAGCTTCGTGCTCATCTCCGTCTTCCTGTTCGGCCTCGGCCTGTCGGTGGGCGCCCTGATGCAGAACCTCGTGCTCGCCACGCAGAACACCCTCGACGTGCACGAGATGGGTGCCGGCACCTCCGGCGTCGCGTTCTTCCGCTCGCTGGGCGGCGCGATCGGTGTGTCCGCGCTCGGTGCCGTGATGGCCGCGCAGATCAAGACGGACCTGTCCACCGGCCTCGCGAAGCTCGGCATCTCCTCCGACGCGATGGGCGCGAGCTCGGGCGCGGTCCCGGACCTGGCCTCGCTCCCCGCCCCCGTGCAGACCGTCGTCGAGGGCGCCTACGCCGACGGCATCACGACGATCTTCCTGTACGCCGTGCCGATGGCCGTCATCTCCCTGATCGCGGTGCTCTTCATGAAGGAGATCCCGCTGGGCCAGCGCTCCGGCATCGAGCAGGTGCTCGACGAGGAGAAGTCGGCCGAGCAGGACCTCGCGCCCGTCGCCGAACGGGCCTGACACCGGCGACGCACCCGGACGGGGCGGATTTCACCCGCTGAGACCCCGTCCGGGTGCAAGTTCGCCTGCCGGGGCACTCCCGTTTGCCCCGGCGAAGCCTCATGATGGGCGCATGCACGACGACGCCGCCCGCCCCCTGCCCGACCCGGCCACCGACCCGTTCGGCGCCCTCGAACGCGAGATCCGGGTCCTGATCCGGCGCGCCCAGTCGTCGGCGGCGCAGACCGCCCGGCGGGTGCACCCCGAGCTCGAGGCGTCGGCGTACCCGATCCTCGCGCACATCGACTCCCACCCCGGGATCCGCGGTTCCGACCTCGCCGCGCACTTCGGCGTGGGGCGCGCCACCGTGTCGCGTCAGCTGAGCCGGCTCGTCGAGCTGGGCCTCGTCCACCGCGAGGTGGACCCGGAGGACACCCGCGGGCAGCGGATCACCCTGACCGCGGACGGCGCCCAGCGGTTCGCCCGGGCGCGTGACCGCCGCATCGCCATGTACAAGGACGCGTTCGGCGACTGGGACGAGGCCGACGTCTCGCAGCTCGCCACGCTGCTGCACCGCTACTCCGAGGACTTCGTGCGCTGGCGCGACACGCGCTCCTGAGCCGCCGTCCGCCTGAGACCGCGCCGGTCGAGCCTGCCGGGACCCGTCCCGGCAGGCTCGACCCGCGTCCGGGCCCGGGTCAGGTGTCGAGCAGGCGAGCCCGCAGCGCGCCCAGCGTCTCGTCGCCCCCGCCGTGCGCCCGGAACCAGCCGGTCGCGCCGCCGTCGTGCTCCGCGAACCGGTCGAGCACCGTCTCGATCGCCCAGCCCGGCGCGGTGACGAGCTCGGGCGGCAGCTTCGCCAGCAGGTGCGCGTCCGGGACCGCGAGGTTCGCGGTGACGGCGGCGCGCGCCAGCACCTCGCGCATGTGCGGGCCGGTCCGCTCGTAGTCCGCGACGATCGCCGCCCGGTCCACACCCAGCAGTGCCAGCACCAGGGCGACCGTGACGCCCGTGCGGTCCTTGCCCGCCGTGCAGTGCACGAGCACCGGAGCGTCGTCGACGGCGATCAGCCGCACCGCCTCCACGAGGTGCCGGGCACCCGCGCCGTCGAGCATCTGCAGGTACAGCTCCCCGAGGCCGGGGACCGGCGCGGGCGCCGTGGCACCCTGCATCGCCGTCCCGTCGAGCAGCGGCAGCGGGATCACCCGGGCCGCGCCGGCCAGCGGGTGCGGCTCGCCGTTCTCGCCCGGGTCGCGCAGGTCGAGCACCGTGCGCGGAGGCCAGGCGACGTCGGCCGGCGGCGTGTCGCCCGAGCGGGGCGCGTCGGAACGCAGCAACGCCCCGGGCACCAGGCCCGGGGCGGCCGTCGCGACGTCGCGCAGGTTGACGAGGTGGTCGGGCACGGACGCCGGCGCGGCGGTCGAGGCCGCGACGGCGTCGGCCACGGAGGGCGCGGAGGACGCTGAGTCGGTCACGCGACCGACCCTATCCGCGCCCCGCGGCCCCGGCCCTGCAAGGGATCAGCCCTCCGCCGCCTCGAACGTCAGGCTGAGCGAGTTCATGCAGAACCGGTCGCCCGTCGGGGTCTGCGGCGCGTCGTCGAAGACGTGCCCCAGGTGCGACCCGCACCGGGCGCAGCGCACCTCGGTGCGCACCATGCCGTGCGACCGGTCCTCGAGCAGCTCGACGGCGTCGCCGGCGAGCGGCGTGTAGAACGACGGCCAGCCGCAGTGCGAGTCGAACTTCGTCTCGCTGCGGAACAGCTCGTTGCCGCACGCGCGACAGCGGTACACGCCGACGCGCTTCTCGTCGAGCAGCTCACCGGTCCAGGGCCGCTCCGTGCCCGCCTGTCGGAGGACGGCGAACTCCTGCGGGTTCAGCTCGACCTTCCACTGCTCGTCGGACTTCGTGACTTCGTACGTCATCTGACACCTCCGTCGTGCTCAACCCGGACCGGCGCGCACCTGTTCCGGCCGGCCATCGTCGTGAGCGCGATTTCGGAGAAAGTTCAGGCGCGAACAGTCCCCGAGACTGCGCTCACACGATCAGGCGTGGTCAGGCTGCGGGCGCCGACCCCGGGCCCCGGCCGCGCCCGCCCCGACGACGCCGGCGACGCGCGGGCGCGGAGCCGTCGGCGCGGACCGCCTGCGGGCCGTGGCCGCCCGACGACGCGGGCTGCCCCTGCGAGCGCTGGCCCTGCTGGCCGCGCTGGGCCTGGCCCTGGCCGGCCGCACGACCGCGCTGGCCGCCGCCCTGCTGGCCGCCGCCCTTGCGGCGCTGCGGCTGCTGAGGCGCCGCCGGGGCGGGCGGGGCCACGTACGGCGCGACCTCGCCGACCAGCGCCGTGACGGTCGCGTCGCCCGGGGCCACGGGCTGCGGGCGCGCGTCGATCTTCGCCTTGCGCGTGAGGTCGCGGACGTCGCCGCGCTGCTCGGGCAGCATCACGGTGACGACGTCGCCGCCCGAGCCCGCGCGGGCCGTGCGGCCCGAGCGGTGCAGGTACGCCTTGTGCTCCGCGGGCGGGTCGACGTGCACGACGAGCTCGACGTCGTCGACGTGGATGCCGCGCGCGGCGATGTCCGTGGCGACGAGCACCTTGACGTCGCCGGAGGAGAACGCCGCGAGATTGCGCTCGCGCGCGCCCTGGCCGAGGTTGCCGTGCAGGTCGACGGCGGGCACGCCCGCGCCGGTGAGCTGCTTGGCGAGCTTCTTCGCCTGGTGCTTGGTGCGCGTGAACAGCACGCGACGGCCGGTGCCGGACGCGAGCGCGTGGACCACGTGCTTCTTCGCGTCGGCGTCGGCCACGGCGAGGATGTGGTGCGTCATCTGCGGCGGCGGGGCCGCGGCCTCGTCCACCGAGTGCGTCACGGGCTTCTTGAGGTAGCGCTTGACCAGCACGTCGACGCCGTTGTCCAGCGTCGCGGAGAACAGCAGGCGCTGGCCCACGGTGGGCGTGCGGTCCATGATCCGCTTCACGCCGGGCAGGAAGCCGAGGTCGGCCATGTGGTCGGCCTCGTCGAGCACGGTGATCTCGACGTCGTCCAGGGTGAGGTGCTTCTGGCCGAGCAGGTCCTCGAGACGGCCGGGGCAGGCGATGAGGACGTCGACTCCGGCGTTCAGCGCCGTGACCTGGCGCGACTGGGCGACCCCGCCGAACACGGTGGTGGTCACGAGGCCGAGGGCCTTCGCGAGCGGCTCCATGGTGGCGTTGATCTGGTTGGCGAGCTCGCGCGTCGGGCACAGCACGAGCGCGCGCGGGCGCCCAGGACGACGGCGCGGGCGGCCGGCGGCTGCAGCCTTCGCCGCCGACGTCGCGAGCCGCGTCACGACCGGCAGCGAGAACGCGAGCGTCTTGCCGGAACCGGTGCGGCCGCGGCCGAGCACGTCGGTGCCGGACAGCGTGTCCGGCAGCGACGCCGTCTGGATGGGGAAGGGGGTGGTGATGCCCTGGTCCGTCAGCTGGCGGACGACAGGGGCGGGCAGGCCGAAGTCGGCGAAGGTAGTCAAGAAAGAGGGCCTCTCGGGCTCGGACGTCTCGGACGTCGGGGTCGGGGTCCGCCGCACGCAATCCGGGGGGATCTCCACGACGCGGGGCGCGCAACGCGCAGCCGCCTGCCTCCATTCTCTCACGACAGGAGCCCGGGTCGACAGGCACGCAGCCGTCCGCCGCCGCTCGGCGCGGCAGTTCGTGCTCGCGGCGGCAGCTCGAACTGCCGCGCCGGACGGAAACTGCCGCGGTGGGCGCGCAGCTGGAAGGGCTCCCAGGGGCACATGGTGGAATGGCCGCCGTGGACGACTTCCTCGCGACCGTCGGCGACGTGCTGACCCAGATCTGGACGGCCGCCACCACCCCCGTGCCGCCGCCGGCGCAGACGGTGGTGCTGGCCGCGGGCCTCGCCGCGCTCGCCGTCGTGCTGGTCACCCCCGTGTGGCGGGTGGCACGGCACGTCGTGACGATCGCGCACGAGGGCGCGCACGCCGTCGCCGCCATGCTCACCGGGCGACGCCTGGACGCCATCCGGCTGCACTCCGACACCTCCGGCCTGACGGTGTCCGCGGGCCGGCCGCGCGGCTTCGGGATGATCGTCACCGCGTTCGCCGGGTACGTCGGCCCCGGTCTGACCGGCCTCGGCGCCGCCTGGCTGCTGCGGCACGGCTACGCGGTGGGGCTGCTGTGGCTGCTCGTTCTGCTGCTGGCCCTCCTGCTGCTGAAGATCCGCAACTGGTTCGGACTGTGGTCGATCCTCGTCTCCGGCGCCGCCCTCGTCGCCGTCTCGTGGTGGCTCGAGCCCGCCGCGCAGGCGACCGTCGCCTACGCGGTGACGTGGTTCCTCCTGATCGGGTCCGTGCGCCCCGTGCTCGAGCTCCAGGCGCAGCGGACCCGGGGCCGGGCGCGGCGGTCCGACGCCGACCAGCTCGCGGCGCTGACCCGCACGACCGGCATCCTGTGGGTCGCGGTCTTCCTGCTCGTCACCGTCGGCTGCCTGCTGCTCGGCGCGACGTGGATCGTGGAGCCGGCGGCCTGACGGCCGGGCCCGACCGGCGCGTCAGAGGCGCGCGTACCGGGCGCGGGCGAACGAGTAGACGCCGTAGGCCGCGATGCCCAGGCCCGTCGCCACGAGCAGCACCGCGCCGAACGGCTGCTCCCTGATCGTGCGCAGCGCGTCGTCCAGGCCGCCCGCCTTCTCGGGGTCGGCCGTGACGGCGGCCGCCACGAAGAGGCCACCGAGCACCCCGAGCGCGATCCCCTTGGCGACGTAGCCGACCTGACCGAGCCGCACGACCGCCTGCCCGACGGCGCCGCCCCCGGTCGCGCGCAGGTCGTCGCGGAACGACTTCCGCCAGCCCTTGACGACGTGGAAGACGCCGACACCGACGATCACGGCGCCGACCACCGCGACGAGCCACCGGCCCGCAGGGGCGCGCATGAGGTCGGCCGTGAGCCCCTCCTCCGAGCCCCCGCCGGACGACCCGGTCGCGACCCGCACCGCGGTGCCCGCGAGCACCCCGTACAGGACGGCCTTCGCCGCGGCCTTGGCCCGGGCGCCGGCCTGCTTCGCGGCGTCCGTCCCCGGCACGCCCGCCACCGCCTCGGTGAGCTGCCACAGGGCCAGGCCCGCGAAGCCCGCCGCCGTCAGCCACAGGAGCACGGCGCCGCCCGGCGCCGAGGCCAGCTCGCGCAGCGCGCCCTGCTGGTCGGCACTTCCCCCCGAGGAGCCGAAGGCCAGGCGCACGGCCAGCCAGCCCAGGAGCAGGTGCAGCACGCCGGACGCGACGTAGCCGGCGCGGGCGAGGGTCTGCAGGGCGGTGCTGTCGTTCGCGCTGCGCGAGGAGCGTCGGACGGCGCGGGCGGGGTCGGGCACGGGTCACCTCCATCGGTGCCGCGGGGGTCGCGGCACCACACCATGGCGCACCCGAGCCCTCATCGCACGCCGGCCCGGCCGACGCCCCCGGACACGACGACGGCCGGGCACGGAACGATCTCCGTGCCCGGCCGTCGGAGGACCGGTCAGGCGGGGACGCGGTGCGCCCTCGGGGCGCGCCGCGTCCCCGCCCGGACGTCACGCCTGCGGCGTGAGCACGAACCCGGGACCCTGCGCGGCAGGGTCGGTGTCGAGGGTCAGGGTGTCGAGGGCCGGAGCGGCCTGCGCCTCGACGAACACGTGCGTGGCTCCCTCCTCGTCGACGACCTGGTCGTCGGGCTGGGGCGCCGGGACGAGCGCGAGCTCGAAGTTGCCGGGCTGGCCGGCGGACTGCGCGATCCGCAGCCCGCCCTCGTCGGGCACCCCCGCCTGCTGGGCGAGGTCCTGGACGGCGGTACGGGCGTTGTCGGTCACGGTGAGCATGGACGCTCCTCTCGTCGGTCCTTGCGAACCCGTCCACCGAAACAGGACCTGGGGCCCGACGCAACGATGAGACGCGATCGGGACGAGATCTCCCGGTGGGTGAGACCCCGCGTGACAGCCGTCCCGTCGCGTCGATAGGTTGCCCTCCGTGACCGGATCGTGATCTTTCGGGCGTCGTTCCGACCGTGTCCCAGGTCACACGCGTACGCGACGCCCGCGGCCCCGCGTACGCTGTCCGCAGCCGGCGACCGACCTCTCGGGCGGACGGCGGCGGGCCTCTAGCTCAACTGGCAGAGCAGCGGACTTTTAATCCGCGGGTTCAGGGTTCGAGCCCCTGGGGGCCCACGTGGATACCCCTTGCCCCGCCGTCGTCGCCCACCGCGGGGCGTCCGCGGACGCACCGCAGAACACGCTGGCCGCGTTCGACCTCGCCGGGCAGGTGGGGGCCGCGATGGTCGAGCTCGACGTCCACCTCAGCGCCGACGGCGTCCCGATGGTGATCCACGACCGGACGGTCGACGCCACGACCGACGGCACCGGCGAGGTGCGCGGCCTCACCCGGGACGAGCTGCAGGCGCTCGACGCCGGCGCATGGTTCGGCCCGGAGTCCGCCGGGCAGCGCATCCCCACGCTGGCGGAGGTGCTGGACGTCGTCGCGCGACACCCCGGCCTCGGCATCCTCTGCGAGTACAAGGGCCGCTGGTCCGCCGAGGACGTCGCCGTGGCGATGCGCGTGCTGGACGACCCGGGGCTCGACGGCCGCCTCGTGGTGCAGGGCTTCGACCCGGCGACGGTCGCGGCCCTGCGCGACGTCGCGCCGCAGGTGCCGCGCTCCCTGCTGGTGGAGCAGCCGCGCGACGACCTGCACGCGCTCCTCGCCGAGCTCGACGCGGCCGCCGTCAGCCCCGGGGTGGCGCTGGTCGCCGCCGATCCGAAGCTCGTCCCGAGCGCGCACGCCGCGGGGCGGCAGGTCTTCGGCTGGACGGCGAACGACGAGCCCACCTGGCAGGCGCTCGTCGACGCGGGCGTGGACGGCATCATCACCGACCGGCCTGCAGCCCTGCGCGACTGGCTCTCCTCCGCGCCACCGGCCAGGGGCTGACCCGCCGGCCTCCGGCGCGCCTCAGCGGCGTGGCGCGTGCAGCCAGCCCGAGAGGCGACCGGTCACCCACGGCAGCACCCAGAACGACATGATCGGCGTGAGCACCAGCGTCGAGACCAGCACCCGCAGCACCACGTGCAGCTCGGCGAAGGGCGGCACGAGCCACCCGACCAGGACGGTGAAGGCGAGGTTCACGGGGAAGAAGCCGAGCCAGATGGCCACCGACTGCTTCCAGCGGGGCGGCGCCGCCAGCAGCGGGGGCCCGGCGGGCTCGTCCTGGCGCACCGGCGGGTCGAACCAGCCCTCGATGCCGGTGCGCTTCTCCACCCGGCGCTCCTCGACGAGGCCCTCCCCGGCGGCGAGCCAGCGCCGGCGCTCCGGCGACTCCTCCCACGCCTCGAGGCGGGCGGCGTCGGCGAACCGGTAGAGCATGATCCAGTCGGCGCCGCCCTCCGAGGCGCGGATCCAGCCCGAGCCGAGGAAGCCGTCCCAACGGTTCGCGAGCCGGACGCCGGACTGCACCCAGGCGGTGACCTCGGGGACGCGGTCGGTGCTGACGGCGCGGTGGATCGCGACGGTCACGGGTGCGGAAGTCATCCGAGCATCCTGAGGCGCGGCCAGGCGTCGCACCCCTCGACCACGGCCCAGCGGGACGACGCGTCCCACGATCCGGGCGCCCCGGCGAGGATCACCGGGATGTCCCGGCCTTCACATCTCGTCCCTACCCCCCGCACGGGATTCGTGTCGTCTGGTCCCCTCGTTGGCCCGGAGCACCCGGTGAAACGGTTGAAGATGGAATGAGCTTCCGACCGGTGCGAGCTCCCGAGAGGTTCGAGCTCCCCGCCTTCCCTACCCCGAGGACTTCCCCACGTGACCGAGCACGCCCCTGCGCCGCTGCCCCGGCGCCGCGACATCCACCACCCGACCCGGCAACGCCGCGCCGACGTCCGCGCCGACGAGTCCGCCAGCCGTCCCACGACGCCGCGCCTCGGGCGCCGCACCGTGCGCGCCGGCGTCCCCGTCGCGCTCACCGTGATGGCGCTGACGACCGGGGTGGTCCTCACCGGCAACTCCACGGCCTCCGGGGAGACGCGGACCGCGGCGTCGACCGACGCGGGCTCGTCCTCGGTGGGCACCATCGAGGCCGGCACGTTCGGCACCGTCTCCCCGACCGCCTCGGCCACGACGGCGATCGTGCGGCCCGCGCTGTCCGGCGCCGCGGGCGCGACGTCGGGCGCCGTCGGCTCGGAGACCGCAGGCACGGCGAAGGGCGACGCCGAGCAGGCCTCGTCGAAGGACACCGCGAAGAGCGCCGCCCCGTCCGGCGACGAGGCGCTCGCCGCCGCCCAGCAGGCTCTCGCCCGCGCGGACCAGGTGACGACCGAGTCGCTCGGCGTGCCGGCCAAGCAGCGCAAGGCCGTCGCGAAGAGCGCCGCGCACCTGCGCGAGGTCGTCTCCGACCGCACCGGCGACGCGGCGGCGTCACGCGCCGGCGAGCGCACCGCGCTCGACGTCCGTGCGCAGGACGCGGCCGACGTCGCCGACGCGACCGAGGACCTCACCGCCCTCGTCGAGAAGACCGACACGAGCACGATCAACATCACGCCCGCTCCCGCGACGCCCGCCGAGGTCCTCGACGCGCAGGCCGCGGCAGCCCGCAAGGCCGCCGACTCCCTCAAGAAGTTCGCGGACGACACCGACGGGTACGAGAACGGCCGCCTCGCGTCCGCGGACCTCGAGGGGCTGTCCTTCGCGTCGGGCGAGTCCCTGCGTCGCGACGCGGCCGAGCAGCTCGAGCGCCTCGACGCCGCCTACCGGGCACGCTTCGGCGAGCACCTGCAGATCCGTGACTCCTACCGCTCCTACGAGTCGCAGGTGTCGGTCAAGGCGAGCCGCGGCTACCTCGCCGCCGTGCCCGGCTACTCGGACCACGGCTGGGGCATCGCCGTCGACATCAACGGCGGCGTCGAGGAGCGGTCGAGCGCCCAGCACCAGTGGCTGGTCGAGAACGCCGCGAAGTTCGGGTGGTACAACCCCGACTGGGCGCAGGCCGACGGGCGCAAGCCGGAGGCCTGGCACTGGGAGTACCGCTCGCTCTGAGCCCTGCCCGGCAGCGGGCGGGTCGGCGGCGGGTCAGGCCCAGCCGAGCTCGTGCAGGCGCTCGTCGTCGATGCCGAAGTGGTGGGCGATCTCGTGCACCACGGTGACGGCGACCTCCTCGACGACGTCGTCACGCGTGTCGCATATGGCGAGGGTGGGATTGCGGTAGACCGTGATCCGGTCGGGCAGCGAGCCCGCGGCCCAGAACTGCCCGCGCTCGGTCAGCGGCACGCCCTCGTACAGCCCGAGGAGCTCGGGGTCGTCGGCGGGGGCGTCGTCCTCCACGAGGACGACGACGTTGTCCATCATCGCCGCCAGGTCGGCCGGCACCTGGTCCAGGCCGTCGCGGACGGCGTCCTCGAACTCCTCGCGCGTCATCTCCACCACGCTTCCCATCCTCGCCCACGGACGGGCACGGACGGGCACGGACCGTCCCCGGCGGCTGGGTATGCTTGCCGGGTCCAGCCCCCATCGTCTAGCGGCCTAGGACCCCGCCCTTTCACGGCGGTAGCACGGGTTCGAATCCCGTTGGGGGTACGTCCGTAGGGATGCCGGCACCGCCGGAAGCCCTGCGAAACGGCGCATCCGCGCTGGTCAGGATCCGATTTCAAGATCCCGGCGAGCATGGGGTACGCTTCTTCTCGGCTCGAAACGAGCTTCCTCGGTGGGAGTCCACTCCTCACCTTGGCCCTGTAGCGCAGTTGGTTAGCGCGCCGCCCTGTCACGGCGGAGGTCGCGGGTTCAAGTCCCGTCAGGGTCGCGCATGATGCGCCCGGTTCGTCGGCAACGGCGCCCGGGCGTTCGTGTCCAAGGCTCTGTAGCTCAGTTGGTAGAGCGTTCGACTGAAAATCGAAAGGTCACCGGATCGACGCCGGTCGGAGCCACCATCGAGACCCCCACGCCCTCGGCGTGGGGGTCTCGTCGTTTTCCGCCAGGAATTGCCTGGACCAGCAGGGACGGGTTGAGTGGGACCGCACGGACGATCACCACACGCAGGACCTCACGCAGGATCGGAGCAGCCGATGACGGACTGGGACGACGGGCGCACGCCGCCCGCCGAGCAGACACCCTCCATGGGGCGGCTCGTGGAGCAGCTGTCGGAACAGACGACGCGGCTCGTGCGCGCGGAGGTGGCGCTCGCCAAGGCCGAGATGACCGAGAAGGCGAAGCGTTCCGGCATCGGGATCGGGCTCGTCGCCGCGGCGCTGGTCATCGTGCTGTATGCGGTGGGGGTGCTCATCTGGGCCGGCATCATCGGCCTCGACGAGGTCTGGCCGCTGTGGCTCTCCGCGCTCGTCGTCGGGGTGGCCATGCTGCTCGTCGCGGGCCTCGCCGTCGCGATCGCCGTGGGCCAGCTCAAGAAGGCGGCCCGCCGGCCCGAGACGATCGACCGGGTCAAGGAGGACGTGGAGACGATCAAGAAGGGGGTGCGCCGGTGACCGAGCCCACGACGCCCGAGAACAAGGCCCCGGTGCCCACCACCCGCGAGCTCGAGGACGAGGTGGCCCGCACCCGCGCAGAGCTCAGCGCGACCCTCGACCAGCTCGCGACGCGCCTGTCGCCGAAGTACCAGGCGAACCAGTTCGCGCGGGCGACGAAGCAGGCGGCCGGCGACGCCGGCGCGTTCGTCACCGGCGGCGGGTTGCCCGCGACCGACCCGCGGCGCAAGCGCAACGCCCAGGTGCTCCTCGGCGCCGCGGCGGCGGGCCTCGCGCTGGTCGTGATCGTCGTCGTGCGCGCGCGGCGCCACTGAGCGCCCCCCGCGCTCGAGCGGCGCCGCGCCTGAGTGCGGCCCTACTTGTCCGGCGTCGCCTCCTCGGAGGCGGCGCCGAGCAGCGCGCGCACCTCCGACTCCTTGTAGCGGCGGTGACCACCGAGCGTGCGGATCGACGAGAGCTTCCCCGCCTTCGCCCAGCGGGTCACGGTCTTCGGGTCGACGCGGAACAGGCTGGCCACCTCGGCAGGCGTCAGCAGAACCTCGGAGTCTCCGTGGAGCGACATCCCCTGCACCTCCTGGTACGGACCGGCCCGGGCGGCGCCCGGTGTGCGGACACGGTCTCGCTCATCCATTGTGTGCAGAAAGCGGGATTGAGGCGACTTGGGAGCCGGATGAAATCGTCCGGATCGTCCTGCATGGCCAGACTCGTACCCGTGCGCCCGATCTGGCACCACCGCGGATCCCTCCCGACCGCTCCGCGCACCGATCGGTCTCGTGACGTGAGACACGATCCGGGCAGGATCACCCGCTCCGACGTCCGTCGATGCGCACGGCACGTGTCGCGGAGTGGAGGGAATGGCGCGCGAGCATGTACCGTTGGGGTCTGAACAGACTACTTACGCACGGGGCCGCCGTCACGGACGGCGCAAGCCCCGCTCCTACGTTGAGGGGGTCTCAGCCATGGGCCGCGGCCGTCAGAAGGCAAAGCAGACTAAGGTCGCTCGCGAGCTGAAGTATTACAGCCCCGAGACGAACTACCACGCGCTCGAGCGGGAGCTCAAGGGCAGCGAGGGCAGTCGAACGGATGTCGCCACGGAGGACCGTTCCTCCCCGGACGACGAGTACGACAACCGATACAACTCCTGGGGCGACGAGCGCTGAGCCCCTGGCGCCGGACCCCGTGACCTACGGGTCCCGACGCCGCGCGCGAAGGGCCGGACGGCAGCAGCCGTCCGGCCCTTCGCCATGCGCGAGGTCGTGCGCGGGGGAGGTCCCGCTCCCCCGCGCGGGACGTCAGCGGTAGTCGCCGGTGAGGCGGACCGCGCCGCCCTGCACACCCTTGGTCCCGGCGACCAGGTCCTCGGCCGGCGCCGCCGGGTCCAGGTCCTCGACCGTGCCCAGCACCCACGCCGGCACCCCGCGCGCCGCGAGCGTCGCCAGGGCCGCGTCGACGCCGTCCGCGCCGACGACCGCCACCATGCCGACGCCGAGGTTCAGGGTGTTCTCCAGGTCGCGCCGCGGCACGGACCCGAGCTCGCGCACGGTGCGGAAGACCGCGGGGACCTCCCACGAGGCGCGGTCCACGGTCGCCACCGTGCCGGCGGGCAGCACGCGCGCGAGGTTCGCCGCGAGGCCGCCTCCCGTCACGTGCGTGACCGCATGCACCTGGGCGGCCGGGTCCTCGGCGAGCGCGAGGACGTCGCGCGCGTACACGCGCGTGGGCTCCAGCAGCTCCTCCCCGAGGGTGCGGCCGAACTCCTCGACGTGGCGGTCCAGCGACCAGCCCGCGTGCTTCACGACGGCGCGCACCAGCGAGTAGCCGTTGGAGTGCAGGCCGCTCGAGCCCATCGCGACGAGCACGTCGCCGGCGCGCACCCGCTCCGGGCCGAGCACCGCGTCCGCCTCGACGATGCCCGTGGCCGCGCCCGCGACGTCGTACTCGTCCGGCGCCAGGAGGCCAGGGTGCTCGGCCGTCTCGCCGCCGACGAGGGCCGTGCCGGCCACCTCGCAGGCCTGCGCGATGCCGCGCACGATGTCGGCCACGCGCTCGGGGACGACCTTGCCGGTGGCGATGTAGTCGGTCATGAACAGCGGCTCGGCGCCGACCACGACGATGTCGTCCACGACCATGCCGACGAGGTCGAAGCCGATCGTGTCGTGCTTGTCGAGCGCCTGCGCGATCGCGACCTTGGTGCCGACGCCGTCGGTCGACGTCGCGAGCAGCGGCTTGCGGTACTCGCGGATCGCCGAGAGGTCGAAGAGCCCCGCGAAGCCGCCCACGCCGCCGAGGACGGCGGGCCCGTGCGTGCGGCGCACGGCGTCCTTCATCAGCTCGACGGCCTTGTCGCCGGCCTCGGTGTCGACGCCGGCCGCGGCGTAGGTCAGGGGTTCGTTCGTCACGTGGGGCTCACCGTTCGTCGGCTGTGTGTCGGTCGGCTGTGTCGGTCGGCTGTCAGGCGGGGTCGGCCGTCGCTCAGGGGTGGTCGAGCGCGGTGCCGCCGCCGGCCCCCACGGAGACCGTGCGGAGCCCGTCCTCGGGGGCGCCGAGCGGCAGCTCGGCCTGCTCCAGCAGGTGCTTGCCGAGCTGGTCGGCGGTGGGGAGCTCGATCGGGTACTTGCCCGTGAAGCAGGCGGCGCACAGCTGGGACGCCGGCTGCTCCGTGGCGGCGATCATGCCCTCGGTGGAGATGTAGCCGAGGGAGTCGGCGCCCAGGGACTGGCCGATCTCGTCCGGGCTGAGGCCGTTGGCGATGAGCTCGGCCCGCGACGCGAAGTCGATGCCGTAGAAGCACGGCCACTTCACCGGCGGGGACGAGATGCGCACGTGCACCTCGGCCGCGCCCGCCTCGCGGAGCATGCGGATCAGGGCCCGCTGCGTGTTGCCGCGCACGATCGAGTCGTCGACGACGACGAGGCGCTTGCCGCGGATCACTTCCTTGAGCGGGTTGAGCTTGAGGCGGATGCCGAGCTGGCGCAGCGTGTCGGACGGCTGGATGAACGTTCGGCCCACGTAGGCGTTCTTGGTGAGGCCCTGCCCGAACGGGATGCCCGACTCCGCGGCGTACCCGACGGCCGCCGGCGTGCCGGACTCCGGCGTCGGGATGACGAGGTCCGCCTCGACCGGGTGCTCCCGGGCGAGCGTGCGGCCCATCTCGACGCGCGCTGCGTGCACCGAGCGGCCGTTGATCGTGTTGTCGGGGCGGGCGAGGTAGACGTACTCGAAGACGCAGCCCGCGCGCTCGGGCTCGGCGAACTTCTCGGAGCGCAGGCCGTCGGCGTCGATCGTGATCAGCTCGCCCGGCTCGACGTCGCGCACGTACGACGCGCCGACGATGTCGAGGGCCGGCGTCTCCGACGCGACCACCCAGCCGCGCTGCAGGCGGCCCAGGACCAGCGGGCGCACGCCCTGCGGGTCACGGGCGGCGTAGAGGGTGCCCTCGTCCATGAAGACGAGGGAGAACGCACCCCGCAGCTTCGGCAGCACCTCGAGCGCGGTCTGCGCGAGCGTGTGGTCGGCGTCGCCCGCGAGCAGGGCCGTGATGAGCGCCGTGTCGGTGGTGTTGCCGCGCGCGAGCTCGCCGCGCCGCTGGGCGCCGTAGCGCTCCGCCACGAGGTTCACGAGCTCGGCAGAGTTGGTGAGGTTGCCGTTGTGCCCGAGGGCGACGGTGCCGCCCGCGGTCGCGCCGAGCGTCGGCTGGGCGTTCTCCCAGGTCACGCCGCCGGTGGTGGAATACCGGCAGTGGCCCACCGCCAGGTGGCCGGTGAGGGCGTCGAGCGCCGTCTCGTCGAAGACCTGGGACACGAGGCCCATGTCCTTGTAGACGAGGATCTGCTCACCGTTGCTGGTGGCGATACCGGCGGACTCCTGTCCGCGGTGCTGCAGGGCGTACAGGCCGAAGTAGGCGAGCTTCGCGACCTCCTCGCCGGGGGCCCAGACCCCGAAGACGCCGCACGCGTCCTGGGGTCCCTTCTCGCCGGGCATGAGGTCATGGTTCAGGCGGCCGTCAGGGCGCAAGGGCATGGTGCGAGTATCCCACAGGGCCCCGGTGCGTCGACCTGCCCGGACGCCTCAGCGGCGGCGCAGGCTCCGCCGGTCGGAGACGACCGCGATCAGTCCGCCGACGCCGAGGCCGACGGCGATGCCGCCGAGGATCATCACCGACACGTAGACGCCGGGCTTCATCAGGCTCTCGGAGGCACCGGACGCGTCGATGAGCCAGGTGGAGAAGATCAGCCCGACGACGGCGCCGACCAGCGCGCCCACCCACAGGAACACCGGGTACTTGGGGGCGCGGCGCACCCGCTCGGGGTCGACCAGCAGCGTCACGTCCTGCGGCTCCTCGACGTCGTCCGTCCGGGTGTCGGAAGTGCCGCCGACGGCGGGTTCGACGGTCTCCGCCGGCGCCTCCGGGGCGTGCGGCGTGGCGCCGTCGGGTGCCGGGGCGTCCTGGTCGGGGGTCGAGCTGTTCACCCCTCGAGCCTAAGCCACCCGCCGGCACCCGACGGCGGCCCAGTCAGGCGGCTCCCAGGTCCTTCCAGGGGCCCCACGGCGTCGAACCGGGCTCGTCGTGCCGGGAGTACCACTGCGCCTGCCAGCGGTGCCCGTCGTGCACGACGACGTCGCCCTTGCCGTACACCCAGGTGTCGGTCCACGCGGGGAAGGTCCCCGCCGGCGTCACGACCGGGGCCCCGACCTCGGCCCACGGCCCGTACGCCGAGGCCCCGGGGCGGTCGCCGCGCGACCACCACAGCGCCTCGAAGAGCCCGCCCTCGAAGGCGACCCGGTCGCCCTTGCCGTACGTGGCCTTCGCGTCCCAGGCGGGGGCCGCCGGCACGAGGTCGAGCCCGACCAGCAGCGGGTCGTGGTCGGACGACCGGAACGGCGTCTCGTCGTACAGGATCGTCGCGTTGTAGTTGTAGCGGCTGTACTCGTTCGCCACCGGCTCGTACGCGTTGATGTTCCAGATGTCGGTGCCCGCCACCCGGTCGATCAGGCCCGACGAGGCGAGGGCGTGGTCGAGGGAGCCGACCGCGCTGTCGAACGCGTACGTGTACTCGCCCGTGGTGGGCCCGAGGTCCGTGTAGGCGGCGTCGGTGAGGACCATGATCGGGTCCTCCTGCTCGTAAGAGTTGAGGTCGCCCACGAGCAGCACGGCGTCGGTCCCGGCGTCCGCGGCGACGTCGTCGGCGAAGGCGACCAGCGCGGTCGCCTGCCGCACACGCGACTCGTTGGAGGCGCCCTGGCCGTCGCCCGTGTCCTCGTCCCCGGGCCACGGGCCCGCCGACCCCTTCGACTTGAAGTGGTTGGTGATCACCACGACGTCGTCGCCCGGGTCGGCGTCGACGCCGCCGGCCGGCTGGAACACCTGCGCCAGCGGCTGGCGCGCGTTGCCGAACGCCTCCGGGTCGTCGCGGATCCGCGAGGTCCCGACGGGCTCGGCGCCCGCGGTGCGGTAGACGAACGCCGTGCGGATGACGTCCTCGCTCGCGGGCAGGTCCGCCGGCGAGGCGACGAACGCCCAGGTGCCCGCGCCGTCGTGCGCGTTGAGCGCGTCGACCAGGTCGGACAGCGCCTGGTCGCGGTCCTTGCCGAACGCGGCGGAGTTCTCGATCTCCTCGAGCCCGACGACGTCGGCACCGAGGGCTGAGATCGCGGCGACGATCTTGGTCTGCTGCCGCTCGAGGTCCTCCGCCTCGGCCGCGCCGCGGGCGTCGCAGCCGCCGCGCACCGTGACCGGGTCGCCCGCGCGGTCCGTGTAGTACGTGCACCCGTCGAGCTGGTCGCCCGTGGTGGTGAAGTAGTTGAGCACGTTGAAGGTGCCCACCTGCAGCGTGCCGCCGACGTCCTGCGGCGACGCCTCGCGCGTGTCCTCGAACGTCGCGGGCTGCACGTCGGCGGCCACGTCGGGCGTGAGCCGGTGCTGCGGCTGCAGGCCCCAGGCGTCGTAGCGGTAGTCGAGGACGACGGGCCGCGTGAACGTGACGGCGGCGCCGACCCGTACGGGGTCGCCGCCCGTGAGCCACGGCAGGGGCTGCCCGGAGCTGGCGGCCGAGCTGTAGTTGGCCGACGAGCCGTCGTCCAGCAGGACGGCGCGCGCGGCGTTGTCCTCGGCCTGCTGCTTGGCCTCGACCGAGCCGGGGCGGCCGGCCGTCGTCGGCTGCAGCAGCGGCGAGTCGCCCGCGGCGAGCCCGATCGTGCCGTAGAAGTTCGTGTCGTAGTTGTCCGTGACCGTGAAGTCGCCCTGCGGGGCGAGCAGCATGCCCTCGAGCGCCTCACGCTCGGCGTCGGTCGCGGGCCAGGTGGTGGCCAGCGGCTCGACGGCGCCGGGCTCGTCCAGCGCGGTCCAGGAGTCGGCGGCGACCTCGGTGAGGCCGAAGTGCTCGGAGACCTCGCCGGTGACCTCGACGTGGTCGCCGATCTCGAGCGCGTCCGCCGCGGCGCGGGAGTACACGAAGACGGCGTCGGAGGCGCCGGGCGTCGCGTCGGCGGCGGGGTCGCCGCCGGTGCCCGCCGTCTGGAGGTACAGGCCGTCGAAGCCGCCCGTGGGGTAGGTGGCGGTCACGACGCCGGTGGTCGTCACGGTCGTCCCGGCCAGCGGCGACGTCGCGCCGGTGCCCTGGATCTCCGCGATGCTCGCGTCCTGCCCCGGACCGGGGTCGGTGCCCGGGTCGGTGCCGCTCGCGGTCGGCGTCGGCGCCCCGACGGCGAAGTCCGCGGCGTTGTCGGCGGTGTGCGCGTGGTCGCGGCGAGCGACCGACGTCGCGTTCGTCGTCGCCGGCGCGGGCCCCGACCCGGCGAAGGCGCTGGCGCTCGCGCCCCAGCCGACGAGGTCGACGACGGCCTCGGCCGCAGCGCAGTCGGCGCCGGCGCACGCCAGGCGGTCGGTCGAGCGCACCAGCGCCACCTTCGCGCCCGTGCCGGACATCGCGATCGTCCCGGTGACGTCGGGCGTCGGCAGCGCGGGCAGCGAGGTGTTGGAGCCCAGCGCCTGCGCGACGAGGAACGACCCGCCCGCGGGAATCTCCCCCGAGAGGTTCGTCTGGGAGCCGTTGGCCCAGGTGCCCGCGGCGGACGCGTACTGCACCGACCAGCCCTGGAGGGACACCGGCTGGTCCGTCGGGTTGTACAGCTCGACGAAGTCCTGGTTGAACGCGGCCCCGCTGTTGCCGCCGCCCCCGTACACCTCGTCGATGACGACGGGGACCTCGGGCGAGACGACGGCCGTCGCAGGGACGGCCAGGGCGACGCCGACGGGCAGGACGAGCGCGGCCGCGGTGGCGGCCGCGAGCGGTGCTCGACGGCGGGAGGGACGGGTGGGGCTCACGGTGGCTCCTTCGCGGCGGACGTGGGTGACGTCACCTCAGCAGACCCGCGTGAACCGGTGTTGAACCCCACGTCACCGGACGTCGTCGTCCGGCCGTCAGGATGCGTGCCTGCTCGGTGCGCCGAACGTAGCGGAACCGGCCGACACCCGCGCGCTCTCCGGCCGCCCCGCGGGCTCCGCTACTACCTCGGCGCCTCATGTACTACCTCGCGAGGATCAGCACTACCTCGCGGGGTTCGGCACTACCTCGCGGGGGTCCGGACTACCTCGCGCGGCTCAGGGGCGCGGACGCGCGGCCTGCAGCGGCAGCAGTGCGGACAGGTCGGCCCGCTCCCCCGACGCGCTCACCCGCCCGGACGCGACGGCGTCGGCCCACGAGAGCCGGCCGGTGGCGAGCGCGAGCCAGGTCTCGACGTCGGTCTCCACCACGTTGGGCGGCGTCCCGCGCGTGTGCCGCGGCCCGGCCACGGCCTGCACGGCCCCGGCGGGCGGCACGCGCACCTCGACCGAGTTCCCGGGCGCGACGTCGGCCAGCTCCTCCAGCGTGAACCGCACCGCCGTCGTCACGACGGGTCGCGAGGTGTCGCCGCCCAGCCACGCGGCCACGGCCGCCCGTCCGGCAGCAGGTTCGGTCCGTCGTCGCGCAGGCACGCCAGCACCTTAAGCCTCGCCACCCACCGTCCGACGGCGTCGTTCCGCGCGCCCCACCGCAAGTGGTCCGGGTCGGTCCGCCGGCTCACCCCGCGTCGGGCAGGACGAGCGCTCGGTGACGAGCGCGCTCGCCACGCACACGGCGAGCCGAAGGACGGGCGAGGGGCGGGAGTTCCTTCGCGCGGACGTATCCCTCCCGAAGTGGAGGGCGCCCTGGCGCCCGTGAACGCGTCCGCGCGAAGGAATGCCCGCCCCTCGCGACCGTGAGCTCAGGAGCGAACCGTCAGGAAGCAGCGAGCTCCGCCCGGACCTCCTCCCGCAGGCGCCCGTGACGTGACGGCTCGGGGGCGGCGGCGAGCAGCGTCTTCGTGTACTCGTGCTGCGGGTTGAGGATGACCTCGTCGGACGGCCCCCGTTCCACGATGTCCCCCCGGAACATCACGATGATCTCGTCGCTGAAGTGCCGCGCCGTGGCGAGGTCGTGGGTGATGTACAGGACGCCGAGGTTCTCCTCGCGCTGCAGCCGGGCGAGCAGGTTGAGCACCCCGAGCCGGATGGAGACGTCGAGCATCGAGACGGGCTCGTCGGCGACGAGGAACCTCGCGCCGGGTGCGAGGGCGCGGGCGATGGCGACCCGCTGCCGCTGGCCGCCGGACATCTCGTGCGGCCGCTTGACCGCGTAGAGCTCGGCCGGTGTGAGGTTGACGCGCTCCAGCAGGTCGTGGACCGCGGGCTCGAGGGCGTCTCCGCTCGCGACACCGTGCAGCTTCAACGGGCGCTCCAGGTGGTGCGCCACCGTGTGGTACGGGTTGAGCGACGCGAACGGGTCCTGGAAGACCATCTGCACCTGGTGGCGGTAGCTCGACAGCGCGCGGCCGCGGCGCCCGATGGGCCTGCCGTCGAGCAGGATCTCGCCGCTCGTCGGGGTCTCGAGCTGGGAGATCATCTTGGCCACGGTCGACTTGCCGGACCCGGACTCGCCGACGAGAGCGAGGGTCCTGCCGGGCTCGAGCGTGAACGACACGTCGTTCACGGCACGCAGGGTGCCGCTGCGCAGCCCGCTGCGGACCTTGAACTCCTTGAGGAGGTTGCGGACCTCGAGGCTGCTCATGACGCCTCCTCCTCGGCGGCGTCACGCGTGACGCCGGTGCGGACGAACGAGCCACGGTCGCCCGTGAGGCTCGGGAACGAGTCCAGGAGCTGCCGCGTGTACGGGTGCTGGGCCCGCGCGTAGATGGACTCCGACGTGTCGAGCTCGACGATCCGGCCGGCGCGCATGACGGCGATCCGGTCGCTGATCTCGAGCAGGAGGGGCAGGTCGTGCGTGATGAACACGACGGCGAAGTTGAACCGCTCGCGCAGCCGCATGATCTCGCGCAGGATGCCGCGCTGGACGACGACGTCGAGCGCGGTGGTCGGTTCGTCCATGATCATGACCTGCGGGTTGAGCGCCATCGCCATGGCGATCATGACGCGCTGGCGCATGCCGCCGGACAGCTCGTGGGCGAAGCTGTCGAGGCGCGTCGGGTCGACCCCCACGAGCTCGAGGAGCTCGGCGGAACGCGCGGCGCGCTCCTTCGTGCCCATCTGCGGCCTGTGGGTGGTGAGGACGTCGCCGAGCTGCTTGCGCACGCTGATCACCGGGTTGAGCGAGTTCATCGCCCCCTGGAACACCATGGACACCTTGTCCCAGCGGAAGGCACGCAGCGCGTCGCCGGTGAGGCTGACGACGTCGATGTCGGTGCCGTTCGCGTCGTGGAACGTCACCTCGCCGGAGCGGAGGATGGCCGGGGGCTTGAGGAGCCGGTTGAGGCCGTAGGCGAGCGTCGTCTTGCCGCACCCCGACTCGCCGGCGAGCCCGAGGATCTCGCCGCGGTGCAGCGTGAGGGAGACGTCGTCCACGGCGCGGACGGGCGGGTCCACCTCGTACTCGATGGACACGTGCCGGGCGGTGAGGACCGGCTCGAGGCGGGCCACGTGGTCGTCGTGCGTCGGCGACGACAGGGGGCCGGTGGTGGTGGCGGTCATGCGTCGACCCTCTCCTTCTCGGCGGCGACGGTCTCCGTCGCGGCTCGGCGGCCGAGCTTGTCCTTGCCCGCCTTGCGCGCCTCGCGGACGCTCTTGGCGGCGGCGGGCGCGAGCCGCAGCTTGGGGTTGACGATCTCGTCGATGGCGAAGTTGACGAGGGAGAGCCCGGTACCGAACAGGGCGATCATCAGGCCCGGGGGAACGAACCACCACCAGGCGCCGCGGGTCAGCGCTCCGCCGCCCTGCGCCTCGTTGAGCATCGTGCCCCAGGTGATCGACCCGTTGGGCCCGAGGCCCAGGTAGGACAGGCCGGCCTCGCCCAGGATGGCGAGCACGATCGCGAAGAGGAACTGGGACGCCAGCAGCGGCAGCAGGTTGGGCAGCACCTCGACCCCGATGATGCGCGGCGTCTTCTCCCCGGCGACACGGGCCGCGGAGACGTAGTCGCGCACCCGCAGCGACCGGGCCTGGGACCGCAGCACGACGGCGGGGCCCGCGAAGGCCGTGACGCCCAGGATGAGCGCGACGACCCACAGGCTGCGCACCTGCAGGTAGCTGGCGACGACGATCATCAGCGGCAGGCCGGGGATGACGAGCATGATGCCGGTGACCAGCGAGAGGAACTCGTCGGTCCAGCCGCGCAGGTACCCGGCGACGACGCCGAAGAGCAGCGCGAGGACGATCGCGACGAGGCCTGCGGTCACGCCGACGACCAGGGAGCCGCGGGCTCCTTCGGCGAGCTGGGCGAGCACGTCGTAGCCGAGGCTGGTCGTGCCGAGCCAGTGGCCGGGCTGCGGCGGCAGCAGCGGGTCGTTGGCGGAGCTGCGGGGGTCCTGCGTGACGAAGGGGCCCACGATCGCGAACAGCACGATCCCGCCGATGAGGATGAGCCCGGCGAGGAGCTTGCCCGACATGGAGGGCAGCATCTGTCGCACGCCGGACCTCTTGCCCGGCGGCGTGGGAGCGGTGGCCGGCGTGGTGTCCGGCGTGGTGGCGGGTGCGGTGGTCTCGGTGTCAGTCATTGTGGCGCGTCCTCGGGTCCAGGAAGCCGTAGATGAGGTCCATGAGGAACAGCGCCGCCAGGACCGCGAGCGTGATGACGAGGAAGACGCCCTGCATCAGCGCGTAGTCGTTGTTGCGCACCGCCGTGATCATGAGCTTGCCCACGCCCGGGTACGTGAAGACCTGCTCCATGACGAGGGAGCCGGCCACGACGAACCCGAGGGAGACGCCGAACCCGGCGAGGGACGGCAGCGCGGCGTTGCGCATCGCGTAGGTGGTGAACACGCGGCGCGGGCGCAGGCCCTTGGCCTCGGCGGTCGTGACGTAGTCCTCCGACAGCGTGGAGACCATCATGTTGCGCATCCCGAGCAGCCAGCCGCCGACCGACGAGATGACGATCGTGACGGCCGGGAGGAACGCGTGGTAGAGTACCGAGCCGACGAAGGCCCAGCTCCACTCCGGTCCGTTGAAGTGGAAGACGTCGTACGCGCCGATGATGGGGAACCACTGGAGGCTCACGGCGAACACGAAGATGAGCACGAGGGCCACCCAGAAGTAGGGCAGCGACTGCAGCATGGTGGTGCTCGGCACGAGGCTGTCCACCCAGGTGCCGCGCTTCCAGCCGGCGAGCGCGCCCAGCCCGATCCCGAGGACGAACGAGATGACCGTCGCCGTGCCGACGAGGCCGAGGGTCCACGGGATCGCGTCGCCGATGAGCTCGGTCACCGGCGTCGGGAAGTTCGTCACCGAGACGCCCAGGTTCCCGGTGAGGACGTTCTTCCAGTACGTGACGTACTGCTCCCACAGGGACTGGTCCTCGGCCGCACCGAGGAGGAGCCGGATGCTGTTCTCGGTACCCGCCGGGATGCCTCCGGCGCGCTGCAGCTTCGCCATGAGGATCGAGAACGGGTCGCCCGGCAGCATGCGCGGGATGAAGAAGTTCAGCGAGATCGCGGCCCACAGGGTCACCGCGTAGAAGGCGATCCGCCTGGCGTAGAACTTCATGGGGTCGGGCCGCCCTTCGGTGTCGCGGGCATGCGGCTCCTCCTCGCTCGGTGCGTCACTGCGTCGTGGTGCGGGTCGTGCGGGTGACCGGCGGGCTGAGGAGCCCGCCGGTCACCGGGCCGGGAGCGCGCTACTGGGCGCCGCCGAGCTTGCCGAGGATGACGCCCGAGGACGGGCCCTGCCACGACGGCGGGAACATGTACATGTCGTCCTCCGTGGGCCAGCCGGCGAACTTCGTCGTGTTGAAGAACGTCTGCGTGCCGTTCACGACGATCGGGATGTACGGCAGGTCCTCGACGATGTGCTCCTGGACGGTGGCGTAGGCCTCCTTCTTGGCGGCCTCGTCGTTCGTGTGGGACGCGGCCTCGACGGCGGCGTTCACCTCGTCGTCGTCGTAGCGGGAGATGTTCCACTCGCCCGGCTCGAGCGCGGTGCCGACCTTCTGGGTGTAGTCGCCGGTGAACCACTCGCGGTAGATCTGGAACGGGTCGGCCAGCGAGGTGCCGACGACGCCGCCCATGATCAGCTCGAACTCGCCGGAGACGCGCGCGTCGGCGAACTCGTTCCAGGAGATCGTGGAGGCGGTGACCTTGAGCCCCGCGGCCTTGGCCTGCTCCTCGATGAGCTTGGCGGCGTTGTTGAAGTCCGACCAGCCGTCGACGGAGGTCAGCGTCAGGTCGATCGGCTTGCCGTCCTTGCCGTAGAAGCCGTCGGCGTCCTTGGTGTAGCCGGCCTCCTCGAGGATCTTCCCGGCGGCCGCGACGTCGGCGCTCTGCGGCGACTCCTTCGGCATGCCGTCCGCGATCCACTTGTCGTCGCGGCCGAGCAGGGCGAACGTCGGCGAGATCGGCTTGGCGAGCCCGACGAACGCCTTCTCGGTGATCGCGGAGCGGTCGATGGCGGCGTCGAGCGCCTGGCGGACGGCGACGTCCGTCTGGGCGCCCTCGCAACCCAGGTCGGTGTTGGAGCACGTGTACAGCACGACGGGGTCGACGGGCGTGTTGACGTACCCGAAGCCGCCGGTCGAGGTGATCCGCTCGGGATCCGGCACGAACATCGTGGTCCAGTCGATCTGCCCGGTGGTGAGCAGGTCCTCCGCGGACTGGTTGGCGTCGATGCCGACGTAGCGCAGGGAGGCGACCTTCGGCGCCCCGCCCCAGTAGTCCGGGTTGGCCTTCGCGGTGTACGCGGCGTTGGACGCCGTGTCGAGCATGTACGGCCCGGTGCCGACCGGGGACTCCGCGTTGTCCCACGCCACGAGCCCGGTGAGCGCGTTGCCCTCGGCGTCCTCGCCGGCGTCCTTCTCGTGCTCGGAGAACACGTGCTTCGGCACGATGTACGTGCTGCCGAGGATCGCGAACTCGTTCGCGAACGCCGGCTCGTCGAAGGAGAACACCACGGTGGACTCGTCCTGCGCGACCGCGTCCTTGAGGTAGACGGGCTTGGCGGTGTCGTTCGTGAACGAGTACACGACGTCGTCCGCGGTGAACGGCTGGCCGTCGTTCCACTGCACCCCGCTGCGGAGCTTCACCGTGAGCTCGGTGCCGTCCTCGTTCCACTCGAACGACTCGGCGAGCATCGGCGTGGGGTCCACGTCCTGGAGCTTGTTGTACGCGAACAGCGACTCGTAGATGCCGCCGTTGGCGAGGTGCAGCACGCCCACCGCGTAGGGGTTGAAGTTGGGCGTGATCGGGGTCTGGGAGCCCGCCCAGATCACGAGCTCCTGGTCGGTGGCCTGCCCCTCGGCCGCGGGGGCGCTGGTGCCGTCGCCACCGTCGTCGCCCTCGGCCGAACCGGAGCACCCGGCGGCCAGGAGGGTCACGGTGGTCAGGGCGGCGGCGGCTGCGAGCCACCGTCCGCGGATCTTCCCTCGGATCATCGTTGGTCCTTCCAGTCGGCAGCGCACCCTCACGCCGCGATCGCTCACGCTTAGGGAAGGGACCTTAACGAATAGTCGCAGGGGCGGCGCTAGACCTTGAATCGTTATAAGGCAGGAGTGTTATCAAAACGTCACCTGGGGCTCCTGCGAGCCGGGCTGCGCGAGGACGGAGCCGGCCGCGGCAGGGCGCACCGTCACGTCTGCGCGCCCGCCGTCGTCGGTCGGGGTGAGGCCAGAACCTCGCCTCGACCGAGCCCCCTGCCCCCTGGCCCCTGACCCCCGACCCCGACCGAGGAGCGACCATGACCGCGACCCACGACCACGAGCACGCGATCCGGCAGCTGCTGGGGTCGCTCGTCGGCGCCCTGCGCGCCAAGGACCTCGACGCGGTGCGCGAGATCTACGCACCCGACGTCGTCTCGTTCGACGTCGAGCCCCCGCTGCGGCACGTCGGGATCGATGCCAAGCTGCGGAACTGGGTGCAGGTGTTCGACGCCTTCGCGACCGTCGACTACGAGCTGCGCGACCTCGCCCTGACCGTCGACGAGCACGTCGCCTTCGGGCACGCCCTCGGCCGGCTCGGCGGCACCCTCGCCGACGGCACGCCCGTGCCCGGGACGTGGGTCCGCGGGACGTTCGGCCTGCGTCGCGACGGTGAGCGCTGGCTGGTCGCGCACGACCAGGTGTCCGTCCCCGTGGACGTGCGCACCGGAGCCGCGGCCGTCGACCTCGAGCCCTGACCCGGGGAGAGCCAGGCCCGCCCGGCAGCCTCGTCAGCCCAGCGTGAAGAGCACCCGCCGGTCGGGCACCGACGCCTCGGCCAACGTCGCGCGGACCCGCTCGCCCAGCGGCAGCCCGACGCCCTCGATGCGTGCCCGCACGGCCGGCGCCTCGAGCATGATCTCCCCGCGCTGCGGGCCGTCCGCCGTGCCGTCCTCGCCGTCGCCGCGCACGTCGACGACGACGCCGCCGAAGGCCTGCCCCTCGCGTCCGGCGAGCAGCGCCGCCTCGACGACGTCCACACAGCCGCGCTCGAACGCGCCCGCCGTGCGCGAGGCCGCCTCCATCGTCTCGGGCAGGGTGGGGAGCGCCTCGGTCACCCAGGCGGGCGGCTCCTTGCCCGCCGCGTGCGCGAGGCACACCTCGGTCGCGTACCGGTCGGCGAGCCGGCGCAGCGGCGCCGTCACGTGGGCGTACTCGGCCGCGATCGCCGCGTGCCGCGCGTCCGCCGGCAGCGCGACCGGCGGTCCGCCGTCGGGCCCGGGCACGCCGAACGCCAGGTAGCCCGCGCCGCGGAAGAGCGACGTCGCCTCGGCGAGGAAGGCCGCGTGGGCGGGACGACGGGACTCCAGCGTCGGGACGAGCTGGGCGTACGAGACCTCGTCGGGCCAGTCGATGCCCAGCGCACCGGCCGTGCGGCGCAGGCGCGCCACGTCCCGGTCGTCCGCCGGGGGCAGGGTGCGCAGCAGGCCCACGCCCGCCTCGCGCATCATGGCCGCCGCGGCGATGCCCGTGAGGAGCGAGATCTGCGCGTTCCAGCCCTCGACCGGGAGGTTACGGCGCAGCTCGAGCGCGAACGACCCGTCCGCCCCGGGCACGATCTCCTGCTCGGGGACCTCGAGCGACACCCCGCCGCGGTCGCGCTCGCGCTCCTGGCGCAGGCGCCCGACGTCCGCCAGCAGGGAGAGGGAGTCCGACGCCGTCCCGGCGTCGAGCTGCCCCTGGACCTCGCCGTAGGTGAGGCGGGCGCGCGACCGCACGGTCGCGCGGGTCACCGAGCTGCTGGTGATCTCGCCGTCCGCGTCCAGCCCGATCGTCCACAGGACGGCGGGCCGGTCCTCGTCGGGCAGCAGGCTCGCGGCGCCCTCGGACAGGACGGGCGGGTGCAGCGGGGTGCGCACGTCCGGCCCGTAGACGGTCGTGCCGCGCCGGTGCGTCTCGGCGTCGAGCGGACCGCCCGGCCGCACGAACGCGGCGACGTCGGCGATGGCGTACCGGACGATGTAGCCGCGGCCCGACGACGCGACGTGCACCGCCTGGTCGAGGTCCATCGAGCCGGGCGGGTCGATGGTCACGAACTCGACGTCGCGGCGGTCCTGGCGGCCCTGCTCGGCACGGCCCTTGCCCTTGCCCTTGCCGCCGAGGGCGGACCCGCCGTCCGAGGCGGACCGCTCCGCCTCCTCGCGGACCTCGGCGGGGAACATGGCGGGCAGGCCGACCTCGGCGCGGAGCGCGGCGAGGGCGTCGGCGACCTCGGCCGGGCCCGCCTGGGCGAGATGGAGCTGACGCGTCGGCACGGCTCGACGGTAACGGCGCACGACCCGGGACGCGCGGCGAGGGCCCGGACCGTGAGGCACGGCACGTGAGTGCGTGCCGCACGTTTTCGACAGGCTCCGCCGCGGCCAGATATCTTGATGTCAAACAATCTCTCGTCCACCACTGCCCTGCCTAGGGAGCAACGCCGCATGACCACCGAGTCCCGGCCCGAGGCCGCCACGATCATCTACACGCACACCGACGAGGCGCCGCTGCTCGCGACGTACTCGTTCCTCCCGATCGTCGAGGCGTACGCCGCGCAGGCCGGGGTCACGCTCGAGACGCGCGACATCTCCCTCGCCGGCCGCATCCTGGCCCAGTTCCCGGAGCGGCTCACCGACGACCAGCGCATCGGCGACGCGCTCGCCGAGCTGGGCGAGCTGGCCACCACCCCCGCCGCCAACATCATCAAGCTGCCGAACATCTCGGCCTCCGTGCCGCAGCTCAAGGCCGCCGTCGCCGAGCTGCAGGCCCAGGGCTACGACGTCCCGAGCTACCCCGAGGACCCGCAGACCGACGCCGAGAAGGACGTGCGCGCCCGGTACGACAAGGTCAAGGGCTCGGCCGTGAACCCGGTGCTGCGCGAGGGCAACTCGGACCGCCGCGCCCCCGCCTCGGTGAAGAACTACGCCAAGGCGCACCCGCACCGCATGGGCGCCTGGTCGGCCGACTCGAGGACGAACGTCGCGACGATGGGCTCCGGCGACTTCTTCTCCCACGAGAAGTCCGTCGTCGTCCCCGCCGACGACACCCTGACGATCCGCCTCGTCACCCCGGCCGGCACGACCGTCCTCAAGGACGGCCTCAAGGTCGAGGCCGGCGAGGTCGTCGACGCGACGTTCATGTCCGTCGCCGCGCTGAACACCTTCCTCGCCGAGCAGGTCGCCCGCGCCAAGGCGGAGGGCGTGCTGTTCTCCGCGCACCTCAAGGCCACGATGATGAAGGTCTCCGACCCGATCATCTTCGGCCACGTCGTGAAGGCGTTCTTCCCCGCCCTGTTCGAGAAGTACGGCGACGAGCTCAAGGCCGCGGGCATCTCCCCCAACGACGGCCTCGGCTACCTGCTGTCCACGGTCGACACGCTGCCCCACGGCGCCGAGATCCGCGCCGCCGTCGAGCAGGGCCTGGCCGACGGCCCGGCGCTCGCGATGGTCGACTCCGACCGCGGCATCACGAACCTGCACGTGCCGTCCGACGTCATCATCGACGCGTCCATGCCCGCGATGATCCGCGGCGGCGGCCACATGTGGGGCCCGGACGGCAAGGAGCACGACACCCTCGCCGTCATCCCCGACTCGTCGTACGCCGGCGTCTACCAGACCGTCATCGACGACTGCCGCGCGAACGGCGCCCTCGACCCGGCCACCATGGGCTCCGTGCCCAACGTGGGCCTCATGGCCAAGAAGGCCGAGGAGTACGGCTCGCACGACAAGACGTTCGAGATCTCCGCCGACGGCACCGTCGAGGTCGTGAACGCGGCCGGCGACGTGCTGCTGAGCCACGACGTCCAGGCCGGCGACATCTGGCGCGCCTGCACCACCAAGGACGTCGCGATCCGCGACTGGGTCAAGCTCGCCGTCAACCGCGCCCGCGCCACCGGCTCCCCCGCCGTGTTCTGGCTCGACGCGCAGCGCGGCCACGACGCGCAGCTCATCGCCAAGGTCGAGGAGTACCTGGGCGACCACGACACCGACGGCCTCGACATCCACGTGATGGCGCCGGCCGAGGCGACGGCGTTCTCGCTCGCGCGCATCCGCCAGGGCCTGGACACCATCTCGGTGACCGGCAACGTGCTGCGCGACTACAACACCGACCTGTTCCCCATCCTCGAGCTGGGGACGTCGGCCAAGATGCTGTCGGTCGTGCCGCTCATGAACGGCGGCGGCCTCTTCGAGACCGGCGCCGGCGGCTCCGCCCCGAAGCACGTGCAGCAGCTGCTCGCGGAGAACTACCTGCGCTGGGACTCCCTCGGCGAGTTCTTCGCGCTGGCCGCGTCGTTCGAGCACCTCGCCACGGTCACCGGCAACGCGCGCGCCCAGGTGCTCGCGGACACCCTCGACCGCGCCACGGGCACGTTCCTCGACCAGGACAAGTCCCCGACGCGCCGCGTCGGCGGCATCGACAACCGCGGCTCGCACTTCTACCTCGCCCTCTACTGGGCGCAGGAGCTCGCCGCGCAGTCCGACGACGCCGCCCTGGCGGCCGCGTTCGGCCCGCTCGCCGCGTCGCTCGCCGAGCAGGAGCAGACGATCGTCGCCGAGCTCGTCGGCGTGCAGGGCTCGCCGGCCGACGTCGGCGGCTACTACCGCCCCGACGCCGCCAAGGCCGCCGCGGTGATGCGCCCGTCCGCCACCTTCAACACGGCGCTCGAGGCCCTCTGACGCCGAGATAGAGAAGGCGAACCCGCGAGATAGAGAAGCCCGGAGGGGCCGCACCGGCTGCGGCCCGTCCGGGCTTCTCTATCTCGCGGGTTCGCCTTCTCT
>NZ_JBEYBQ010000008.1:0-140747 GCF_040632295.1 Isoptericola sp. NPDC019482
GTGTTCGCGCCGGTGACGTAGGCCGCGTGGTGCTTGTCGTGGTGCAGCTCCATGATCTTGCCGCTGATGTGCGGCTCGAGGGCGCTGTAGTCGTAGGGCAGGTCAGGGAGCGTGTAGACAGCCATGCTGAGATACCTCCGGTTGCGTGCCGCACGTCGTACCGGCGTGCGTGGGGGACGTCGTCGACGGCTGGCCCCCGGCCGCTCTCACGGGCCGGGGACGACGACGGCCCGCGCACCCCGCCCGACGGATCGGGGGAGGGGAGCGCGGGCCATGGGTCCAGCCTGCAGGAGACTCAGTGCTCCCGCTCGACGTTGCCAGACCCCGAGACCAGCTCGGGGGTGTCGTGGGCGGGCTCGAGCTCGTCGTGCTCGCCGTGGGCGTGCGCCGCGGCCAGCTCGGCCGGCGTCACCGGCTCCACCCGGTCCTCGTAGAAGAACTGCGACAGCTTCTGCCAGCGCTTGTCCTTCTTGTAGCCCTTGCGCTTGACGCCGCGGGCGTCGGTCGCGGGCTCGACCTCCAGGGGCCGGCGCGCCTCGTAGTTGACGCGCAGCCAGCGCTCCTGCTCGTCGAGCGGGCGGTGGACCTCGATGTACTCGCCGTTGGCGAACCGCACGATGCGACCGGTCTCGTGACCGTGCAGCACCAGCTCGCGGTCCTTGCGCTGCAGGCCCAGGCAGATCCGCTTCGTGACCCAGAACGCGAACACCGGGCCGACGAAGAACAGGACCCGGAAGACCCAGGTGATCGTGTTGATCGACAAGGCGAAGTGCGTGGCGATGAGGTCGTTCGACCCGGCGAGGGCCAGGATGATGAACGCCGTGAGGAACGCGACGCCGAGGCCCGTGCGGGTCGGGACGTTGCGCGGGCGGTCGAGCACGTGGTGCTCGCGGTGGTCGCCGGTCACCTTCGCCTCGACGAACGGGTACACGAACAGGAACGTGAACAGCAGGCCCGGGATGACGACCGCCGGGATGAGGATGTTCAGCGACAGCGTGAAGTCCCCCCACGTGACGATCTCGGCCTGGCCCGGCATGAGGCGCAGCGATCCCTCGAGGAACAGCATGTACCAGTCCGGCTGGGCGCCCGCGGACACCGGTGACGGGTCGTAGGGGCCGTAGTTCCAGACGTTGTTGATCGCCATCGTGCCGCCCATGAGGGCCAGCACGCCGAAGATGATGAAGAAGTTGCCGCCCATCTTCGTGGCGAACGCCGGGACCGCGGGGTAGCCGACGACGTTCTTGTCGGTGCGGCCGCCGCCCGGGTACTGGGTGTGCTTGTTCAGCACCATGAGGAACAGGTGCACCCCGATGAGGGCCAGGATCAGCGCCGGCACGAGCAGGATGTGCACCGTGAACAGGCGCGGGATGATGTGCTCGCCGGGGAACTCGCCGCCGAAGACGAACCACGAGAGGTACGACCCGATGATCGGGATCGACTTGATGACTCCGTCGGTGATCCGCAGGCCGTTGCCGGAGAGCACGTCGTCCGGGAGCGAGTAGCCCGAGAAGCCGGCGGCCAGCGACAGGATCATCAGCAGCGTGCCGACGAGCCAGTTCAGCTCGCGCGGCTTGCGGAACGCGCCGGTGAAGAAGACGCGCATCATGTGGACCACGATGCCGGCGACGAAGATCAGCGCCGACCAGTGGTGGATCTGCCGCATGAGCAGACCGCCGCGCACCTCGAACGACATGTTGAGCGTCGAGGAGAAGGCGGTGGACATGAGCTCGCCGTCCATGGTCGCCGGCGCCCCGTGGTGCGTGACGAGCGCCATCGACGGGTCGAAGAACATCGCCAGGAACACGCCGGAGATGAGGAGCACGACGAACGAGAACAGCGCGATCTCGCCGAGCATGAAGGACCAGTGGTCCGGGAAGACCTTGCGGACGAGCTGCTTGGCGAGCACGCCGACCTTGGTCCGCTGGTCGAGGTAGTCGGCGGACTTGCCGATCACGGTGGTCGGCTCCGCCGCGGTGGGGGGAGTGGTCGTGGTGCTCACTTCAGGCGCTCCCAGTAGCTCGGGCCGACGGGCTCGTTGAAGTCGTCCTCAGCCACAAGATACCCCTCGTCGTCGACGGTGATGGGCAGCTGGGGCAGCGGGCGCTTGGCAGGTCCGAAGACCACCTTGGAGCCGTCGGAGATGTCGAACGTCGACTGGTGGCAGGGGCACAGGAGGTGGTGCGTCTGCTGCTCGTAGAGGGCGACCGGGCACCCGACGTGGGTGCAGATCTTCGAGTACGCGACGATGCCGTCGTACGAGGCCCCCTCGCGGTGGTCACGCTTGTGGTCGCGGGGGTCCATGCGCACGAGGAGCACGACGGCCTTCGACTTCTCGGTGATCCACTCGTGCGACTCGCGCTCCTCGGCGGGCACGTCGGGGATGACGTGCGCGACGGAGCCGACCGTGAGGTCCGACGCCTTGATCGGGCGGCCCGACGGGTCGTAGGCGAGCCGGACGCCCTTCGTCCAGAGGGTGTGCCGCAGGGCGCCGACGTTCCACGTGCCGCCGACGCTCGAGACGAGCGGCACGGCGATGGTCAGCGGGAAGAGGGCGAGCGCGGAGACGACCGCGCCCTTGAGGACCGGGCGGCGCGCGATGCCGGAGTCCTCGAGGCCGTCCTTGAACTGCTGCTGGACGCCCTCGCGGACCTCCTCCGAGCTGGCGCTCGAGTGCCGCTCCTCGACGTACTCCTTGCCGGACATCAGGGTCTTGGCCCAGTGCACGGCGGCGAAGCCGATGCCGAACAGCGAGACCGCGATCGCGACGCCGAGCAGCACGGTCGAGAGGCGCACGCCGGGCGTGGTGCCGTCCGGGCGCACGGCGAAGTAGGCCACGAGCGAGCCGATCGTACCGAGGCACGAGATGGCGAAGAGGATCGCGATGATCCGCTCGTTGCGCTTGGCCGCCTTGGGGTCCGTGTCCGCGAGGCGCGCGTGGTGCTCCGGGACGCCGGGGTCGGCGAACCGGTCCGTCCGGGCGACCGTGCCGTCGCCGTCGTGCCGGGTCAGGTCCTGACCCTGGGGGTTCTGGTTGTCGCTCACGAGGACTTCGCTCCGATCCACACCGCGCCGCCGATGATCAGGCCGATGCCGATGATCCAGGCCCACAGGCCCTCGCTGACCGGGCCGAGGGAACCCAGGGTGAGGCCGCCGGCCGAGCCCTGGTCCTGCTCGTCGAGGAACGCGATGATGTCGCGCTTCTCGTCAGGGGTGATGTTGGCGTCGTTGAACACCGGCATGGACTGCGGTCCGGTGAGCATGGCCTGGTACACGTTGCGGCCGGAGGTGTCCCACAGCGGCGGGGCGAACTTGCCCTCCGAGAGGGCGCCACCGGCGCCGACGGCGTTGTGGCACATCGCGCAGTTGGTGCGGAAGAGGGCCATGCCGTTGGCGGGGTCGCCCTGGCTCCCGTCCACCTGCTCGTCGGTGGGGATGGCCGGGCCTGCACCGAGGGACGCGACGTACGCGGCGAGCGCGGCGGTCTGCTCCTCGTCCATCTGCCGGGGCTTGGCCTCGGCCTGGGGGCCGTTCATCTGCATCGGCATCCGGCCGGTGGAGACCTGGAAGTCGACCGCGGCCGCGCCGACGCCGACGAGCGACGGCGCCTCGGTGGTGCCCTCCGCGTTCGGGCCGTGGCAGGTGGCGCAGTTGGCCTGGAAGAGCTTCTTCCCGGTCTCGATGTCCGCGGTGCTGGCGGTGTCGGCCTGGGCCGGGCTCGGGGCCAGGGCGGCGTAGACGCCGCCCGTGACCAGCAGCGCCAGCAGCAACAGCACGACCGGCGCGAACCGGTGGTGCCTGCGGGCGGCGAGTGCCTTCACGAAATGATCCTCGTCTCGCAGATCGAAGGTGCAGGGTCAGTGCCGGCGGCGACGCCGGCAGGGGGTTCAGCGCAGGAGGTAGATGACGGCGAAGAGGGCGATCCACACCACGTCGACGAAGTGCCAGTAGTAGGACGTGACGATGGCGGTGGTGGCCTCGTGGTGGCCGAAGTTCTTGGCGGCGAAAGAGCGCCCCAGCAGGAACAGGAAGGCGATGAGACCGCCCAGCACGTGGAGGCCGTGGAAGCCGGTGGTCAGGTAGAAGACCGAGCCGTACGGGCTGGAGGAGATGGTCAGGCCCTCGTGCACCAGCTCGGTGTACTCGAAGATCTGGCCGCCGATGAAGAACGCGCCCATGAGGTACGTGAGGGTCATCCACTCGTGCATGCCCCACTTGTTCACCTGGAGCAGGGAGCCGGAGCGCACCGGCTTGAACCGCTCGGCGGCCCACACGCCCATCTGGCAGGTGACGGACGACAGCACCAGCACGGTGGTGTTGATCGTCGAGAAGGTGATGTTGAGCTTGTCCGCCTGAGCGGCCCACTCCGCCTCGGGCATCACCGACCGGACGGTGAAGTACATCGCGAAGAGGCCCGCGAAGAACATGAGCTCGCTCGCGAGCCAGACGATCGTCCCGACCGACACGGGGTTCGGACGGTTGACGCTCACGTGCTGGTGGGCATGGGGGGCAGCAGCCGTTGCGGTCGACACGTCAGCCATTATGGCCGACATACGGCCGGTTCGAGCCACTCGGACGGGCCTTGCGCAAAGTCGATGTGCACAGAATCTGCGGAAACTCGCCACTCTGTCGCTACGAGGTGACGGATCGCTGGAGAGTGCCAGTAAAAGACCACGTTCGGCACCTGCCCGAGGTGACGCGAGTGTGCCACGATGCCAGCAAACGTCGACGTCCGACGGCCGCGGTGCAGCCGCCGGACGTCGTGCCCGTGCCCGGTGCCGTGCACGTCCGCGAAGGGGAGCCAGAAGTTGACGGATCAGACGGACCAGATGGACCCGACGACGACCAGCCCGACCAACCCGACCAGCCCGACCGGCGCGATCGCCCCCGCGGCACGCTCGGGCCCGGCTGCCCGCGGGCCGCGCATCTTGCTCTACAGCGACGACCGGACCGTCCGCGCCCACGTGCGGACCGCCGTCGGGCCCCGCCTGCGCGCCCACGCCCCGGAGATCGCCTGGGCGGAGGTCGCGACGCCGGCGGCGCTCATCGCCGCGGCCGACCGCGGCGGGTGGGACCTGCTCGTGCTGGACGGCGAGGCGGACAAGTCCGGCGGCATGGGACTGTGCCGCCAGCTCAAGAACGAGGTGTACCGGTGCCCGCCCGTCGTGGTCCTCACCGGCAGGGCCGACGACGGATGGCTAGCATCGTGGTCGCTCGCCGACGCCGTGGTGCCGAGGCCGCTCGACGCGATCGAGCTGCAGCGCACCGTGGCCGGCGAGCTCGCCGCGACGGCCTGACCGACGGACCCGTGAGGGTCGAGCCAGGTGCGTCCGGACCGCGCGACCACCGAACCGGAGGAACCTGGTGCCCACGAACGACCGTCCCGTGCCCGCGCAGCCCGAGCAGACGTCGCCCGAGCAGACGTGGCCCGGCCTGCTCACCGAGCTCATCGCCGGCCACGACCTGAGCTCGCAGGACACCGCCTGGGCCATGGACGCGGTCATGTCGGGCGAGGTGTCGGCGGCCCGGCTCGCGGCGTTCCTCGTGGGGCTGCGCGCCAAGGGCGAGACGGTCGAGGAGCTGACGGGGCTGGCTGACACGATGCTCGCCCACGCTCGCCGGTTCACGGTCCCCGGACCGAGCGTCGACATCGTCGGCAGCGGCGGCGACCGCGCGCACACGGTCAACATCTCGACCATGGCTGCGGTCGTCGTGGCCGGCACGGGCGTCAAGGTGGTCAAGCACGGCAACCGCGCCGCGTCGTCGTCGTCCGGTTCGGCCGACGTCCTCGAGGCGCTGGGCGTGCGCCTCGACCACGGACCCGAGCGCGTCGCGGAGCTGGCCGAGCAGGTCGGCATCACCTTCTGCTTCGCGATGGTCTTCCACCCGTCGTTCCGGCACGCCGGCGTGGCGCGGAAGGAGCTCGGGGTCGCGACCGCCTTCAACTTCCTCGGTCCGCTGACGAACCCGGCGCAGCCCCGGGCCACGGCCGTCGGGGTCGCGGACCCCCGGATGGCGCCTCTGGTGGCGGGCGTCTTCGCCGCGCGGGGGACGCGCGCGCTCGTGTTCCGTGGCGACGACGGCCTGGACGAGCTCGCCGCGACCGGCGGCTCGACCGTCTGGGAGGTCCGCGACGGTCAGGTCACCGAGACGCGTCTCGACGCCGCCGCCGAGCTCGGGCTGCGGCGCATCGACGTCGCCGACCTGCGCGGCGCCGACGCGCACCACAACGCCGGCGTGGCACGCGATGTCCTCACGGGTGTCGACCAGGGCCCGGTGCGGGAGACGGTGCTGCTCAACGCGGCGGCCGCCCTCGTGGCGGACGGGAGCCTGCCCGGCACGGACGCCGGCACGCTCGTGGAACGGCTGGCGGCCGGTATCGGCCACGCCGCGCGCAGCATCGACGACGGCGCTGCCGCCCGCGTGCTGGAGCGCTGGGCGGCCGCGACGCAGCACTGACCCGCGGTGCGCGGCGGGGCGGCCGATCCTTCGCGCGCGAGCGCGGGTCCGGCCGTCCGCCGGGGCGGCGTCAGTCGTCGAGACCGATCGCGAACGCCTGCTCGAGGTCCACGTTCGAGTAGGTGCGGAACGCGATGAGGGTCTCGGTGCGCACCACGCCGGGGACCTTGCTGATCCCGTCGGCGATGACGTCGGCGAGCTCCTCGTGCTCGCGCACGCGCACCATGGCGACCAGGTCGGCCTTGCCGGTGACGGAGTAGACCTCGCTGACTCCCTTGAGGTCGGTGACCTGGGTGGCGACCTCGGGGATCTGGTCGGCCTCGGTGTCGATGAGCACGATCGCGGTCAGCATGCCGTCATCGTAGCCACCGTCGGCGCGTCCGCGAGGCGCCCGACGGCCTCGTCATCCTCGCTCGGTGCGGCCCACAGACCAGCGACCGTCGTCGAGACCGCGCCGAGGTCGGCGTGCGCGGCGGCCGAGCGCACCGGGCACGTCCAGGGGCCGCTCACGTGCACCAGCCGGACCCCCGGCTCGTCCAGCCAGGCCAGCACGAGGGCGGCCTCCTCGGGATGGCACGCGGGCGCGGGCGCCACGGGCGGGTCGACGGACTCCGCCGTCGCCCGGAGCGCGTCGACGACGGGGAGCGGGTCCTCGTCGGGGCCCGTCATCGCGGTCGCAGCCAGCCGCGCGTGCTTCACCACGACGAGCTCCCAGCCGCCCGCGGGCGTGGGCCGCGCGGCGACGAGCTCGGCGCAGCGGGCGAGGGGGTCGAGCCGCTGGGCGCGCGCCGCGCCCTGGACGAACGCCCGCAGGCGGTGGGTGACCGTGCCGGCCTCCTCGAAGCGTTCCTGGGCGGCCAGCCGCCCCACGCGCGCCGCGAGGGCGCGGACGACGGCCGAGGGGTCGGACGTGAGGGCGGTGCGCGCCGCGTCGGCGACGGCGTCGTACCCGACGTCGGCGGCGCCGGTGGCCGTGCACGGCGCGGAGCAGCGGCCCATCCCCGCGAGGGCGCACGGGCTGCCCGCGGTGCGTGCGACGCGGGGGAGCCGGGCCGTGCACTGCCGCAGCGGGAGCGCGTCGTGGACCGCCTCGACGGCGGCCAGTGCGGCCTGCCGGGACGTGAAGGGGCCGATGTGCGGGGACCCGGCCCGGACGTCGCGCACGACCGACAGCCGGGGGTAGGCCTCGTCCGTGAGCCGCACCCACGACTGGCGCTCGGGGTGCTTGGAGCGCCGGTTGTACCGCGGAGCGTGCTCCGCGATGAGGCGCAGCTCGCGCACCGACGCCTCGAGCGGCGTCGCGCAGACGACGGGGGTGACGGCATGCGCGATCCGGACCATCTCCGTGATCCGTCCGCGCTTCTCGGCCGCCGTGAAGTAGGACCGCACCCGCTTGCGGAGGTTCGTCGACGTGCCGACGTACAGCACCTCGTCCCCCGGCCCGCGGAACAGGTACACGCCCGGGGCCTCGGGCAGTCCGTCGGCGAGGGTCCGCTTGCGGCGCACGTCCGGCGGCACGGGGTCGGCGGCGCCGGCGAGGTCCTCCAGGTGCGTGATGCCCAGGGGCGCAAGGCGCTCCAGGAGCGCGTGCAGCACGTCGACGGTCGCCCGGGCGTCGGCGAGCGCGCGGTGCTCGGGCGTGACGCGGGCCCGGAAGAGCGCGGCCAGGGTGGACAGCTTGTGGTTCGGGGCCTCGTCGCGGGTGACGACGCGACGCGCCAGGGGCACCGTGTCCACCACCCGGAAGCCCGGCCAGTCGTAGCCGAGCCGGTCGCAGGCGGCACGCAGGAAGCCGACGTCGAACGGCGCGTTGTGCGCCACCAGCACGGCGTCGCGCGCGAACTCCAGGAAGCTCGGCAGGACGAGCTCGACCGGGGGAGCCGTGGCGACCATGGAGGTGGTGATGCCCGTGAGCCGGGCGACGAACGCCGGCACGGGATGGCCCGGGTTGACGAGCGACTGCAGCTCGCCGAGCACCTCGCCGCCGCGGACCTTGACCGCACCGATCTCCGTGATGCCGCCGTCGGCCGCACGCCCGCCGGTGGTCTCGAGGTCGACGACGACGAACGTGACGTCCCGCAGGGGGGTGCCGAGGTCCTCGAACGAGGGCTGGAGCGCCGTGCTGCGCGCTGGGGACGGGGTGGTGCTCGGCATGCCGGGACCGTAGCGGCGGCCTCCGACAGCCCGGGACGGCAAAGCCCGCCGAGACGGGTCTCGGCGGGCTCCAGGCCGTTCGGGAGGCGCGGCCGTCAGCTCGCGGACTTCTGCCGGGTGTCGACGTACAGCTCGTCGATCTCGGCGGCGAAGTCCTTGACGAAGACGTGGCGGCGCACGCTCTGCTTGGGCGTGAGGTAGCCGTTCTCGACCGTGAGGTCGCCCGGCAGGACGGCGAACTTGCGGATCGACTCGGCCTTCGAGACCGCCTGGTTGGCGCGGGTCACGGCGGCGTCGAGCGCGGCCAGCACGTCCGGGTCGGTCGCGGCCTGCGCGGGCGTCATCTCCGGCTTGTCGTGCATCTTCAGCCAGCCCGGCAGGCCGTCGGCGTCGAGGGTGATCAGCGCGCCGATGAAGGGCCGGTTGTCGCCGACGACGACGCACTGGCTCACCAGCGCGTGCGCCCGGATGCGGTCCTCGAGCATCGCCGGGGCCACGTTCTTGCCGCCGGCCGTCACGATGATCTCCTTCTTGCGGCCCGTGATCGTGAGGAACCCGTCGTCGTCGAGGGTGCCGAGGTCGCCGCTGCGGAACCAGCCGTCGTCGAACGCCTCGGCGGTCGCCTCCGGGTTGTTGTGGTACCCGCGGAACACCTGGATGCCGCGCAGCAGCACCTCGCCGTCCGGGGCGATCCGCACGCCGCAGCCGGGCAGCTGGGGGCCGACCGAACCGATCTTGATGGCGTCGGGGCGGTTCACGCTGGTGGGCGCGGTGGTCTCGGTGAGCCCGTAGCCCTCGAGGATGGTGACGCCGAGGCCGCGGAAGAAGTGCCCGAGCCGCTCACCGAGGGGGCCGCCCCCGGAGACGGCGTACTGGGCCTGCCCGCCGAGCACCGCCCGCAGCTTCGAGAACACGAGGGTGTCGGCGACCTTGTGCTGCAGGCGGAGCCACAGCGACGGGCCCGACGGCGTGTCGAGCGCCCGCGAGTAGGCGATGCCGGTCGCGGCCGCCCAGTGGAAGATCTTCAGCTTGCCGCCGGCGGCCGCCTTCTGCTCCGCGGCGTTGTACACCTTCTCGAAGACGCGCGGCACCGCGAGGATGTAGGTGGGCCGGAACGCCTCGAGGCCGGCGGTGACGGTCTTGAGGTCCGCCCAGTGGCCGAGCACCGTGCCGCTCGCGATCGCGAGGATCTCGATGTAGCGCGCGAACACGTGCGCGAGCGGGAGGAAGAGCAGCGTGCGCCCGCCGTCCTTGAAGACCTCGGGGACGGCGGCGACGGCGTTGACCCCGAGCAGCGCGAGGTTGCCGTGCGTGATCTCGGCGCCCTTGGGGGTGCCGGTCGTGCCGGAGGTGTAGATGATCGTCGCGACGTCCGCGAGGTCCGCGATGCCGCGGCGGCGCGCGATCTCGTCGTCGGCGACGTCGGCGCCGGCGGCCGTGAGCTTGGCGATCGCGCCGTCCTCGATCTCGAGGACCTCGCGCAGCGCCGGCGCGCGATCGGAGACCTCCGCGACGGTGGCGGCGAGGCCGGAGTCCTCGACGACGAGCAGCGTGATCCCGGAGTCCGTGAGGATCCACTCCACCTGCTCGGCGGAGGACGTCTCGTAGATCGGCACGGGCACCGCGCCGGCCGCCCATGCGGCGAAGTCGAGGAGGGTCCACTCGTAGCGGGTGTGCGACATGATCCCGACGGGGTCGCCGGGCTGCACGCCCCGGGCGACGAGCCCCTTGGCGACGGCCACCACCTCGGCGTCGAACTGGGCGGCCGAGACCGGCTGCCAGCCGTCGCCGGAGGGACGCTCGGCGAGCGTGGCGCGCGGGTCGCTCGCCACGCGGGTGGCGAGGAGGTCGTTGAGGTTCGACGTGGCAGGCAGCTCGACCGCCTGCGGAATGGTGATCTCGTCCATGCTGACTCCATCGTCCATGCTCAGTGCATTGGCCAGGGGGTACGTTCCCCGGCCGCCACGATACCGGGTCTCACGGGTGGTCCGGGACACAGTTCGGTGACGGTCCGTGACCGATGGTGGTGGACCGGAGATGGACGAGCGTCGCACCCTCCCGTCGTGGTGGCTAGTCTGGTCCCTGCGCGCACCGCGCGCCCCCGTGCCGCGACGGCGACGGGGTGATGCGCCGTGCGGACGCGGCGTCCCGACAGATGAACGCGAGGTTCCTGCATGCACGCCATCGGAGTCGACATCGGCGGCACGAAGATTGCCGTGGGTGTGGTGGACGAGGCGGGCACGATCCTCGCGAAGGTGCGGCGCGAGACGGTGGCCGACGACGTCGCCTCCATCGACCGGGCGATCGCGGACGCGTGCACCGAGCTGGCCAAGGAGCACGAGGTCGGCGCGATCGGCCTCGCCGCCGCCGGGTTCGTGAGCCCCGACCGGCGGTCGGTGCTCTTCGCACCGAACATCGCCTGGCGCGAGTACCCGCTTGCCGAGCGGATCGAGTCCCTGCTGGAGATCGACGTCCCCGTGGTCGTCGAGAACGACGCGAACGCCGCGGGCTGGGCGGAGTTCCGCTTCGGTGCCGCGCGCGAGGCCACCGACATGCTCATGCTGACGGTCGGCACCGGGCTGGGCGGCGCGATCGTGGTGGACCGTGAGCTCGTGCGCGGCAAGTGGGGCGTCGCGGCCGAGGTCGGGCACATGCGCGTCGTCCCGGGCGGCCACTACTGCGGCTGCGGCCACGAGGGCTGCTGGGAGCAGTACGCGTCGGGCACGGCGCTGGTGCGGGACGCGAAGCAGGCCATGATCGCCCAGCCGGAGCGGGCGGCGCGGCTGGTCGAGCTCGCGGACGGGGACGTGTCCGCGCTCGAGGGCCCGCACGTCACGCAGGCGGCGCAGGAGGGCGACGAGCTCGCGGTCGAGCTGCTGGCGACGCTGGGCCGGTGGATCGGCGAGGGCTCGGCCTCCGTGGCCGCGCTGCTCGACCCCGAGCTCATCGTCATCGGCGGCGGCGTCGGCGCGGCCGGCGACCTGCTGCTCCTGCCCGTGCGCAAGGCGTACGAGGCCCAGCTCTCGGCCCTCGGGCACCGCCCGGTGGCGCAGATCGAGCTCGCCGAGCACGGCAACGAGGCGGGCATCATCGGCGCTGCGGACCTCGCCCGGCGCTGAACCGCGCGCGGCCGTGGGCCGGCCCGGCAGGTCAGACGACGGCGCCCGTGCCGTGGTCGTCGGGGTCGCGGCGGTGCGGCATCCGCCAGATCAGGACGCCGAGCGCCACGAGGAACAGGACGCCGGCCACGGGGCCCGACCACCCCGGGATGCGCAGGGCCGGGACGGCCGCGCGCAGGACGACACCGAGCACGACGAGCACCGGCACCCCGACGACCGCCGCCCACGCGAGGGTGAGGAGCGGGTCGCGGGACAGGACCGGCTCCGGCACCGGCGGCGTGAAGTGAGACTCCGTCTCTTCCAGGTCCTCGATCTCCGGCGTCACCGGCCAGTCGCGGGGACCCGGGCTCACCACCCGCCCCGGCGGCACCGCGGCGTCCTCGGGACGCGCGTCCGCGGCAGGACCACTGGTGGTCGGCGCGTCCGCCCGGTCGGCGTCGTCGGGCTCGTCGAGCGGCCCGAGCTGGGCGACGATGTCGGCCCAGCGCGCCTCGACGGCGTCGTCGGGCAGGTCGTCGTCCGGCAGGTCCGGTTCGGCGTCCGGGTTCGGTGCGGGCATGGGTTCACTCTATTGTCGTGGGCGAAGCAACGCGTCGGCGGTCCGTCCGTCGGCGCCACGGCCCGTCGACGGCGGTCCGCTGACCGGTGGCTGCCGAGACTGGGCGAGGAGGACCGTTGTTCTACTGGGTGATGAAGAACGTGGTGGTGGGGCCCTGGCTCCGGCTGGCGTTCCGCCCCTGGACGAAGGGCGTGGAGAACGTCCCGACCTCGGGACCGGCGATCCTGGCGAGCAACCACCTCGCCGTCATCGACTCGTTCGTGCTGCCGCTCGTCCTCGACCGCCAGGTCCAGTTCCTCGGAAAGTCGGACTACTTCACCGGCGGCGGCGTCCGTGGCCGGCTCGTGGCGGGGTTCATGCGTGGCGTCGGCACGATCCCCGTGGACCGCTCGGGCGGCAAGGCCAGCGAGGCGGCGCTGAACACGGGGCTGCGCGTGCTGAACGACGGCGACCTCTTCGGCATCTACCCCGAGGGCACCCGCAGCCCCGACGGCCGGCTGTACCGCGGCAAGACCGGCGTCGCCCGGCTGGCGCTGGAGTCCGGCGCCCCCGTGATCCCCGTCGCGATGGTGGGCACCGACGTCGCGCAGCCGCTCGGCCGCTCGGTCCCCAAGCCGATGCCGATCGGGATGGTCTTCGGCGAGCCCCTCGACTTCAGCCGCTACCGCGGGATGGAGGGCGACCGGTTCGTGCTGCGCTCGGTGACCGACGAGATCATGTACGCGATCCTGCGGCTGTCCGAGCAGGAGTACGTCGACGTCTACGCGGCCACGATGAAGGCGCGCCTCGCGGCGGCGGCGGCGCAGCAGCCGCCCGAGGAGCCTGCCGGGACCTGAGTCTCCCCGTCCGGTGCTAGCGCACGGTGAGGCTCAGCCATGCGTCGGGCGGTGCGTCCGGCAGGCCGGGCACCGGACGGTGCCTGACCGACCAGGCGTCGCCCGCGACGTCAGTCGCGACGCGCGGCCAGAACGCCGCGGCGCCGGCGTTGGCGTCCTGGTACGCGATCTCCCACGGGCCCGGCACGTCGCGCAGCACCGCCGCCGCGACCTCACGACCGACGCCGTGCCGGCGGGCCGCGCGGACCACGAAGAACGCCGACAGCACGCGCGTCGGCGCGTCGAGGCCGCGGATCAGGGCGAACGCCACCGGTCGCTCGTCCGCGCGGCCCGGTGCCCCGCCGGGGAGCGTCGCCAGGTAGCCGCGCCAGGTCGCGGCACGACGGCCCGAGCCGACCTCGTCCGCCCGCGCGTCGCGGTCGATCTCGTCGAGGGCGGCGCGGAGCCGGTCGTCGCGGAAGCCGCCGTCGGGCCTCGGGAGCTCGCCCGAGACGGCGGACATGTCGTGGCGGAAGAGCAGCCACAGCCGTTCGAGGAGCCCGCGGTCCTCCGGCGTGGCACGGCGGACGGGGAGCGGCGCACCGGCCAGGTGGGCGGACAGGTCGGGGTGGGGCGCAGGAGTCGTCATACGCAAGAGCCTCCCGGCGCCGGACGGCGGGGGAGGCTCGCGCGACATCATCGCACGGCCGGGCGACGTCGCGCACGGCGCGTTCGCCCGCCGGACGGCCGGGGCCGTGCCCCGGCAGGTGCTCCTAGGATGGGAGGGCTCCCGTCCCCCACCGAGAGGTAGCCCCTGTCATGTCGGTTCGTCGCGTGGCTCTCCTGACCGCCGGCGGCTTCGCGCCCTGCCTGTCCTCCGCCGTCGGCGGCCTCATCGAGCGTTACACGGAGCTCGACCCGTCGATCGAGATCATCGCCTACCAGTACGGCTACCACGGGCTCCTCACGGGCACGAAGATCGTGATCGACTCCGAGGGCCGCAAGCAGGCCGGCATCCTGCACCGCTTCGGCGGCTCGCCGATCGGCAACTCCCGCGTCAAGCTGACCAACGCCGCGGACTGCGTCAAGCGCGGCCTGGTCCAGGAGGGGCAGAACCCGCTGGAGGTCGCTGCCGAGCAGCTCAAGGCCGACGGTGTCGACGTGCTGCACACCATCGGCGGCGACGACACGAACACGACGGCTGCGGACCTCGCCGCCTACCTCCACGACAACGGCTACGAGCTCACCGTCGTCGGCCTGCCGAAGACGATCGACAACGACGTGGTGCCCATCCGCCAGTCGCTCGGCGCCTGGACGGCGGCCGAGGAGGCCGCGGGCTTCGCCGCGAACGTGATCGGCGAGCACCGCTCCGGCCCGCGCATGCTCATCGTGCACGAGGTCATGGGCCGCCACTGCGGCTGGCTCACCGCCGCCACGGCCAAGGAGTACCGCAAGTGGCTCGACGCGCAGGAGTGGGCGCCCGCCCTCGGCCTCACGCGCGAGCGCTGGGACGTGCACGCGGTGTTCCTGCCCGAGCTGGAGATCGACATCGACGCCGAGGCCGCGCGCCTGCGCGCCGTCATGGACGAGATCGGCAACGTCAACATCTTCCTGTCCGAGGGTGCCGGCATGAACGAGATCGTGCAGCAGCTCGAGGCCGCCGGCGAGGAGGTGCCGCGCGACCCGTTCGGGCACGTCAAGCTCGACACCATCAACCCGGGCCAGTGGTTCGCGAAGCAGTTCGCCGAGAAGCTGGGCGCCGAGAAGGTCATGGTCCAGAAGTCGGGCTACTACTCGCGCGCCGCGGCGGCGAACGCCGAGGACCTGCGCCTCATCAAGTCGATGACCGACCTGGCCGTCGAGTGCGCCCTGCGCGGCGAGGCCGGCGTCATCGGCCACGACGAGGAGGACGGCGACCGCCTCAAGGCGATCGCGTTCCCGCGCATCGCCGGCGGCAAGGCCTTCGACGTCAGCCAGCCGTGGTTCGGCGAGATCCTCGAGGGCATCGGCCAGCCGCTGGTGCCCGCGAAGCCCGCCGCGCACTGACGACGGCCACCCGCCGACCACCGAGCCAGAGGCAGGAGCAGCCCGCATGACCACCGCCGTCGACACCGTGGTGCCCGGGAGCGACCCCGAGGGACTGGACAGGTTCCGGACCCTCGAGGCGCGCCAGCAGCCCGTGTGGCCGGACGCCGAGGCGCTCGCGGCGGTGGCGGGCCGGCTCTCCCAGGCGGCGCCCCTCGTGGTGCCGGCCGAGGCCCGGCTGCTCACGGAACGTCTCGCCGCGGCAGGCCGCGGCGAGGCGTTCCTGCTGCAGGGCGGGGACTGCGCGGAGACGTTCGCGGACGCGAACGCGACCCGCATCCGCAACAAGATGCGCACCATCCTGCAGATGGCGGTGGTGCTCACCCACGGCGCGAGCACGCCCGTGGTGAAGATGGGCCGGCTGGCGGGCCAGTACGCCAAGCCGCGCTCGTCCGACCTCGAGACCCGCGACGGCGTGACGCTGCCCGCCTACCGCGGCGACATGGTCAACGGGCACGAGTTCACCCCGGAGTCGCGCACGCCCGACCCGGTGCGCCTGGAGCAGGCGTACCGGATCTCGTCGGCGACGGCGAACGTCGTGCGGGCCTTCACCCAGGGCGGCCACGCCGACCTGCGACGGGTGCACGAGTGGAACCGCGGGTTCATGCGCAACCCCGCCTACGCGCGGTACGAGCGCACCGCGGCCGAGATCGACCGCGCGATCCGCTTCATGGAGGCCTGCGGCGCCGACTTCGACGCCCTGCGCTCCGTGGAGTTCTACCTCAGCCACGAGGCGCTCATCCTCGACTACGAGCGGGCCCTGACCCGGGTCGACGCCCGGAGCGGCGAGGCGTACGCGACGTCGGCCCACTTCCTGTGGATCGGGGAGCGCACCCGTCAGCTCGACGGCGCGCACGTCGAGTTCCTCTCACGGGTCGCCAACCCCATCGGGGTCAAGCTCGGCCCGACGACGTCGCCCGACGACGCGCTCGCGCTCGCGGCGCGGCTCAACCCCGGCAACACGCCGGGGCGGCTGACGTTCGTCACCCGCATGGGCGCCGGCAAGGTGCGCGACGTGCTGCCCGAGGTGGTGGAGAAGGTCACCGCCGCAGGCGTGGCCGTCACCTGGGTCACCGACCCCATGCACGGCAACACGATCACCTCGGACAGCGGCTACAAGACGCGCCGGTTCTCCGACGTGCTCGACGAGGTCACCGGCTTCTTCGAGGTGCACCGCGCCCTGGGCACCGTGCCCGGCGGCCTGCACATGGAGCTCACGGGCGACGACGTCACCGAAGTGCTGGGCGGCAGCGAGGAGATCGACGACGCCGGCCTGGCGCTGCGGTACGAGACCCTGGTCGACCCGCGCCTCAACCACCAGCAGTCGCTCGAGATGGCGTTCCGCGTGGCGGAGATGCTCACGAGCTGGTGACCGCAGGTGACCCGGTGGCGTCGCCTCACCAGACGGTGAGGGTGACCGTGCTGCCCTTCGGCGCCTCGCCGGTCGTGTCCTGGAAGCGGACGGTGTCGAGGATTCCGCCCAGGTAGGCGTTCTCCTTGACCACGAACCCGGCCTTCTCGAGTGCCGTGCGGGCGGGCCCGGAGCGATTGCCCACGACGTTCGGCACCTCGACCAGGGGCGGGCCCTGAGAGATCGTCAGAGTGACGGTGTCCGTGCGGTGCGCCGTGGTCCCCTCCTTCGGGTCCTGTGCCAGCACGTGCCCCTCCGGGATGTCCTCCGAGTACTCCGGGTCGGCCAGCTCGACGACGAGCCCCAGGCCCTCGAGGTCGGTGACGGCCGCGTCCTTCTCCTTGCCCACCTCCTGCGGCACCTGCACGGGCGCCGGGCCGTCGGAGACGGTGAGCGTCACGACCGTGTCGTGCCGCTGGCGCGAGCCCTCGTCGACCGACACGTCCAGCACCTCGCCGCGGCCGGCGTCGTCGTCGTACGACCGGGTGGGCTCGCCGACCGTGAAGCCGGCGTCGTCCAGGGCGTCCTCGGCATCGTCCTGACCGGCGCCGACCAGGTCGTCGGGCACGGTGAGCATCTGGACGCCCCGGGAGACCACCAGCTCGACCGAGCCGTCCTTGCGCACACGGTCGCCGGGCGCGGGCACGGTCGTCACGACCGATCCCTCCGGGACGTCGTCGTCGAACGACCGGCTGGTCGTCGTCTCGAGCCCCGCGCCCTCCAGGACGGTACGGGCCTCGTCGGCGGCCACCCCGGCGACCCCGCTCGGCACCGAGGTCCACGCGCCGGGGCCGTCGGCGAACCACCACCACGAGCCCAGCCCGCCCCCGGCAAGCACCAGCACCAGCGTGAGGGCCCACGCGATCGCGCGCCGGCGCCGGGACGGACGCCGGTAGGTCTCCGTGGGCTGCTCGACGAGCCGGTCCGTGGGCTGCGCCGGCGAGGTCGCGGACACCTCCTGGAAGAACGCGGTCGGGATCTCGTCGACCGCGTCCGTCCCCTCGCGGCCGTCGCCGTCCTCGCCCTCGTCGAGCGCGCTCGCTCCGGCGCCGTCCGGTCCGCCGGCGTCGGACGGGCCGGGCTCCGCGACGACGGCGGGCCGCTCGGCCCGGCGTGCGAGCAGGTCGGGGTCGAGCGTCGCGCGCAGCGCCTCGACCGCGGCGAGCGCGACGCCGGCGTCGGCCGGACGCTGCTGCGCGTCCCGTGCCGCGAAGGACGCGACGAGCGTGTCGACCTCGGCGGGCAGCCAGTCCACGATCGCGGACGGGGCCGGCAGGTCCTCGTGCACGTGGCGGAAGGCGACCTGGATCGGCGTCTCGCCGGCATAGGGCAGCGTGCCGGTGACCAGCTCGTACGCGAGCACGCCGACCGCGTACACGTCGGTGCGGGCGTCGCAGGTTCCGCTGGTGATCACCTCGGGCGCGAGGTAGGCGACCGTGCCCAGGACGGTGCCCGTGGCGGTCGTGGTCACCTCGGTGACGGCGCGGGCGAGGCCGAAGTCGGCGACCTTGACCCGCGTGCCCGTGTCGACGTCGTCGCCGACGACGAGCACGTTCTCCGGCTTGACGTCCCGGTGGACCAGCCCCTTGCGGTGCGCGGCGGCGAGGGCGGCGAGCACCTGCGCGACGACGTCGAGCGTGCGCCCCAGGGTGAGCGCCCCGGACGCGTGCAGCTCCCGGCGCAGGTTGATGCCCGGCACGTACTCCATGGCGAGGTAGCTGGTGTCCCCGTCGACGCCCTGGTCGTAGACCGCGACCACGCCCGGGTGGGTGAGGCGGGCGGCGGCGCGCGCCTCCCGGCGGAACCGGGACACGAACGCGGCGCCGTCGACGCCGTCCGCGAGGTGCGGGTGCATGACCTTGATCGCGACCTCGCGGTCGAGGCGACGGTCCGTGGCCCGGTACACGGTGGCCATGCCCCCGCGGGCGACGCGCGCGACGATCTCGTACCGCCCGTCGACCAGGCGGCCGAGCATCGGGTCGGTCGTCGCGATGGCCACGCGACGAGTGTAGGGGCGCCCGCATCGGCAGGCCCGTAGGCTGGCCCGGTGAGCGACACCACCGCGCCGGAGCCCGGCGCCCCCACCCCTGGCAGCACCGGCGAGAGCCTCGACGACCGCACCGCCCTCGAGTCCCTCGTGGAGGAGTGGCTCACCCTGCCGGACGTGGCGGAGGCGCTCGGCACCGCGGTGAGCAAGGTGCGCGGGCTGGTCTCGGAGCGCACCCTCGTCGGGATCAAGCGGGGCGAGCGGAACACGTTCCAGGTGCCTGCCGCGTTCCTCGTGCTCGACGACGGCGCCCCGCACGTCCTGCACACCCTGCGCGGCACCGTCCTGGTGCTCTCGGACGTCGGGCTCGACGACGCCGCCATCCTGCGCTGGCTGTTCGACGTCGAGCCCTCGATCGGCGCCGCCCCGATCCAGGAGCTGCGCTCCGGTCGCCGCGCCGAGGTGCGCCGGGTGGCCCAGGCGCTGCTCTGACGCCTGCGCCCCGGCGCGGGTGGCCGGGTCAGGCCGCCCGGTCGACGGCGGCCCGCGCCAGGTCCAGGAGCACCTCGCGGCCGGGCTCGGCGAGCCCGGCCGTCGACAGCGCGTCGAGCGCGCCGTCCGCGAGCGTGTCGATGAGGGTCTCGACGCCATCCAGCGCGCCCGACCCGGCGATGACCCCGCGCAGCCGTTCGACGGCGGCGGCGTCCAGCGACGGGTCGCCGAGGCGCGCGACGACGAGGTCGCGGTCGGCCGTGCCCGCGGCGGCGAGCGTGCGGGCCATCAGGACGGTGCGCTTGCCCTCGCGCAGGTCGTCGCCGGCGGGCTTGCCCGTCACGGACGGGTCGCCGAACACGCCGAGCACGTCGTCGCGCAGCTGGAACGCCTCGCCGAGCGGCAGCCCGGCGTCCGAGACCGTCGTCACGCGTGCGCCCGACGCCCCCGCGAGCACCGCACCGAGCACGAGCGGACGCTCCACCGAGTAGCGCGCGGACTTGGCGCGCAGCACGCCTCGGGCGCGCTCCTCGTCGGCGACGGGGTCCACGCCCCAGGGCTCGGCCTGCACGAGGACGTCGAGGTACTGGCCCACGACCACCTCGGTCTGCATCGCGTCGAACAGCGCTCGGGCCTCCGACGCCCGTTCGGCGGGCAGGTCCGCGACGGCGGCCGCGATCTCGCGCTGGCACGCCACGAGGCACAGGTCGCCGAGCAGGATCGCGGCGGCCGTGCCGAACCGCTCGGCCGAACCCGACCAGCCGGCGCCGGCGTGCCGGGCCTCGAAGGCGCGGTGCGCGGTGGGCTCGCCGCGACGCGTGTCCGACGCGTCCATGACGTCGTCGTGCAGCAGGGCGGCGGCCTGGAAGAGCTCGAGCGCGGCTCCGGCCCGCACCACGGCGTCCCGCTCGGGGCCGTCCGCAGCGCCCCCGTGAGCGCGGTAGGACCAGTAGCAGAAGGCGGCGCGCAGCCGCTTGCCGCCGCGCAGCAGCACGGCCGCCTGGTCGGTCAGCGCGGTCGCCGGGGCGCCGATGGCGGCGACCTCCCGGGTGAGCGCGTCGAGGTGCTCCTCGACCCTGCGGTCGACGTCGGTGCGGAGGTTCTCGAGGTCGACCAGCGACGCGGCGGTGGGCATGCCGACAGCCTATGCGTCCGGCCGGGTCGTCCTGACGGCACGCGGCACGCCCGAGGTCTGTCAGCCGACGACGACGGAGCCGCTGACCGTCACGAGGCGCCGCTCGCCGTCGTCGAGCACGCCGAGGGTGACCGACTCCACGACCGGGCCCGCGTCCTTCTTCTTCCCCCTCGGCGTGCTCTCGCGGCCGAACGTGGTCTGGGCGGTGAGGCCGGAGAAGGCGGCGGCCTCGGACTCCTCGAACCCCGCCTTGCGCAACCGCTTCGCGAGCTGGTCGATGACCTCCTGCGTGCTGCGCTGCGTGCTGAGGTTGAGGGTGACGTCCGTGAGCCCGCCCTCGCCCGGGGTGGCCGAGCTGGCGAGCACCGCGGCGTCCTCTGGGGCGCCGAGCAGCTTCTCGGGGAACCCGTCGGCGTACCCGCCGACGGCCGTGTCCGGGTCGAACGTGGGCAGGGCGGAGGCGTCGTCCGGCGACGGCTCCGCGGCGGGGGCCTCGGTGGTCCCGCGCACCCCGACCCCCGAACCGTCCTGGCCTGTCGCGGACACGTCGTCCCCGGGGGTCCCGGCGCCGCCGAGCAGGCCGCACCCGGACAGCGCGAGCACCGCGGTCAGTGCCGCCGCGCCGACGCCACGCGCCGCCGTCGCGGGCGCGGGGCGCGACGGGACCGTGCGGCGCGGGCGGCGGGGGAGCGAGGGCACGGCGCCTACCGTAGCGGGCCCTGCGACCGGGCAGTACGCCCGGGCGACGCACGACGTCCCACCACGCCGCAGGCCGCAGAGCCTGCCCCCAACCCGGCGCCGTCCACATCCCGGCGCGACGTGGTGTCCGAGCCCGCCGCCGTGCCCTGGGATCGGAGCCATGGACGCCGCATACGCCACCGACCGTGCCGGAGAGCCCGGCCTCGCCTTCGACACCCCGCTCGTGCTCCGCTCGTCCCGCGACCTGCTCGCGGCCGTCCCGTACCTGCTGGGGTTCCGGCCGCGGGAGTGCGTGGTCGTCGTCGCGGTGACGGGAGAGGGGCGGGTGGGCCTCGTCGCGCGCACCCCCCTGCCCGGCCTCGACGATCCCGCCGGAGGCCGGACCCGCGGCGCGGGCGGGAGCACGAGGGACGGGGCGACCAGCGACGACCCGGACGGTGCGCTGGGCGTCGTCGCACGGGCCGCCGTCCGGGCCGGTGCCCGCCTGGCCCTGGTCGTGGTCTACACGGCCGCCGCTGCGCACCTGGTCCGGCGACGCGGGGTGGCCGTGGCCGCGGCGCTCGAGGAGCTGCTGGCCCCGACGGCCGACGTCGAGGCCTGGCTGGTGGGCCCGGAAGGCTACCGGGGCCTCGACTGCGTGGACCCGGCGTGCTGCCCGGCGCGGGGACGCCCCGTGAGCGAGCTCGAGCACGGAGAGGTGGGTGCGGCGTTCGTCGTCGCCGGGCGGGCGATCGCGGACTCGGAGCAGGACGCGCACCGGATCCGTCCCCTGTCGGCGGCGATGCGGGACCGCGTCGCCAAGGCGGCCGGGCGCGCGGAGCGGGCCCACACCGCGGTGCACGACGTGCCTCGCGAGCGTCCCGGCGACGTCCTCGGGGACGTGGTGCGCGGCGCGACGACGGCACCGGCTCGTCGGGCGCCGGCCCGCGGCGTCGGGGACGCTCCCGCCCGCTGGCGGGCCGAGGCGTACGGCGTCTGGTGCGACCTGGTGCGCCAGGCGGCGGCGGAGCTGCGCACGGGTGCGGCCGCCGACGTCGAGCTGCCCCCGGCGCGGCTCGGCCGACTGGCGGTGGCGCTCGCGGACGTCCGGGTCCGCGACGCCGTGCTGCTGTCGCTGGTGCCGGGCGCGCGGGAGGCCGCGGACCGCACGGCCGGGGTGGGCGGCGACGCGGGTGGGTGCGACGTCGAGGCGGCCACCGCTCGGGCGATCGCCCGGGTCGTGGACCCGCGGGTCGGGGTGCCGCCCGACGCCGCGTCGGCCGACGCGGCACGCCTCGTGCTGGAGCAGGTGGTGGGCGGCGCGCCCCGGCGGTGGCACGCCCCGCCCCTGGCGCTGCTGGGCTTCCTGGCGTGGTGGCGCGGCGACGGGTGGCTGGCGGCGCGGCGCGTGCGCGAGTCCGCGCAGCAGGACCCGTCCTACCGCCTGGCCGCGCTCGTGGACGGGGTGCTCGAGGCCGCCGTGCCGCCCGGGTGGGTGGGCGCGGCACGGAATCCCGCCCCGGGTGGTGCGGACGGTGCACCTGGTGGGTGAACCGAGGGGTGAGGCGCCCGGTGTGGCCGGGCCCACGGTCGGGTAGCGTGCCCCCATGGCGATCGTCGTCGGACTCCTGAGCACGGCCGAGGGACAGGCGGCACTCGCCGCAGCGAAGCGCGAGGCGCACGAGCGGTCGGTCCCGCTCACGGTCGTCGTCACCCGGGACGACGGCGGGCCCGAGAGGCAGGCGGTCGAGGACGACCTGGCCGCGTCCGGGCTCACCTACTCGGTGGTGGGCGGCACGGGCGACCTCGCGGACGACCTCGTCCGCACGGCGCAGGAGGCGCACGCCGAGCTCATCGTCGTGGGCCTGCGCCGCCGCAGCCCCGTGGGCAAGCTGATCCTCGGCTCAGGTGCGCAGCGGATCCTGCTCGAGGCGCCGTGCCCGGTGCTGGCGGTCAAGCCGTGACGACACGCGCGAGCGGTACGCCGCGTGGTGTGACGCTCGTGACCGTCCCGGTGGGGTCCTCCGCGGCGCACGGAGGGTTCGGGCGGGGACGCACCGCTGGGAGTTTCGCCCGTGGTTCCGCCCGCGAGGGCGGGAATCTTCGCGACGTCCCGTGCGTTGAGCGAGGACCGGGGAACGGACGACGTGGGTACGGGACTGGGCGCAGGAGCCCGTGGTGCCCTTCCGTCGCGGATGTCGCCGGTACAATAGAGGTGTCCGCCTGAGCCACGACAGTCCGAGTCGGAGGCCTTGACGGCGATGCACCGTCCCCTCGAATGCCGAAAGGTCGGTTTGTGGCGTCCACTGCGCAGAACCCTGCACTTCCCCGAGAGTTCGAGCACCCTGCCCTGCAGGGGCTGCTCGCCCGAGGCACCGCCGACGGCCGGGTCGACGCCGAGAGCTTCCGCGCTGCCTGCGAGAACGCCGCGGTGGCGGACCCCAAGCGTCTGAAGGCGGTCCTGCGCGCCTTCGCGACCGCGGGCGTCGAGATCGGCGTGCCCACGGCCACCAAGGTCGCCGCGGCCAGCGCGGGCCGTAGCACCACCGCCCGCGCGAAGGCCCCGGCGACCCGGTCCGCCAGCCCGGTGAAGACCTCGACGGTGGCGGCCGCGAAGTCGTCCGCGTCGACGGACGACGAGCCGGCCGAGGCCACCTCCACGACCAAGAAGACCGCGGCGAAGGGCGGCACGACCAAGTCGGCCGCGGCCAAGGGCGCCAAGCCGACGCGCGGACGCAAGGCGGCGTCGAAGGACGAGCCCGAGGACGTCGAGGACGTCGAGCTCGACGACGTGACCGACGTCGACGACGATTCCGAGGCCGCCGAGCAGGCCCCCGCCAAGGGCGGGAAGGCGGGCACCGCCAAGGACGGCAAGGGCGAGGACGAGGAGACCGGCTTCGTCGTCTCGGACACCGACGACGACGACCAGCCTGCGCAGCAGGTCGTCACGGCCGGGGCGACCGCCGACCCTGTCAAGGACTACCTCAAGCAGATCGGCAAGGTCGCGCTGCTGAACGCCGAGCAGGAGGTCGAGCTCGCGAAGCGCATCGAGGCCGGCCTGTTCGCCGAGGAGCGCCTGTCCAAGGACTACGCCACCTTCGACAAGACGAAGGCGAACGCCGACGAGCGCAAGATGTACCGCGACCTGCGGTGGATCGCCCACGACGGCAAGCGCGCCAAGAACCACCTGCTCGAGGCGAACCTGCGCCTCGTCGTCTCCCTCGCCAAGCGGTACACCGGCCGCGGCATGCTGTTCCTGGACCTGATCCAGGAGGGCAACCTCGGTCTGATCCGCGCCGTCGAGAAGTTCGACTACACCAAGGGCTACAAGTTCTCGACGTACGCCACCTGGTGGATCCGGCAGGCGATCACCCGCGCGATGGCCGACCAGGCCCGCACCATCCGCATCCCGGTGCACATGGTCGAGGTCATCAACAAGCTGGCCCGCGTGCAGCGCCAGATGCTCCAGGACCTGGGCCGCGAGCCCACCCCGGAGGAGCTGGCCAAGGAGCTGGACATGACCCCCGAGAAGGTGGTCGAGGTCCAGAAGTACGGCCGCGAGCCCATCTCGCTGCACACCCCGCTCGGCGAGGACGGCGACAGCGAGTTCGGTGACCTCATCGAGGACTCCGAAGCCGTGGTCCCGGCCGACGCCGTGAGCTTCACGCTGCTGCAGGAGCAGCTGCACCAGGTGCTCGACACCCTGTCGGAGCGTGAGGCGGGCGTCGTCTCCATGCGCTTCGGCCTGCAGGACGGCCAGCCGAAGACGCTGGACGAGATCGGCAAGGTCTACGGCGTCACCCGCGAGCGGATCCGCCAGATCGAGTCCAAGACGATGTCCAAGCTCCGGCACCCGTCGCGGTCCCAGGTGCTGCGGGACTACCTGGACTGATCCCCACCGCTCCAGCACGGCGTCACGAGAGCCCCGGTACCGGCGGGTACCGGGGCTCTCGCGCGTCCGCGCCCGGACGGGTCGTGCGCCGGTCGTGCGCCGGTCGTGCGGCCGTCGTGCGGCCGTGGTGCGGGCCCGTGGTGCGCGCCGCGGGTCAGCGGGCGCCGTCGACGACCGACCACCGCGACGACGGGGCGAGGACGCCGGCGGGGTCGAGCCGTCGGCGCAGCTCGACGAGCCGGGCGTAGGTCGCCGGGCCGTAGGCCTCGCGCACCAGCGCGGCGGAGACGTCGTCCCGGGGGCCGGCGAAGTTCAGCAGCGAGCCGCCGGTGGTCCACGGCGCCAGCGCGTCGTGCACGGCCTGCAGGTGCGCGGCGACGTCGGGCGGACCGACCGGCGCGCCGAGCGCCCCGGTGAACAACGTGCAGGCGGCGTCGCGCCCGCCGACGGCGTTCGGCACGGCAGACGGACGGGCCACCGCGCCGCCGAGGAGACGGATCTCCGCCGCGAGGACGGGGGAGTCGGGCGGCACGGCCCCGAGGAACGCGTCGACGGCGTCCTCGGTGAGCTCCCGCAGCAGCCCGCCGCGCTCGACGAACGGCATCGGGTCGTCCGGGTCGGCGTGCACCGCGCCGATCTGCGCGTACGGCAGGTCCCCGACCGCGTCGAGGATCGGCGCAGCCACGCGTCGGAGGTCCTCGACGAGGGGGTCGGGCGCGGCGAGGTGGCCGTGCCGGACGTAGCGCACCACGAGCACCGCGCGCCCGCGCAGCGGCTCGGGCACGTCCGGCAGCGGCGGCAGGTTCAGCCGCGCGACCGAGGTGGAGACGTCGTCGGCCAGCGTCGTCGTGTGCTCGCGCCACCGGTGCAGCACGGCGGGCGCGTCGTCGACGTCGAACCAGAGGGTCCCCGCGCGCACGATGGACAGGGGGAACAGGTCGAACGTCATCGCGACGACGACGCCGAAGGCGCCCCCGCCGCCGCGGAGCGCCCAGAAGAGGTCGGCGTGGTGCTCCGCGGTCGCGGTGACGAGGTCGCCGGCGGCGGTCACCACGTCCAGGGAGCGCACGTGGTCCGCGGCGAAGCCGTAGGTGCGGGCCAGCGGGCCGAGGCCGCCGCCGAGCGTGTACCCGACGACCCCGACGTGCGGCGACGACCCGCACAGGCCGCCCAGGCCGAACGGAGCCCCGGCCTCCAGGACGGCGGACCAGGGGACGCCGGGGCCGACGGTCGCGGTGCGCCGGCCGGGGTCGACGTCGAGGCGGTCGAGCCCGGACACGTCGAGGAGCAGCTCGCCGGGGCCGGTCGGCGGCGCCCCGTGGCCCGTGGAGCGGACGCCGACGCCGACGCCGTGGGCGGCGGCGCCGCGGACGGCCGCGACGACGTCCGCGACGCCCGCCGCCCGCACGACCAGCGCGGGCCGGTGCTCGAGCGCCAGGTTGAAGCCGGGGAGCGCGGCGCCGTAGGCGGGCTCGCCGGGCCGCAGGACGTCGCCGTCGAGCGCCGGGGCCAGCGCGGCGTGCAGGCGTGCGTGCCGCGACGTGTCGCGGGTCGTGGTGGGTGCGGTGCCGGTCATGGTCTCTCCTGCTGCTCGGGATCCTGCACGAGATCGTGCTGGACGGTGCCGAGGAGAGGGAGGCCGCGGACGAGAGGGCCGGGACCGCGGTGCGGGGTGATCGCCGGGTGAAACGCTCCGGACGCACGAGAGCCCCGCACCGTGGTGCGGGGCTCTCGTGGTTCGTCCGTCGTGGCGGGTCAGCGCGCCCCGTGCTCCTCGTGGAGCCGGTCCGTCTCGTCCTGGACGTGGACGGCGACACCCTGGTAGGCGTCCGCGTGCGCGCGTGCGTGGTGCCCGCAGAAGAGGAGCTCTCCGACAGGCAGGACCACTCGCACGTACGCCTGGGCGCCGCAGCGGTCGCAGCGGTCGGCGGCGGTCAGCGGCTGGGTCGGTTCGGTCGTCGTGGTGCTCACATGACCATCCAACCAGACCGGTGGCCCCGAGCATCCCGGTTCCGCGCCGGGTTCGCTCCGGGCATAGCGGCGTGGAGCACACGGAACACCTGTTCGGGTCGTCTACCCTCGTTCCCGTGACTGCCACCTCCGAGTCCGGGTACACCGCGCGCCACCTGTCGGTCCTCGAGGGCCTCGAGGCGGTGCGCAAGCGCCCCGGCATGTACATCGGGTCCACCGACTCGCGGGGCCTCATGCACTGCCTGTGGGAGATCATCGACAACTCCGTCGACGAGGCCCTGGGCGGGCACGCGACGGCGATCCGCGTGGTGCTGCACGCCGACTCGTCGGTGACCGTCGAGGACGACGGGCGCGGCATCCCGGTCGACGTCGAGCCCAAGACCGGGCTCACCGGCGTCGAGGTGGTCTTCACCAAGCTGCACGCGGGCGGCAAGTTCGGCGGCGGTTCGTACACGGCGTCGGGCGGCCTGCACGGCGTCGGGGCCTCCGTCGTGAACGCGCTCTCGGCGCGGCTCGACGTCGAGGTGGACCGCAGCGGCAAGACCTACGGCATGACGTTCCACCGCGGCGAGCCCGGCGTCTTCTCCGACAAGGCCTCCGGCCCGTCGCCGGAGTCCCCGTTCGAGCCGTTCGTCTCCGGGTCGGAGCTCGCGATCGTCGGCAAGGCGAAGCGCGGCGTGACCGGCACCCGGGTGCGCTACTGGGCCGACCGTCAGGTGTTCCCCAAGTCGGCGGTCTTCAGCTACGACGAGCTCGTCACCCGTGCCCGCCAGACCACGTTCCTCGTGCCCGGCCTGAAGATCACGGTGCGCGACGAGCGCGGCCTGCCGGGGTCCCCGGGGGAGACCGGCCCGCACGAGGAGGTCTTCCAGCACGACGGCGGCGCGGTCGACTTCGTCGAGTTCCTCGCGCCCGACGCCCCGGTGACGTCGACGTGGCAGCTCAAGGGCAGCGGCCACTTCACCGAGACCGTCCCGGTGCTGGACTCCCGTGGTCACATGTCGCCGCAGGAGGTGCAGCGCGACTGCGAGGTCGACGTCGCCCTGCGGTGGGGCGGCGGGTACGACACCGAGGTCCGCACCTTCGTCAACATCATCGCGACGCCCAAGGGCGGCTCCCACCTGTCCGGGTTCGAGCAGGGCCTGCTCAAGACCGTCCGCAAGCAGATCGAGGCGAACGCGCGGCGCCTCAAGGTCTCCACGAAGGACGCGGCCGAACGGATCGAGAAGGACGACGTCCTCGCCGGCCTCACCGCGGTCGTCACGGTGCGGCTCGCGGAGCCGCAGTTCGAGGGCCAGACCAAGGAGGTGCTCGGCACCGCGCCGGTGCGGGCGATCGTCTCCCGCGTCGTCGAGAAGGAGCTGGGCGCCCTGCTCACGTCGTCCAAGCGCGACGAGAAGGCCCAGTCGGCGCTGCTCCTCGAGAAGGTCGTCGCCGAGATGCGCGCCCGCGTGACGGCGCGCAAGCAGAAGGAGATCTCGCGGCGCAAGAACGCCCTCGAGGCCTCGTCGCTGCCGGCCAAGCTGGCCGACTGCCGCAGCGACGACGTCAACCGCAGCGAGCTGTTCATCGTCGAGGGCGACAGCGCCCTCGGCACGGCCAAGCTGGCCCGCTCGAGCGACTTCCAGGCGCTGCTGCCGATCCGCGGCAAGATCCTCAACGTCCAGAAGGCGTCGATCAGCGACATGCTCCGCAACGCGGAGTGCGCCGCCATCATCCAGGTGCTCGGGGCGGGCTCCGGTCGGTCCTTCGACCTGGACGCCGCCCGCTACGGCAAGATCGTGCTGATGACGGACGCCGACGTCGACGGCGCGCACATCCGCACCCTCCTGCTCACCCTCTTCTACCGGTACATGCGGCCGATGCTCGAGGCGGGCCGCGTGTTCGCGGCCGTCCCGCCGCTGCACCGTGTGGAGGTGCTCGGCAGCGGCCGGCGCAAGAACGAGTACGTGTACACGTACTCCGAGGCCGAGCTCACCGCGACGCTGAAGAGGCTGGACCGGGCGGGGCGCCGGTACAAGGAGGACATCCAGCGCTACAAGGGCCTGGGGGAGATGGACGCCGACCAGCTCGCCGAGACCACGATGGACCCGCGGCACCGCACGCTGCGCCGCGTCACGGTGGAGGGCGCCGAGGCCGCGGAGCGAGTGTTCGAGCTGCTCATGGGCAGCGACGTCGCGCCCCGCAAGGAGTTCATCGTCGCGGGGGCCAGCACGCTGGACCAGTCCCGGATCGACGCCTGAGCGCGACTCGTGCCGGCCTGCGTCGCCGTCCGCATGGCGGCCCGAGCGGCGGGTGCGCTCCGGTGATGGGTACCCTCTGGCCGTGAAGATCCCCCGCTCGACCTCGTCCCGTCTGCTCGCGCTGCTCCCCGCGACCGCCCTGGCCGCGGGTCTGCTCGCCGGATGCTCGGACGACACGGCGCCCGACGCCGGCTCCTCGGCATCTGCCAGCGCGTCGGTCGACGCGACGGAGCAGGTCGCGGAGAACCTCAGCGAGTTCTCCTACCCGGGTGAGGACGGCAAGACGGCGCTCGAGCTCCTCCAGGAGAAGGACCCGGACGCGCAGGTGCAGGGCGAGGGCGAGAACGCCTATGTCACCGCGATCCGCGGACGCGAGGCCGACCCGGCGACGGAGTTCTGGGGCCTGTACGTCGACGACGAGCTGGCCCAGGTCGGCGCCGGGTCGCTCGAGACCGAGGACGGGCAGACCATCACGTGGAAGCTCGAGGAGATCGAGCAGTGACCGCCCCCGTCTCGCGGACGCGTGCGCCGCGCCTCGACTCCCCGCTCACCGTCCGTGAGCTCGTGCACCGGTGGTGGCGCCCGACGCTCGCGGTCCTGCTCGTCGCGGGCGCCGTCGTCTGGCGGCTCGTCAAGACCGACCTCGGCGCGCCGCCCAACCTCGAGCTGTCGACCGCCGCGGCGTTCGCCGCCGCCGGGCTGCTGCGCCACCGGCTCGCGATGTTCGCGCCCCTCGTCGTGGTCGCGCTGAGCGACGTGCTGCTCGGCAACTCGTCGGTGCTGGTGTTCACCTGGACCGCCTGGGCCGCGATCGGCGTCGGCGCGTGGTGGGCGGGGCGGACGCGGGGCACCGTCGGCCGCCTGGTCGCCGCGCTGGGGTTCGGCGTCGGCAGCTCGCTGTTCTTCTACCTGTGGACCAACGCGGGCGTGTGGTGGCTCGGGCGGGGCACGTTCTACCCCGAGGGGCTGGACGGCCTGTTGGGCAGCTACGTCGCCGGGCTGCCGTTCCTGCGTCCCATGCTGCTGGGCAACCTCGTCCTGGTCCCGCTCGCCGCCGGGCTCGTCGCCCTCGTGACCCGGCTGGAGCGGGCGTCCGTGGCGGCCCACGGTGCCGTCGCCGCGCGCTAGCCTCGAGGCAGAACCGACCGTCACGACAGGAGGCGACCGATGCCCGCCGACCGGATCCGCCGGATGACCTTCGCCAGCATCTATCCGTTGTACGTGCAGAAGGTGGAGCGCAAGGACCGCAGCACCGACGACCTGGACCGGGTGCTGACCTGGCTCACCGGCTACGACGACGCCGGCCTCGAGAAGGTGATCGCCGACGAGGTCGACCTGGAGACGTTCTTCGCCCAGGCGCCCGCGATGAACCCGAACGCGTCGCTCATCACCGGGGTGATCTGCGGCGTCCGCGTCGAGGACATCGACGACCCGCTGATGCAGCAGATCCGCTGGATGGACAAGCTGGTCGACGAGGTCGCCAAGGGCAAGAAGATGACGTCCATCCTGCGGGGCGGCGTGGCCGCCTCGGCGTGAGGCCACCTCGGCCTGAGGGCCACCCGACCCGGGGTCTCAGCGCGCCGGCGCGACGCGGCCGAGGAACTCCAGGACCACGCGGTTGAACTCCCGCGGCTGCTCGACGTTGGCCGCGTGGCCGTCGCGGGCGATGACGGCCGACTCGCCGCGCGGGGCCAGGGCGGCGGACGCCGCGGCGTGCGTGCTGGGCCAGAACTCGCTGTCCGCGCCGGCGACGAACAGGACGGGCATGGTCGCGGTGGCGACCACCTGACGCCAGTCGCGCGTCGCGTGGTCGTGGAGGAGCGCGAGCTCGTCCGGCGAGAGGGTCCGCTCGGCGCCTCGCATCGCGCGCAGGAGACGCACCAGCCGCAGCCCCCGCCGGGCGAGGGGCGTGCCCTTGCCGGTGTCGGGGATGCCCGCGGCGAAGTACGTGTCGGCGACGCTCTCGTCGTAGCCGTAGAAGCCGTGCGGCCAGCCCTCCGCGTTGAGCATCGCCGGCGTCTGGTCGACCGAGACGACCGCCGCGACGCGGTCCGCATCTCCCTGGGCGAGGTACGACCAGATGCTGCTCGCGCCCATCGAGCCACCGACCAGCACGGCACCGTGCAGGTCGAGGGCATCGAGGACGGCCCCGACGTCGCGCCCGCGGCGGTCCATGGCGACGGCGCCCGGCCGCTCGGCGGCGCCGTGGCCGCGCAGGTCCACGGTCAGCACCCGGAAGCCGGCGGCCACCAGGGGCGCGACCTGGTAGCGCCAGGACGTCGCTGCCGCCTTGAACCCGGCCAGGAGCACGACGGCGCGGCCCGCCGGGTCCCCGTGCGCGGTGTAGTCGAGGCGGACGCCGTCGTCGGCGACGAGGGTGGTCATCGGGTCATCCTTCGCTGGGGGCGGGAACGGCAGGGAACGCCTTGCCCGGGTTGAGGAGCCCGCGGGGGTCGAGGGCGTCCTTGACGGCGCGGTGCAGCGCGAGCGTGACCGGGCTGAGCTCCTCGGCGGCGCCGGGCAGCTTGAGGAGTCCCACGCCGTGCTCGCCGGTCACGGTGCCGCCGAGCGCGCGGCACTCGTCGACGATGCGGTCGAACGCCGCCTTCGCGCGAGCCTTCGCCTCGTCATCGCCCTCGGGGGCGATGATCAGCGGGTGCAGGTTGCCGTCGCCGGCGTGCGCGATGTTGGCGATCACCACCTCGTGCCGGGAGGCGATGGCCTCGATGCGCGCGAGCATCGTCGGCACGGCGGAGCGAGGGACGCAGACGTCCTCGGTGAGCACGGGCCCCAGTCGCTCCAGAGCGGGATAGGCGAGGCGGCGGGCCAGGAACAGTCGGTCCACCTCGTCAGGGGCGAAGGCGCGCTCCACGTGGGTGCCGCCCGCGTCGGCGAACAGCCCTTCGACCTGGTGCGCCAGCGCCTCGCCGGTGCTGCCCGGCTCGTCGACCTTCGCGAGCAGCAGCGCCGCCGCGCCGTCGGGCAGCGTCCAGCCCTGCCAGTCGGCGACCGCACGCAGGCACGTGCTGTCGATGAGCTCCAGCGCCGCCGGCACGATGCCGGCGCGGGAGACCGCGGCCACCGCCTCGCCGGCGTCCGCAAGGGAGGAGAACCAGCCCACGACCGCCCGGTCCTCCCGGCCGGCCAGCGGGCGGAGCTTGAGGGTGACGTCCACGATGATCCCGAGCGTGCCCTCGGAGCCGACCAGCAGCCCGGTGAGGTCGTAGCCCGTCACGCCCTTGGCCGTGGTGCGTCCGAGCCGGGCGACCGTGCCGTCCGCGAGCACGACCGTCATGCCCAGGACGTAGTCGCGCGTGACGCCGTACTTCACGCAGCACAGGCCGCCCGCGTTGGTCGCGACGTTCCCCCCGATCGTGCTGATCGCCTGGCTGGCCGGGTCCGGCGGGTACCAGAGACCGTCGGCCGCGACGCGGCGGCGCAGGTCGTCGTTGAGGACCCCGGCCTCGGCGACGGCGAAACGCTCCGGCACATCGACCTCGAGGATCCGGGTCATGCGCTCCAGGGAGAGGACGACCGCTCCTGGCATGGCGTTCGCCCCGCCGGACAACCCGGTGCCCGCGCCGCGCGGCACGACGGGGGCGCCGTGCGCGCCCGCGATCCGCACCGCCGTGACGACGTCGTCGATGCTCGTGGCCAGGACGACGGCGGCCGGAGCGGCGTACTCCGCCCACTCCGCGTCGTCGTGGGCGTAGGGGCCGACCGACGACTCGTCGGTCAGGACGACGCCGTCGGGAAGGGCGGATCTCAGGGCCGCGGCGAGCGCGGGCAGTTCGTCGGAGGTCATCGTCCCGGATGGTAGCGGCGCCCGGGCGTGTCTCTCGTAGCGGTCTGGCCTGCGGGACAGGTCACACGCTGAAGTACTTCGCCTCGGGGTGGTGGAAGACGAACGCGTCGGTGGACTGTTCCGGGTGCAGCTGCAGCTCGTCGGACAGCGTCACGCCCACACGCTCGGGGCGCAGCAGCTCGACGACCTTGCGGCGGTCCTCCATGTCCGGGCACGCGGGGTAGCCGAGGGACATGCGGGCCCCGCGGTACTGCAGCTTGAACAGGCCCTCGACGTCGTCGGGCTCCTCGTCGGCGAACCCGAGCTCGTCGCGCACGCGGGAGTGCCAGAACTCGGCCAGCGCCTCGGTGAGCTGGACGGACAGGCCGTGCAGCTCCATGTACTCGCGGTAGGCGTTGGCCTCGAACAGCTTCGCCGTGTGCCCGGAGACGGCGTCGCCGACGGTGACGAGCTGCACGGGAAGCACGTCGAACCGCCCGGTCTCGTCGAAGTACGACCGCGGGCGCACGAAGTCGGCCAGGCACAGGTGCCGGTCGCGGCGCTGCCGCGGGAACCGGAACCGCAGGCGCTCGGTGCCCGGCTCGCCGCCGGAACCGCCGTCGGGCCCCTCGTGGTGGGCGACCACGACGTCGTCGCCCTCGGACCACACGGGGAAGTACCCGTACACGACGGTCGGGTCCATGATCTGGTCCGTACGCACGCGCTCGAGCCAGGCGGCCAGCCGGGGCCGGCCCTCGGTCTCCACGAGCTCCTCGTAGCTCGCCCCGTCGTCCCCGCGCCCGGGCTTGAGCCCCCACTGGCCCATGAAGGTCGCGCGCTCGTCGAGGAACGCGGCGTAGTCGGCGAGCTGGATGCCCTTGACGACGCGGGTGCCCCAGAACGGGGGCTCCGGCACCGGGTTGTCGGCGGCGACGTCGGAGCGCGCGGGCAGGTCCTCGGGCGCGGTCTCGGTCACGGTGACGACGCCGTGCCGGCGCTTGCGCAGCGCGGGCAGGCCCACCGACTCGGGGTCCGCACCGCGCGCGATGGCGACGAGCGGCTCCATCAGCCGCAGCCCTTCGAAGGCGTCCTTGGCGTACCGGACGGTGCCGGGGAACGCGGAGGCCAGGTCGTCCTCGACGTAGGTGCGGGTCAGCGCCGCGCCGCCGAGCAGCACGGGCCAGCGCTTCTCCATGCCGCGGGAGACCAGCTCCTGGAGGTTCTCCTTCATCACGACCGTCGACTTCACCAGGAGACCCGACATGCCGATCACGTCGGCGTCGTGCTCCTCTGCGGCTTCGATCATGGCGCTCACCGGCTGCTTGATGCCGATGTTCACCACGGTGTAGCCGTTGTTGGTGAGGATGATGTCGACGAGGTTCTTGCCGATGTCGTGCACGTCGCCGCGCACGGTCGCGAGCACCACGGTGCCCTTGGACCGGCCCCCGTCGCCCTCGACCTTCTCCATGTGCGGCTCCAGCAGCGCCACGGCGGTCTTCATCACCTCGGCGGACTGCAGCACGAACGGCAGTTGCATCTGGCCGGAGCCGAACAGCTCGCCGACGACCTTCATGCCGCCCAGCAGGTGGGTGTTGACGATGTCGAGCGCCTTCATGCCGCCGGTCAGCGCCTCGTCGACGTCCTCCTCGAGCCCCTTGCGCGCGCCGTCGACGATGCGGCGCTCCAGCCGCTCGCCGACGGGCAGCGCCGCGAGCTCGGCGGCGCGCTGGTCGCGCAGGGCCGTGGCGTCGACGCCGGAGAACAGCTCCAGCAGGTGCGCCAGGGGGTCGTGCACGAGGTTGCCCTCGTCGTCGTACCGCCGCCGGTCCCACACCAGGTCCTCGGCGGCCTCCCACTGCTCGTCGGGGATGGCGTTGCGCGGCAGGATCTTCGCGGCGTGCACGATGGCGGAGTCGAGGCCCGCCTGCGTGGCCTCGTGCAGGAACACCGAGTTCAGCACGGTGCGGGCGGCGGGGTTGAGGCCGAACGACACGTTCGAGACGCCGAGCGTCGTGTGCACGCCGGGGTAGCGGGTGGTGATCTCGCGGATCGCCTCGATCGTCTCGATGGCGTCCCGCCGCGTCTCCTCCTGCCCCGTGGCGATGGGGAAGGTCAGGGCGTCGACGATGATGTCGTCCACCCGCATGCCCCAGTCGCCCGTGAGCTGCTCGATGAGGCGGGTGGCGATCGCGACCTTGCCGTCCTTGGTGCGCGCCTGCCCCTCCTCGTCGATGGTCAGCGCGACGACGGCCGCACCGTGCTCCTGCACCAGCGGCATGATCTTGGCGTAGCGCGAGCCCGGGCCGTCGCCGTCCTCGAAGTTCACGGAGTTCACGACGCCGCGCCCGCCGAGCAGCTCGAGCCCCGCCTGCAGCACCGCCGGCTCGGTCGAGTCGATCACCAGCGGCAGCGTGGACGCCGACGCGAGCCGCGAGACGACCTCGCGCACGTCCGCGACGCCGTCGCGCCCCACGTAGTCGACGCAGACGTCGAGCAGGTGCGCGCCGTCGCGGGTCTGGGCGCGGGCGATGTCGACGACGTCGTCCCAGCGGCCCTCGAGCATCGCCTCGCGGAACGCCTTGGAGCCGTTGGCGTTGGTGCGCTCGCCGATCGCCAGGTACGACGTCTCCTGGCGCAGGTCGGTGTGCGAGTACAGGGAGGCGACGCCGTTCTCGCGCTGCGGGTTCCGGTCGGGCAGCGCGCGGCCGCGCACGGCCTCGACCACCTGGCGCAGGTGCTCCGGCGTCGTGCCGCAGCAGCCGCCCACCAGGCCGAGCCCGAACTCCTGCACGAACTGCGTGTGCGCCGCGGCCAGCTCCTCGGGCGTGAGCGGGTACACGGCGCCGTGCGGCCCCAGCTCCGGCAGGCCCGCGTTGGGCATGCAGGTGACCGGCACCTCGCTGTGCCGGGCGAGGTGGCGCAGGTGCTCGCTCATCTGGTCCGGGCCGGTGGCGCAGTTCAGGCCGATCGCGTCGACGCCGATCGCCTGCAGCGCGGTGAGCGCGGCGCCGATCTCCGACCCCATGAGCATGGTGCCGGTGGTCTCGACCGTCACGGAGACGATGACGGGCACCGAGCGGCCGACCTCGGCGATCGCGTCGTGGCAGCCCGTGACCGCGGCCTTCGCCTGCAGCAGGTCCTGGCTCGTCTCCACGAGCAGGGCGTCCGCGCCGCCCTCGAGCAGGCCGGCCGCCTGCTCGGCGAACGTCGTGCGCAGGTGCGCGTACGTGGTGTGGCCGAGGCTCGGCAGCTTGGTGCCGGGGCCCATCGACCCGAGCACCCAGCGCGGGTGGTCGGCGGTCGCGAAGGCGTCGGCGCGCTCGCGGGCCAGCGCCGCGCCGGCGCGGGCGAGCTCGCGGATCCGGTCGTCGATGCCGTAGTCGGACAGGTTGGACCAGTTGGCGCCGAAGGTGTTCGTCTCGATCGCGTCGACGCCCACCTCGAGGTACTCGTCGTGCACGGCGCGGATGATGTCGGGCCGCGACACGTTGAGGATCTCGTTGCAGCCCTCGTGCCCCTCGTAGTCCTCGAGGGTCGGGTCCGCGGCCTGGATCATCGTGCCCATGGCGCCGTCGGCCACCACGACGCGGGTGCGCAGGGCCTCGCGCAGGGCCGTGGAGCGGGCGTCGGCAGCGGAGCGGTCGAGCGTGGTCGTCACCCGTGCAGCGTAGTCGCGGGGCGGGGAAATCCCGTGCGCGGGTCGCACCGTGAGACCTACCGTCGACGGGTGACCACCGCCGATCCCGCCCCGCCCGTCGCGAGCCTCGCGCAGCGCGCGGCAGCACCGCCGGTCCTCCCGCCGCTGACGGCCGGCGGGCTGACGTGGCGACCCGCGACGCGCGACGACGCCGGCGCGCTGCTGCACCTGCGCAACACGGTCGCCGAGGCGGACGGCGAGCCCTACCGGGAGTCGCTGGACGAGCTGCTCGAGATCCTCGACGCCCCGTGGCACCGGTTCGACACCGACTCGGTCCTCGGCCTCGACGCCGCGGGCGTGCTGCGCGCCTACGGCTACGTCGAGACCATGCCCGGCGACACCGCGCGCGTGCGCGCCTTCCTGTGGGGCGCCGTGCACCCCGACCGCCGCGGCGAGGGCATCGGCCGCGAGGTGTTCGCCTGGCAGGAGGCACGGGCGCGCCAGCTGCTCGCCGCCACCGGCGCGGACCTCCCGGGCCGCATCGCGGGCTTCCTCGAGGACGACGCACCCGCCCCGAAGGTGCGGCTCTACGAGCGCGCGGGCTTCACGCCGCGGCGCTTCTACTCCGACCTCGAGCGGGACCTGCGCGACCTCGACGCCCACCCGTTGCCCGCCGTCGCGCTCGACGACGGTCTCGTGCTCCTGCCGCTCGACGACGCCCACGACGAGGCGGCGCGCCTGGCCCACAACGACGCGTTCCGCGACCACTGGGGGAGCGAGCCGCAGACGCCCGAGCAGTGGCGCGACGGGCGCGCCACCTACGCGCCCGAGTGGTCGTTCGTCGTCGTGGACCCGGAGCCGGACGTCGCCGCCCTCCTGGCCGACCCGCGCACCGACTCCGAGACCGCGGCCGCGCTGCGGGCGGGCGAGCCGCTCGTCGTCGGCTACCACGTCGCGGCCCGGTACGAGGCGGACTTCGCCGTGCGCGGCCACCCGTTCGGCTTCACCGACACCCTCGGCGTGCGCCGCGCCTACCGCGGCCGCAAGGTCGCCGTCGCGCTGCTCGCGGCGGGGATGCGGGCGTTCGCCGCCGACGGGATGGCGGTCGCCGCGCTCGACGTCGACACGCAGAACCCGAGCGGCGCCCACGGGCTGTACGCGAGCCTGGGCTACCGCAAGCGGCACGGGTCGCGGCTGCTGACGATCGAGCTCTGACCGTCGGGCTCTGACCGCCGGGGGAGCGGGTTTCGACCCGGCGGCCGAGGGGCCTAGGCTGCCCGCGTGACCGACGTCGTTCATCCCGGGCTGATCCCGGCGCCGCCCCAGCGGCTCCTGCCCACCGTCACCTCCCGCGCGGCCGCCGTCGCGCTCGCGATGCTCACCGTGCTGCACCTCGTGGCCCAGGTGGCCGAGGCGAGCACGTGGGCGCGGGTGACGCAGGCCTGCCTCATGCCGCTGCTCGCCGTGACGCTCTGGAGCGCCGCTCCCGCCCCCCGCTCGCGGTTGGTGCGTCTGGTCACCGTGGCGCTCGGCCTGTCCTGGCTCGGGGACACGGCGCCCGCGGCGTTCGAGGGCGACAACGCGTTCCTCGTGATGGTGGGCTTCTTCCTGCTCGCGCAGGTGGCGTACGTCGTCGCGTTCTGGCCGACCCGGGGCGCGAGCGTGGCGCGACGACCGGCGCTCCTGGTCCCCTACGCGCTCGCGGCCGTGGCGCTCGTCGTCGCCTGCGCCCCCGGCGCACCCGGGCCGCTGCTGGCCGCCGTGGTCGTGTACGGGGTCTGCCTGGTCGCGATGGCGGTGCTCGCCACGGGCGTGCACCCCCTGGCCGGGGCGGGGGGCGTCGTCTTCCTGGCGTCGGACGCGATGATCGCGCTGGGCGCCTTCACCGGCTGGTTCGACCCGCCCGCCTCCGGCTTCTGGGTGATGCTCACCTACGTGGTGGGTCAGGCGCTCCTGGTGGCGGGGGTGCTGGCCTGGAGCTGGAGCCAGCTCCCGGGCTCCGGGACGGGCGTGAAGCCCGCGCGCTCGTAGATCCGGCGGCCCTCGTCCGACGCGCGCAGCAGGACGCGCTTCAGGCCGAGCGACTCGACGTCGGCCAGGGCGCGCGCGACGACGGCGCGCCCCAGGCCGTGCCCGCGGTGGGCGGGGTCGACGATCACGTCCGCGAGCCAGCCGAACGTCGCGCCGTCGGTCACGAGCCGCGCGTAGGCGGCCAGGTCGCCCGTCGCCGTGAGGACCCCGTAGCTGCGGGACCCGGCCATCGCGCCGCGGTGGACCTCGAGGGAGCGGCCCTGCGCCCAGTACGCGTGCGCGGCGAGGAGCGCGTGCGCGCGGGACGCGTCGATCCGCGCGGGGTCCGTCGTGAGGGTGAAGCCGTCGGGAAGCACGAGATCGGGCATGCCGGCAGTGAAGCAGCCGGTCGTGTCGGAGGTCACTCCTAATCTCGGAGCATGGACATCATCCTGGTACCGGGGTTCTGGCTCGACCGTTCCGCGTGGGACGACGTCGTCCCGGCGCTCGCCGCGGCGGGGCACATGCCGCACGCCGTGACCCTGCCGGGCATGGAGTCGCCCGACGCCGACCGCTCGGGCATCCACCTCGCGGACCACGTGGCCGCCGTGGTCGCCGCGATCGACGCGGTGCCCGGCGACGCGCCCGTGGCGCTCGTGGGGCACTCCGCCGGCGGCGGGCTCGTGTACGCGGCCTCCGACGCCCGTCCCGACCGGGTGGCCCACGTCGTGTACGTGGACTCGGGGCCGGCGGCCGACGGGCAGGCCACCAACGCGGACTTCCCGGCCGACGCCGTCGAGTACCCGCTGGACTGGAGCGAGTTCGAGGAGGACTCGCTGCGCGGCATGACGGACACGATCCGTGCCGAGGTGCTGGCAGGCTCGATCCCGCAGCCGGGCGGGACCGTGCGCGAGGCGCACCGGCTGTCGGACGACGACCGCCGGCTCGACATCCCGTCGACGGTCATCGCGTGCGAGATGTCGGCCGAGACCCTGCGCAGCCTGGTGGCACAGGGGCACCCGTTCGTCGCCGAGCTGGCCCGGCACCACGCCTACGAGATCGTCGACCTGCCCACCGGCCACTGGCCGATGTTCACACGACCCGCGGACCTGGCGGGCGTGATCGTCGAGGCGCTCGCCCGCTGACTCTTCGAGCAGGTGATCTGTGGCGTCATCGGAGGCGATGACGCGACAGATCGCTTGCTCGAAGCGAGTCGTCAGCCGGTCGTCAGCCGATGGCGGCGACCGGCGCGGCGAGCGGCTGACCCGAGCCGTCGCGACGGTCGGTGCTCTCCGGCAGCTCCGCCGGCTGGCCGGCGCCGCCGACGGCGCGAGCGGGGCCCTCGCCGACCCAGGCCAGGACGAGGCCGTCCTCGCCCTTGAGGAACCGGTGCGCGCGGACCCCGCCCGTGCCGCGCCCCTTGCCGGGGTAGAGCTCGTACGGCGTGACCTTGGCGGAGCCGCCGCCCGTGCCGGGCAGCGCGCCCGACGTGCCGGCCACGGTGACGACGGTGTGCAGGTCGCGGGAGGCGGCACGCGCGACGCCGAAGAAGACGACCTGCTGCCCGGCGCCGAGGCGGATGCCCGCCATGCCGGCGGCGGCCCGCCCCTGCGGGCGCACCGCGGAGGCGTCGAAGTGCAGCAGGCTCGCGTCCGAGGCGACGAAGACGAGCTCGTCGTCCTCGCCCACGGGGGCGGCGCCGACGACGCGGTCGCCGTCCTTGAGGGCGATGACCTCCCACTCGTCGCGGTTGGCGGGCGCGTCCCCGGCCGCGACGCGCTTGACGACGCCGTTCGCGGTGCCGAGCGCGAGCGTCGGGGCGTCCTCGTCCAGGGAGACCACGGCCAGCGCCGTCTCGCCCGGCGTGAGCGCGACCAGCTCGCTGACCGGGATGCCGCCCGACAGCGACGGCGGGCCGTCGACCGGGGGCAGCGCGGGCAGGTCGAGCACGGACACCCGCAGCAGGCGGCCCGCGGAGGTGACGAGGCCGACGTCGCCGCGCGTGGTGGCCGCGACGTCGCCGCGCATCGCGTCGTGCGCGTGCCGTCGGCCCGCTCGTTCGAGGGGGGCGTCCGCCGCCTCGCCCGACGTGCGGGCCAGGAGCCCGGTGGCGGACAGCAGGGCGCGGGTGGGGGAGTCCGCGATCTCCAGGCTGATGGCCGGCGCCTTGCTGCGACCGTTCGTCACCGCGGGGGCGGTGGCGCCGCCGGCGGAGTCGAGCAGCACCGTGCGGCGCGGGGTGCCGTACGTGGAGGCGACCTCGCTCATCTCGGCGCTGACGACGCCGCGCAGGCGGGCGTCGTCGGCGAGGATCTCCTGCAGCTCGGCGATCTCGCGCTCCAGCTCCGACTGCTCCTTCTCCAGCTCGATGCGGGAGAACTTGGTGAGTCGGCGCAGCTGCAGGTCGAGGATGTACGTGGCCTGCGGCTCCGACAGGTCGAAGACGCTCATGAGGCGCTCGCGCGCCGCCGCCGCGTCGTCGGAGGTGCGGATGACCTGGATGACCTCGTCGATGTCGACGATGGCCAGCAGCAGGCCCTCCACCAGGTGCAGGCGCTCCTGCCGCTTGGCGAGCCGGAACGTCGACCGGCGGCGCACCACGTCGATGCGGTGCTCCACCCACACGCGCAGCAGCTCCAGCAGGCCGAGGGTGCGCGGCTGCCCGTCGACGAGGGCCACGTTGTTGATGCCGAACGAGTCCTCGAGCGGGGTGGTGCGGTACAGCTGCTCCAGCACGGCGTCCGGGTCGAAGCCGGTCTTCACCTCGACCACCAGGCGCAGGCCGTGGGTGCGGTCCGTGAGGTCCTGGACGTTGGTGACGCCCTGGATCTTCTTGGCCTTCACGCCGTCGGCGATCTTCTCGATCACCTTCTCCGGGCCGACGCCGTAGGGCAGCTCCGTGACGACGATCCCCTTGCGGCGGGGCGTGACGTTCTCGATGCGGGCCGTGGCGCGGGTGCGGAACGTGCCGCGACCGGTGCGGTACGCGTCCCGCACGCCGTCGAGCCCGACGATCTTGCCGCCCGAGGGCAGGTCGGGGCCGGGCACGAAGCGCATGACGTCGTCGAGCGTGGCCTCCGGGTGCGCGATGAGGTGCTGGGCCGCCGCGACGACCTCGACGAGGTTGTGCGGCGCCATGTTCGTCGCCATGCCGACCGCGATGCCGGACGCGCCGTTGACCAGCAGGTTCGGGACGGCGGACGGCAGCACCGACGGCTGCGTGAGCTTGTTGTCGTAGTTCGGGACGAAGTCGACGACGTCCTCGTCGAGCCCGGCGGTCATCGCCATCGACGGCGGGGCGAGCCGGGCCTCGGTGTACCGGGGGGCGGCGGGGCCGTCGTCGAGCGAGCCGAAGTTGCCGTGCCCGTCGACCAGCGGGAGCCGCATGGAGAAGTCCTGCGCGAGCCGCACCAGCGCGTCGTAGATCGCCGTGTCGCCGTGCGGGTGCAGCTTGCCCATGACCTCGCCGACGACGCGCGACGACTTCACGTGCGCGCGGTCGGGCCGCAGGCCCATGTCGGACATCATGTACAGGATCCGGCGGTGCACCGGCTTGAGGCCGTCGCGGGCGTCCGGCAGGGCGCGGGAGTAGATGACGGAGTACGCGTACTCGAGGAACGACGTCTCCATCTCCGCCGCGACGTCGATGTCGACGATCTTCTCGTCGAACGGCTCGTCGGTGGCGGGTGCGCTGCTGCTCTTGCGCGCCATGCGGTGCGGCTCCTGAGTTCGATGTGGCGTTCGAGGGGTGGCTCGGCGGGACGGACGGTGTCGGTGTCGTGCTCGCGGGAGTACGGGTGTCCTCCGCGGACGGCACCAGACTCTAGTCGCCGGCGCCCACAGGGCCGCGCAGGCGCGGCGACGAGCCGCCGTCGCAGGCCCCGGATAGCCTGCACGGGTGGACGTACCCGACACTCCGGACGAGCAGGCGGGCGCTCGGCAGCACGCCCGGCCCGACCCTGACTACCCGGTCGCGTGGGAGGCGGACGTCGTGCTGCGCGACGGCACCACCATGCACGTGCGCCCGCTGCGGCCGGACGACGCCGACGCGATCCAGCGCTTCCAGGAGGCGCAGTCCGAGCGGTCGGCGTACTTCCGCTTCTTCGCGCCCGTGCGTCGCCTCACCGACCGGGAGCTGAACCGCCTCACGCACCTCGACCAGCGCGACCGGGTGGCGCTCGTGGCCGTGCGCCCCGGCGTCGACGAGGCCGGGGACCCGCGCGAGGACGTGCTCGGCGTCGCCCGGTACGACAAGGTGGCGCCCGCGGAGGCGGAGGTGGCCTTCAACATCGCCGACGCGATGCAGGGCAAAGGCCTGGGCTCGGTGCTGCTCGAGCACGTGGCCGCGGCGGCGCGCGAGCGCGGCGTGCGCCGCTTCACCGCCGACGTCCTGCCGCAGAACTCCTCGATGCTCGCCGTCTTCCGCGACGCCGGGTACGCGGTGAGCCAGCACCTCGACGACGGCGTGGTCAGCGTCGCGTTCGACCTCGACCCCACGGAGCGCTCCCGCGAGGTGATGGCCGACCGCGAGCACCGCGCCGAGGCGCGCTCCATGCAGGCGCTGCTGACCGCCCGCCGCGTCCTGCTCGTCGGGCCGGGCCCGGCCGGGCCCGGGGGAGCGACGCCGGAGCACCACCTCGCGCAACGCGTCGTGGACGTCGCGGCGGCCGACCCCGGCGACACCCTGCTCACCGTGCTCGGCGCCCCCGGACCCGTGCCGGACGCCGACGGGCTGCGGGTCGCCGCCTCCTGGGACGACGCGCTGGGAGGCGAGGGCGTCGACCTCGCGCTCCTGTCGGTGCCGCCGCCCGCCGCCGTCGAGGCCGTGCGCCGGCTGGCCGGGCGCGGCGTCCGCGGCGTCGTCGTGCTCGCCGCCGGGTACGCCGAGACCGGGCCGGACGGCCTGGCCCGCCAGCGCGAGCTGGTGCGCGCCGCGCACGCCGGCGGGATGCGGGTGGTCGGCCCCGCGTCGTTCGGCCTGCTCACCACGACGCCGGACGCCCGCCTGCACGCGAGCCTCGCCGAGCGGCCGCCCCGCGCCGGGGTGGTCGGCATGTTCTGCCAGTCCGCGCCCGCCGCCGTCACGCTCACGCGGACGCTCGAGCGCCGCGGACTCGGCGTCTCCGCCCTGCTGTCCGCGGGGCACCGCGCCGACGTGTCGGGCAACGACCTCATGCAGTACTGGCAGGACGACCCGCGCACCGCCGTGGTCTGCCTCTACCTCGAGTCCATCGGCAACCCGCGCAAGTTCTCCCGGATCGCGCGCCGCCTCGCCGGGGTCAAGCCGGTGGTCGTGGTGGTCGCCGGGCAGTCGGGCCAGGTCGTGCCGCCGGGGCACGCGGTGCGCGCGACGCGGGCCCCGCGCCGCCTGCTCGACGAGATGCTGCGGCAGTCCGGTGTCATCCGGGCCGAGAACACCCACCAGCTCATGGACGTGGCGCAGGTGCTCGCGCACCAGCCGCTGCCCGCCGGCGGCCGGGTCGGCATCCTCGCGTCGTCCGCGGCGCTCGCGGCCCTCGTGGCGGAGGCCGCGGCCACCGCGGGGCTGGTCGTCGCGGCGTCGTCCGACTTCCTGCCGCCGGACGCCACCGACGAGCAGATCGCCCAGGTGACCGACGCCCTGTACGCGCCGGGGGCGTGCGACGTCGTCGTGGCCGTCGACGTGCCCGTCGTCGTGCCGCGGACCGGGGCGGTGGCGCGCGCCGTCGCCGAGGCGGCCGCGCGCACCGGGCGCACCACCGTCGCGTCGATGCTCGGCCTCAGCGGCCTGCCCGACGAGCTGGCCGCGACCGGCCCCGACGGCACGCCCGTGCGCATCCCCGCGTTCTCCACGCCCGAGGACGCCGTGACGGCGCTGGGCAAGGTGGTGACGTACGCACGCTGGCGCACGGAGGACCGGGGCACGCACGTGCGGCCCGAGGGGACGGACGCGCGGCGGGCGCGCAAACTCGTGGAGGGCTGGCTCGCGGCCGCCGAGGGCGGCGACGGCCGCGTGCTGACGCAGGACCAGACGGCGGAGCTGCTCGGCTGCTACGGCGTGCGGCTGTGGCGGTCGCGCACCGTGCGCACGGCGGAGGAGGCCGTCGCCGCCGCCGACGCGCTCGGCTGGCCGGTCGCGCTGAAGACCGCGTCGACCGCGTTGCGGCACCGCACCGACCTGGGCGGCGTGCGCCTCGACATCGCCGACGCGGCCGAGCTGCGGGCCGACGTCGAGCGCATGCGCCAGGTCGCGCTGGAGGTCCTGGGGGAGGACGAGCCCGCCATGGAGGTGCAGGCGATGGCACCCGTCGGGGTGCCGTGCGTCATCCGCTCCGGCGAGGACCCCCTGTTCGGCCCGAAGGTGTCGTTCGGCCTCGCGGGCGACGCCACCGACCTGCTCGACGACGTCGCCTACGGCATCCCCCCGCTGACCGACGTCGACGTGGCGGCGATGGTGCGCACCGTGCGTGCCGCGCCGCGCCTGTTCGGGTACGGCGGCGCGCCCGAGGCGGACATCGACGCGCTCGAGGACGTGCTCGCGCGGGTGTCCGTGCTGGCGGACGACCTCCCCGAGCTCGCGTCGCTCGAGCTGTACCCCGTCGTCGCCGGCTCGGTGGGCGTGAGCGTGCTGCACGCCGTCGTCCGGCTGCGGTCGGGGGCGCAGCGGGCTGACGCGCCCCGCCGGGCCTTGCCCGGCTGAGGCCTCGGGCCGATCGGGGCCGATCTCGCCGAGGCTGTCGGTCGGCCCGCCTCCCGTTCGTCGACCGGGTGGAGCGTGCCGATGATTCTCGGCGCGCTCGCCATCCCGTCGCGATGCCGGCGGTCCGACGACGTCAAGGAGAGTGCCATGAGCATCACCGAGAGCCACGCCCGCCGCGGCGGGAAGAGCCACGCAGCGCCAGCCGTCCCGCCCGTCGTCGACCGGGCGGCCTGGCAGACCGCCCGCGACGAGCTGCTCGTGCGGGAGAAGGCACACACACGGGAGGGCGACGCCATCGCGGCGGCCCGCCGGCGGCTGCCCATGACGGAGGTCGACGCGGCCGCCACGGTGGTCGGGGCCGGCGGCCCGACCACCCTGCTCGACCTGTTCGACGGACGCGAGGAGCTCGTCGTCTACAAGCACATGTGGCACGCGGGCGAGCCGTTCGAGAACCAGTGCGAGGGCTGCACCCTGACGTACTTCCCCGCGCAGGACCCCGCCTACCTGAACGCCCGCGGCGTGTCGTTCGCCGTGCTCGCCCAGGCGCCGTACGACGAGCTGGCGCCGTTCGTCGCGTTCATGGGGTATCCGCGGCACTGGTACTCCGTGGTCGACGTGGCGGACCCGGACGTGAACGGGGCGGACTTCGGGACCTGGATGTGCTTCCTGCGCGTCGGCGAGCGGGTGTTCCTCACCGGCACGCTGACCGGGCGCGGTGGCGAGGCCACGATGCCGGCGCTCGCCCTGCTGGACATGACGCCGCGCGGGCGCATGGAGGCATGGCAGGACTACCCGGACGGCTGGCCGCAGGGCAAGGCGCCCTGCTGGTTCTGGCGTGCGGACGCCGACGGCGTCGGGAATGACGGCGCCGGCGGGCGTCCGACGATCCAGTGGACCCGTCCCGGAGCCACGCCGGTGGCGTCGGTGGGCCACGAGCACCACCACTGAGGCCGGACCGTGCACACCGTGCACATCGTGCTCGCCGCGGGCTCGCTCGCCGCGGCCGGGGTCGGGACCGGGTGCTGCCTCGTGGGGCGGCACCCGGTCGGGGCCACGGCCGGGGCGGGCATGGCCGCGATGCTGCTCGGCATGGCCGACACGATGCTGACGGGCGGCACACTGCTACGCCCGTGGGCGTGGGCGGCCGTGCTCGTCGGGCTCGGCCTCGTCGCGCTCGCCGCGCGGCGCCGCACCGCGTGCGACGGTCCGCCTGCCGGGCCGGGCGCGCTCCGCGCACTGCACCCGGTGGCGATGGGCGTGCTCGTGCTGGCGGCGGCCGTCGGGCCGGGCGGGCCGGCCGCGGGGCACGCGCCGGGCCACCACGGCGCGGCGGCGCTCGGGACCGCACCCGTGCCGGTGGTCGCGGCCGCGGTGGCGGTGGGCTACGCCGTCGCCTGCGCGGTCGAGGCCCGTCGGCGAGGCGACGTCCTGCTCCGCGCCGAGCTCGCGGCGGCGGCCACCTCGACCCTCGCCATGGCGGCGATGCCCTGGCTGGCGCCCTAGCAGCCCCGAGCGCACGCGGGCCCTCGGGGATGGGACAATGCCCGGGTGTCGCATGCCACCGCCCGTGAGAACCTCCGTGCCGACCTGTCCGTCCACGTGCGCCGGGCCGGGTACTACCCGGACCTCGTGGAGGACGTCCTCGACGTCGCGCTCGCCGACGAGGACGTGCTCGCCCACCTCGTGCAGGCCGAGACGACCTTCGACGACGCCGTGCGCCGGCACCTCACCGTGCTGGCCCTCACACCCACCCGCCTGGTCACGGCGCACGTGGACGACCACGAGGGGGACGCGGCCCACCCGTCGTCGGCGGCCGCGACCACGGAGGCCGTCCCGCTGACCGAGATCCGGTCCGTCGCGCTCACGCACGTCGTGGACGAGCCGGCCGAGCACCGGCCCGGCGACAGCGCGTCCGAGCTCACGCTCGCGATCGGCTGGGGCGCCGTCTCCCGCGTCGACCTCGAGCCGGCGCAGTGCCCGGACCCGAGCTGCGAGGCCGACCACGGCCTCACCGGCACGCTCACTCCCGACGACGTCGTCGTGCGCGTCAGCGGGGCCGCGGAGGGCCGGGACGCCCTGCGCCGCGCGATCGCGTTCTCGCGCTCCCTGTCGGCCGCGACGGGGGCGGGCGGGCGCGTCGGCCGATGACGGCGACGCTCACGCTGCCCGAAGGCCTGCTCGCCCCCTCCTACGGCACCGGGTCGCTTGCCGCCGTCCTGCCCGCCGTCGCGGGCGCGCTGGGGGCGGACCTCACGACCGCCACGGGGCTGCGGTCGGGCGACTGCCGCGACGCGCTCGGGCTGCCGTCGGGCGTGCGCCGCGCGGTCGTCGTCCTGGTCGACGGCCTGGGGCTGGCGAACCTCGCCGAGCGCGGCGGCCACGCCCCGTTCCTGCGGTCGCTGGCCGCGGACGGCCGGTCGGTGCTGTCCAGCTTCCCCTCGACGACGGCGGCCGCCCTCGCGACGTTCGGCACCGGCACGTCGCCGGGACGCACCGGCCTGCTGGGCTACACGCAGCGCAACCCCGCGACCGGCGGCCTGGCCACCACCGTCTCCTGGACCGAGCAGTCGGACCCGTACCGGCGCACCAAGCTCTCCGGGCCGATGCGCGCCGAGCCCGAGGACGTGCAGCGCGAGCCCACGGTGCTCGAGCGCCTCGCCGCCGACGGCGTGCGCGTCGTCGCGCCCGGTCCGGCCCGGTTCGCGGGCTCCGGCATGACCCGCGCGGCCCTGCGCGGCCCGCGCTACGTGCCCGCCGAGGGGCTCGACGCCCAGGTCGGCGCCACGGTCCGCGAGCTGCGCGAGCCCGGCCTCGTGTACCTGTACCACGGCGCCGTCGACAAGGCCGGGCACCAGCACGGCCCGCAGTCGTGGCAGTGGGGCGACGCCCTCGAGGAGACCGACTCCGAGCTGCGCCGCCTGGTGCGCTCCGTGCCGAAGGGCACGCTCGTCGTGGTCACCGCCGACCACGGGCAGGTGACGGCCGACCTGTCGCTGCAGCACGACGTCGCCGCGCACCCGGAGCTCGCGCGGGACGTCGCGCTGCTGGGCGGCGAGCCGCGCGCCGGCCACGTGTACGTCACGCCCGGCGCCGACCCGCGGGACGTCGCGGCGCGCTGGGCCGCGGTGCTCGGTGAGGACGCGCTCGTCGTCCTGCGCGACGACGCGGTCGCGGCCGGCTGGCTGGGCCCCGTGGCCGAGCACGTGCTCCCCGCCGTGGGCGACGTCCTGGTCGCGGCACGTGGGGCGGCGACCGTCGTGGACTCGCGGCTGCACCCGTCCGGCGCCCGCGAGATGCCCGGCGTGCACGGGTCGCTGACGCCCGCGGAGATGGTCGTGCCGCTGCTGGTCGCCCAGGCATAGCCGCGCCGGATATCCCGTGGCCGGTGCGGGGCTCCGGTGCCACGATGTGGCGATGGAGCATCGCGTGCAGGACGGTGAGCAGGATCCCGCGCCCGCGTCCCGGTGGACCCGGGCGACGGTGTACCCGGACATGTGGGTGGACCCGGACGACGACCCGCGGGAGAGCGACGTCGAGCTGGTCGACGAGCGGGCGATCCTGCTCGACTCGCTCCGGTCGTACCGGCTGACCGTCGAGATGAAGTGCGCCGACCTGGACGCCCAGCAGCTCGCCCGCCGCTCGGTGCCGCCGTCGACGATGTCGCTGCTGGGCCTGGTGCGGCACCTCACGGAGGACGAACGGCACGTGCGCCGCATCATGACCGGCGAGGACGCGCCATGGCTGTACCGCAGCGAGGCGCACCGCGACGGCGACTGGGACGGCGCGGTCGCCGACCCCGCCGTCGTCGAGGAGGCGTTCCGCCGCTGGCGCGAGGAGATGGCGGCCACGGACCGCATGGTCGACGGGATCGACGACCTCGGGGCGACCAACGCCGGGTTCTCCGACCTCGGCGCGGAGCCGGGCGGCGCGATCTCCCTGCGGGAGCTGCTCCTCAGCCACGTCGAGGAGTACGCGCGGCACTGCGGGCACGCGGACCTGCTGCGGGAGTGCGTGGACGGGCGCGTGGGCCAGTAGGCGCAGGTCACGCCCCGCGGTCTGACAGGATCTGCCCATGGCCGAGCTCGTCTTCTTCTCCGGGACCATGGACAGCGGCAAGTCCACGCTGGCGCTGCAGACCGACCACAACCACGCCGCCCGCGGGCGGACCGGGCTGATCTTCACCCGCGACGACCGCGCCGGCGCCTCGCGGTTGTCGTCCCGGCTCGGGCTCGAGGTCGACGCCCGCGAGGTCACGGACGGCACCGACTTCTGGGACGTCGTGGCGGCCGAGCGGCAGGCCGGCCGGATGGTCGACTACCTCGTGTGCGACGAGGCGCAGTTCTACTCCCCGGCCCAGGTGGAGCAGCTCGCGCGCCTCGTCGACGAGGTGGAGCTGGACGTCTTCGCCTTCGGCATCACGACCGACTTCCGTACGCGGCTGTTCCCCGGCGCCGCCCGCCTCATCGAGCTCGCCGACCGCGTCGAGGAGCTGCAGGTGCGGTCCCTGTGCTGGTGCGGAGCGCGGGCCACGCACAACGCGCGCACCGTGGGCGGCGTCATGGTCGTCGAGGGCGACCAGGTGGTGGTCGGCGACGTGGCCGGCGCGCCCGACGGCGGCCCGGTCTCCTACGAGGTGCTGTGCCGGCGCCACCACATGCGGCGGATGACGCAGGCCGACGCCCGTCGGCGCGCGGCCGTCACGGACCAGCTGGACCTGGGCGACGGCGCGTAGCCCCGTCGGTCGGAGACGGGCCCGAGGTCAGGACGACGGGCGCCCGCCGCCGAAGACGATCTCGTCCCAGCTGGGCACCTGCGCGCGGCCCTTGCGGCCTGAGCGCCGAGCCCCCGCGGGCTTGTCGCTGCGGGGAGCGGGCGCAGCGGGCTGCGGCCCGGCGGCGCCCTGCGCGGGCGGACCGCTCGGCGCCGGGGCGTCGTCGACGACGTCGGACCGCGCGTCCGCACGGGCGTCCGCGGTGCTCTCGTCGCCGTCCGCCCCGTCGGCGTCGCTCTCGTCGCCGTCGAGCGGCAGCACGCCCGGCACGGGCCGGCGCGCCGCCGAGGGGTGCGTGGACCGCTCCGGCGCCGCGGGGCGGACCGCCCGGCGCGACCCGAGGTCGACGACGCTCGCGCCGGCCGGGTCGCCCTCCTCCGTCCCACCGGACTCGGCGACGGGTGTGGTCGGGGGAGCGCTGACCTGGCCCACGGGGATGGGGGTCGGCGCGGGCACGACGTCGTCGTCCACGGAGCGCGACGGCGGCCGGCGCCGGTCGCCGGGACGCTGACCGCGCCGTCCCGCGAGGTCGTCCAGGAGCAGCGCGGTGGTGTCGTCGTCCACGTGCCGGCGGGGGGTGACGGTGCGGCCGCCCGTCGAGGGCACGCCCAGCACGTCGGGCGAGACCGGGTCGTCGGGCTGGCCGAGCCAGCGGGCCTCGTCGTCGAGCGGCGTCACGACGCGGCCCTTGGGGTCGAAGGTCCAGCGGGCCGACCGGTCGCGGTCGCCGGCGGAGAACCGCACCTCGACCACCCACGGCGCCGTGCCGTCGCGGCGGGCCGACCAGCGGGCCTCGTCGGCGGTCACGCCCCTCGCGGCCAGCCGTGTGTCGGCGACCTCCCCGAGCGTCGTCGTCTCGTCGTCGCCCGGCAGCCGGTGGGCGCGCACCTGACTTATGACGTGGTCGCGCTCCGCGGCCACGGGCCACTCGTAGCGCTGCACGTGCTCGACGGGGAGCCCGGACTCCTCGGCCAGCTCCTCGACCGACGCCCCCGCACGCAGGCGCGCCTGGAGGTCGCGCGGGCGCAGGGTCGTCGCCGCCTGGGCGCGCAGCGCCTCCGTGCGCGGCCGGTCACGGCGCACCGCGGCGCGCAGCGCCTCCGTGATGGGCAGGGTGCTCTCGGTGCCGTCCGGGCCGCGCAGGACCAGGCGCTCACCGTCCTCGTGCAGCCTCACGAGCTCGAGCTCGGCCATGCTTCCTCCCTCACAGGTCGCCCACGGGTCGTCCGTCGGGGCGGGTCCGCCTGTTCGAGGGTGCCATCGGCGCGGGGCGGCGCTGCGCAGGCGCGTCGGTGTGCCGTCGATTGGCGCGCCCACCGACGAGCCGCCCGCCGGCGCGCCTGCGAGGATGGCGTCCCGTGGACGCGTTCACCTCCGGCCCCGTCTCCTACCTGGAGCTCGTCGCCGTCTTCGTCGCGGCGGTCTCGGGCGGGCTCGCGGCCGTCCGCAAGCGGTTCGACGCGTTCGGCGTCCTCGTCCTCGCGTGGGTCACAGGGCTCGGCGGCGGCATCCTGCGCGACGTCCTCATCGGCGACACGCCCCCGGTGGGCATCTCGAGCTGGCGCCTCGTCCTGGCCGCGCTCGCCGCGGGCGTGATCATCTTCTTCTTCCACCCGGGCCTGGAACGGATGCGGCGCTCCGTCCTGGTGCTCGACGCCGCCGCGCTGTCCCTGTTCGTGCTGCAGGGCACCACCAAGTCGCTCGACCTCGGGGCCGGCGTGCTCGCGTCGATGGTGGTGGGCGTGCTCACGGCCGTGGGCGGCGGGATCCTGCGCGACGTGCTGGTGGGCGAGGTGCCGCTCGTGTTCGCCGACCGCCAGCTCTACGCCGTGCCCGCGCTCGTCGGCGCCGGGCTCACCGCCGTGCTGTGGCACGAGGGCCTGCTGCAGCCGTGGACGGCGCTCGGCGTGGTGGCGCTCGTCTTCGGGTTCCGGCTCGCGTCCCTCGCGCGGGGCTGGACCGTGCCGCACCCGGGGCCGGGCTGGACCGCCCGGTGGGGTCGCCGATCGGGCAAGATGTAGCCCGTGGAACCACGAGCGGAGAGCCCCCTGACGGACCGGCTCCCGGGCGATGTCGTCGAGGGGGTCGTCGAGGGGGTCGTCGAGGGGGTCGTCGCAGAGGCCGACGTCGAGTCGCTGCGGGAGCTGGCCCGCAGCCTCGCGTGCGAGGCGGGGGAGCAGGTCCGCGCCGGGCGCCCGGAGCGCGTCACGGTCGCCGCCACGAAGTCCAACGACGTCGACCCGGTGACGGACATGGACCGGGCGGTCGAGGCGCAGCTGCGCCGTCGGATCGCCGCGGAGCGGCCCGACGACGCGATCCTCGGCGAGGAGGGCGACGACGTGGCGGGGACGTCGGGGCTCACGTGGGTGCTCGACCCGATCGACGGCACGGTCAACTACCTGTACGGCGTCGCGTCGTACGCGGTCTCCGTGGCCGTCGTGGCGGGTCCCGTCGACCCGGCTCGCTGGACGGCGCTCGCGGGCTGCGTGCACTCGGTGGTCGACGGGCACACCTGGACCGCGGCGCGCGGCGGCGGGGCGGAGCGCGACGGGCGGCCCCTGCGGGTGAGCCGCCCGGACGGCCTGTCCCGGTCGCTGGTGGGGACCGGCTTCGGGTACGCGCCCGAGCGGCGGGCGCGACAGGCCGAGGTCCTGGCCCACGTGCTGCCCCGTGTGCGGGACATCCGGCGCCTCGGCTCGGCGGCGATCGACCTGTGCCTGCTCGCGGAGGGCGCGCTCGACCTCTACTACGAGCGCGGGCTCAACCCGTGGGACATGGCAGCCGGCGCCCTCGTCGCCGCCGAGGCCGGCGCGTGGGTGGGCGGGCTGCACGGCCGGGGTCCGGGCAGCGCCATGACCGTCGCGGGCGCGACCCCGGTGGTGGACGAGCTGGTCCGCCTCCTCGAGGCCGCGGGGGCCGACCGGCCGGAGGGCATGCCGGGCCCTGACGACTGACGAGGTTCGGTCGTTCCGCCCTCGCGCACCGGGGTGAAAAATCGCGTCAGCGCGCCCGTCACGCCCAGGGCGAACACGCTGGCACCGGGGTGCATCGGTGCAGGTCAGCGGCCGATCTTCAGGCTGTGACACGAGGAACAGCGCGCGGTGTCGCGCGCCCGCCCGAAATGGTGCACAATCCGTGGGCCGACCGGGAACAAAACCCGGTCACCGAGCATTATCAGCGCGTACCGACACCGACATCACGGAGCGTGACCACACAGATGGCAACCGACTACGACGCCCCCCGCAAGAACGACGAGGACGTGGAGCAGGACTCGATCCAGGAGCTCCAGGCGCGTCGTTCCGACAAGTCGTCGGGTGTCGTCGACGAGGACGAGACGGAGGCCGCGGAAGGCTTCGAGCTTCCCGGCGCCGACCTGTCCGGCGAGGAGCTCGCGGTCCGCGTCCTGCCCCGCCAGGCCGACGAGTTCACCTGCACGAGCTGCTTCCTCGTCCACCACCGCAGCCAGCTGGCCTACGAGAAGAACGGCCAGATGATCTGCACGGAGTGCGCCGCCTGACCGACCGCCGGGTCGGGGCGCCAGCACCACGGACGACACGGGCCGTCACGTCGAGGACGTGACGGCCTTCGTCGTCCCCGGTCGGCGTCCGGGGGCCCCGAACCGCGCCCGGCGGCGCGGGTTCAGCGGGCGAGCGCGGCGGCCAGCTCCTGCGGTCGCCGGGTCGACAGCAGCCAGTACGGGGTCGGGTCGAGCGGGTCCTCGAGGTCCACGCGGACGCCGGTGCGCGCCCACGCGCGCAGGCACACGAACGCGCGCGCGTCGAGGGCCGGGCCGAGGGCGGTGCGCATCGCCTCGGCGTCGTCCATCGTGGTCACCTCGCCCAGGAGGTCCACGGCGATCTGCGCCTTGCCGGCGCGCAGGCGCCCGTCCGCGATCTCGATGACGGGCGCGGTCGCGACGAGTGCCGCGAGGGTGGCGGCCGCGACGAGCACGCCCACCACGGCCGCGATCGTGTGCGCCAGCGGCCACAGCGTCACCCCGACGATCACGCCCAGCCCGACGGCGCCGCACCAGGCCGCGGGGCCGGGGGACAGCCGCTCCCGGAAGGCCGGGCCGGTCACGGGGGTCGGGTGGGGCGCGTGCTCGCTCATGGGGCCATCATCCCAGCACTCGTGCGGGCCTCGTCCCTCCCGGTCCCGGTCCCGTGCCCGCCGGTCCACCGCCCGTGGGTCGGCTACGCTTCCCGGGTGCCTGACACCGCCAGCCCTGTGAGCACCGACCCCAGCACCGTGGACGTGCTCGTCACGCTGCTCGACGACGTGCCGACCCCCGCGTACGCGCACCCGGGCGACGCGGGCGCGGACCTCGTGACCACCGTCGACGTCGAGATCCCTCCGCAGGGCCGCGTCGTCGTGCCCACGGGCGTGGCGATCGCGCTGCCGGAGGGGTACGCGGCGTTCGTGCACCCGCGCAGCGGCCTCGCCGCGAAGCACGGCGTGACCGTGGTGAACGCTCCGGGCACCATCGACGCGGGCTACCGCGGGGAGATCAAGGTCATCCTCCTCAACACGGACGTCGCCGAGCCGGTGCGGCTGCGCCGCGGCGACCGCGTGGCGCAGCTCGTGGTGCAGCGGGTGGAGCACGCCCGCTTCCTCGTGGCGACGACGCTGCCGGGGTCGCACCGCGGCGAGGGCGGGTTCGGCTCGAGCGGCGGTTTCGCCGGCGGCTGACGCCCCCCGGACACGGACCGGAGGCATGCGCGAACCGGTCTACTGTGGGAGATGGGTAGGGCTCGCCATCGGGCGAGCAGGACGACGAGAAGGAGATCCTCCGTGGGGCTGTTCCGGCGCAACGCGTCGACAAAGGCGACCGACGAGGCCCGCGAGCCCGCGACCGCCGAGGACGCGGCGCCCGCCACCGGCACCGACCCCGCCTCCGATCAGGCGGCGGAGCGTCCCGAGCGGGGCCCGTTCGACTCGACCCAGGTCACGGGCATGGGTCCCCGCGTCGACCTCGGCGCGATCTGGCTGCCCGTCCTGCCCGGCCTCGAGCTGCGCATGGAGGTCGACAAGAAGACGCAGAAGGTCACCGGCGTCTCGACGACCCTCAACGGCTCGGGCCTGCAGGTGCAGGCGTTCGCCGCGCCCCGTACCGAGGGGATCTGGGACGAGGTGCGCGCCGAGATCGGGGCGTCGATCACGCGCCAGGGCGGCACCGTCGACGACGTGCCCGGCACGTTCGGGCGCGAGCTGATCGCGCGCATCCCGGCCACCGCGCCCGACGGCAAGCCGGCCGTGCGCCCCGCCCGCTTCGTGGGCGTGGACGGACCCCGCTGGTTCCTGCGGGGCGTGCTGTCGGGTCGCGCGGCCGTCGACCCCGAGGCGGCGAAGCAGCTCGAGTCGGTGTTCGCGAACGTCGTCGTGGTGCGGGACGGCAACCCCCGCCCGCCGCGCGACCTGCTGACCCTCACCCTGCCCAAGAGCGCGCGCCAGGGCGACGCGCCGGGCGAGGACACCACCGCGGGCCCCGAGGGCGCCGCGCCGCAGACCCCGTCGTTCGACCCGCTGACCCGCGGGCCGGAGATCACCGAGATCCGGTGACCGACCCGGCCGCGAGGCCGGGTCGTCCACCAGCCTGGAGCTGTTGATGTCCCTGCGAACCGCCGTCCGGCACGCGCTGGCCTCCGCCGACGAGGTCGCCGCCGACGAGGAGCGCCACGAGGCAGCGGCCCACCGCGGCTGCACCCCCGTCGCCGACCTGGGCGACCGCCGTCGCGCGAGCGCGGCCGGCGTGCTGCGCTCGGTCGTGCTGCGCCCGCGCGAGGGGGTGCCCACCGTGGAGGCCGAGCTGTACGACGGCTCCGGCTCCCTCGACCTCGTGTGGCTCGGGCGCCGGGCCATCGCGGGCATCGACCCGGGCCGTCGCATCCGCGTCGAGGGCCTGGTGTGCGACATCGACGGCCGGCGCACGATGTTCAACCCGCGGTACGAGCTGCGCGCGCGGGCCGGCGAGTGAGCGGCGGGTACCCCACGGCGGGCGAGCCGACCACGCCCGCCCCGGACGCGCGCGGCGTGCGGGCGGTCACGGGGGACTCGTTCTCGTTCGGGCAGGCCGTCGGCGGCGTGCGCGGCGTGGTCGAGGCCGTGCTGCCCGGCCTGCTGTTCGTGGTCATCTACGTCGTCGCGTCGATGGGGGGCGACGAGCGCGGTGCCCTCACCTGGGCGCTGGTCGCGTCCGTGGGCGCGGCCCTCGTCGCGGTCGTGGCCCGGCTCGCGCAGCGCACCCCGATCACCCAGGCGCTGGGCGGGCTGCTCGGCATCGGCGTGGGCGTGTTCTGGGCGTGGCGCTCGGGCGAGGCGCAGAACTTCTACGTGTGGGGGCTGTGGACCAATGCCGCCTACCTCGCGGCCATCCTCGTGTCCCTGGCGGTCCGCTGGCCCGTCGTGGGGCTGGTGGTGGAGGCGGTGCGCGGCGGGTTCGCCGACGTCGCCGCCGAGCGGGGCCGCCAGGGCGACGGCGACCGGTCCGCCGCCGCGGCCGACGAGGCCGCGCCCGAGGACGCCGCGCCCGACCGTGCCGCGCCCGGCACGACGGACCCCGCCCCGAGCCCCCTCGCCGCTCTCGTCGAGTGGCGCAAGGACCCGGAGCTGATGCGGCGCTACACGCTCGCCACCTGGTTCTGGGCGGGGCTGTTCGCGGTGCGGCTCGCGGTGAAGGTGCCGCTGTACTTCGCCGACAGCGTCGGCTGGTTGGGCACCGCCCACCTGGTGCTGGGCGTCCCCCTGTGGGGGCTGGTCCTCTGGCTCACCTGGGTCGTCGTGCGCGGTGCGCACGCCGGCCGGCCCGCCGTCGAGCCCGGCCCGGCGACAACGCAGCAGGGCTAGCGCCCGCCGTCGGACCCCTCGTCGTCGTCGCCGTCCGGGCCGGCGTGCTCGGGCGCCACGAGCGGGTCGCTCGCGGCGACGGGCGGGACGGCCGCGACGGCCGGTCCGCCGTGGGAGAGCAGGTGCTGGAGCGACTCCTCGTCGGCCTGGGTGCCCATCACGAGCACCAGCTCGTCGCCGGACTCGAGCGTGTCGTCCGCCGTCGGCGCCAGCGGCTGCGCCCCGCGCACGATGCACGCGAGCACCGTGTCGGTGGGCCAGACGACGGACCCGACGCGGGCCCCGACCAGCGGCGAGTCGTCGGGCAGGGTCACCTCGACGATGTCCGCGCCGGACTGGTGGAAGGTGAAGATCCGCACGAGGTCGCCGACGGCCACGGCCTCCTCGACCATCGCGGTCATGATGCGCGGGGTCGACACGGCGACGTCGACGCCCCAGGAGCCGTCGAACATCCACTCGTTCTTCGGGTTGTTCACGCGCGCGACCGTGCGGGGCACGCCGAACTCCGTCTTGCACAGCAGCGAGAACACGAGGTTCGCCTTGTCGTCGCCGGTCGCGCCGACCACCACGTCGGCGCCGGTGACGTCCGCGGCCTCGAGGGAGGACAGCTCGCACGCGTCGGCGAGCAGCCAGTCGGCCTCGGGCACCTGCGCGACCCGCATCGCGGCGGGGTTCTTGTCGATGAGCACGACGTCGTGGTCGTGCGAGAGGAGCTCTCGGGCGATCGACCGGCCGACCGAACCGGCCCCGGCGACGACGACGCGCATCAGCTCTCCTCCTGCCGCGGCTCGTGGGTGAGGACGCGCTCGACGGCGGCCGCGTCGTCGGCGCGCATGAGCACGTGCAGCACGTCGTTCTCCTGGAGCACCGACGCGGGCGTGGGCAGGATGCCGTCGGTGTAGCGCGACAGGAAGGCGACGCGCGCGCCGGTGGCCTCCTCGATGCGGTGCACCGTCAGCCCGGCCCAGCCGGGGTGGTAGTCGATCTGCGCGAGGCGCACCTGCCCGGACGGGTCGCGGTACTCGTCCGTCGCGCCCAGGGGGAGCATCCGTCGCAGCACCTGGTCGGCGGTCCAGCGCACGGTCGCGACCGTCGGGATGCCGAGGCGCTGGTAGATCTCCGCGCGCTGCGGGTCGTAGATGCGCGCGACGACGTTCTCGACCCCGTAGGTCTCGCGCGCCACGCGCGCCGCGAGCACGTTGGAGTTGTCGCCGTCGGACACGGCGGCGAAGGCGTACGTGTCCTCGATGCCCGCCTGGACCAGCGTGTCGCGGTCGAAGCCGACGCCGGTCACCTTCTGCCCGGAGAACCCGGCCGGCAGACGGCGGAACGCGTCGGGGTTCTGGTCGACGACGGCCACGGAGTGGCCGCGGGACTCGATCGTCTGCGCGAGCGTCGAGCCGACGCGGCCGCAGCCCATGATCACGAAGTGCACGGGCGAAACGCTATACCTCGCGGGGCGCCTCGACATCGCCGCCGACATCGCCGCCGACATCGCCGCCGACACCGCCACCGGGATCGCCACCGGACGCGCGCGCCCTGGCGCTCACGCGGGCATAGCATTGCTCGACGTGTCGGACATCGCGGACGCTGCCAAACGGCTCCTCATCGGGCGCCCCGTGCGCAGCGAGAACCTGGGGCACACGCTGCTGCCCAAGCGTGTCGCCCTGCCGGTCTTCGCCTCGGACGCGCTGTCGTCGGTCGCGTACGCGCCGGACGAGATCCTCCTGACCCTCGCCGTCGCCGGCATCGCCGCGACGACGATCTCCCCGTGGGTGGGCCTCGGCGTCGTCGTGGTGCTGCTCGTGGTGGTGTCCTCCTACCGCCAGAACGTGCGCGCCTACCCGTCCGGGGGCGGCGACTACGAGGTCGCGACGACGAACCTGGGGCCGTCGGCCGGGATCGGCGTCGCGTCGGCGCTGCTCGTGGACTACGTGCTCACGGTGGCGGTGTCGATCTCCTCGGGCGCCCAGTACGCGGCGTCGGCGCTGCCTTTCCTGCGCGGGCACGAGGCGCTGTTCGCCGTGGCGGTCGTCGTGATCCTCACGGTGATGAACCTGCGGGGCGTGCGCGAGTCCGGCACCGTGTTCGCGATCCCGACGTACTGCTTCATGGCCCTCGTCGGCCTGCTCGCCGTCGTCGGCGCGATCCGGTACTTCGCGGGCGACCTGCCCCTGGCGGAGAGCGCCGGTTTCGAGATGACGCCCGAGGCGGGCTTCGACCAGGGGCTGACCGGCCTCGCGGGCGCGTTCCTCCTGGCCCGGGCGTTCGCGTCCGGCTGTGCCGCCCTCACCGGCGTCGAGGCGATCAGCAACGGCGTCCCGGCCTTCCGCAAGCCCAAGTCGCGCAACGCGGCCACCACCCTGGCCCTGCTCGGCGGCATCTCCGCGACGATGATGATCTCGATCCTGCTGCTCGCCCAGGCCACCGGCGTGAAGTACGTGGAGGACGCGCACGAGCAGCTCAGCGTGGGTGGGCAGCCACTGCCGTCCGACTACAACCAGCACCCCGTGCTCAGCCAGCTCGCGGAGGCCGTCTTCCAGGGCTTCACGCCCGCGTTCGTGGCGATCTCGATCGTCACGGGGCTGATCCTCGTGCTCGCGGCCAACACGGCCTTCAACGGCTTCCCCGTGCTGGGCTCGATCCTCGCCAAGGACGGCTTCCTGCCGCGCCAGCTGCACACGCGCGGCGACCGGCTCGCGTTCTCGAACGGGATCATCACCCTCGCCGTCGCGGCGATCGTCCTCATCGTGGCGTTCGACGCGCAGGTCACGCGCCTCATCCAGCTGTACATCGTGGGCGTGTTCGTGTCGTTCACGCTCTCGCAGCTCGGCATGCTGCGGCACTGGACGCGGGCCCTGCGCAAGGAGCCCGACCCGGCGGAGCGGGCCCGCATGCAGCGTTCCCGGGTCGTCAACGGCGTCGGCTTCGTGATGACGGCGGCCGTGCTCGTCATCGTGCTGGCGACGAAGTTCACGCACGGCGCGTGGATCACCCTGCTGGCGATGGGCGTGCTCTTCGCGCTCATGAAGGCGATCCGCGCCCACTACGCGCGGGTGCGCACCGAGCTGGAGCTCGACGACGTCGCGGGCGCGCGCGCCCTGCCCAGCCGCGTCCACGCGATCGTGCTGGTCTCGAAGATCCACAAGCCGACGATGCGCGCGGTGGCCTACGCGCGGGCGTCGCGCCCCTCGGTCCTCGAGGCCGTGACGGTGGGCGTGGACGCCGAGGAGATCGCGGACCTGCGCGCGCGGTGGGAGGGCCTGGACCTGCCCGTGCCGCTGCGGGTCCTCGACTCGCCGTTCCGGGAGATCACGCGGCCCGTGCTGAAGTACGTGCGCTCGGTGCGCCGCGACTCGCCCCGCGACCTGGTGGTCGTCTACATCCCCGAGTACGTCGTCGGGCACTGGTGGGAGCAGCTGCTGCACAACCAGTCGGCCCTGCGCCTCAAGGGGCGGCTGCTGTTCACCCCGGGCGTCGTGGTGGCGTCCGTGCCGTGGCAGCTGTCGTCCACGGCGGGGCAGACCGGGCTGGAGGGCACCTCGCCCCGCGGGCCGCGGTTCTGACCCTGTCCTGCCCATGTCCTGAACTTGCCGCGCGCAGGGGAGAATGGTGCCCATGCCCCGTCCTCGCCGTTCCGCGCCGCGCCCTCGACCCACCGCACCCGACCCCGAGGTGGGGCGCGAGGTCGAGCTCGAGATCGGCCCCGTCGCGCACGGCGGGCACTGCGTCGCGCGCCTCGACGGCCGCGTCGTCTTCGTGCGCCACACCCTGCCCGGCGAGCGGGTGCGCGCCCGGGTCACCGAGACCGGCTCCCGCTTCTGGCGGGCCGACGCCGTCGAGGTCCTCGAGGCGTCGCCCGACCGCGTCGAGTCCGCCTGGCCCGCGGCCGGGCCGGGCGGCGTCGGCGGCGGCGAGCTCGCCCACGTGGCCCTGCCCGCGCAGCGGCGCTGGAAGGCCGCGGTCCTCGCCGAGCAGCTGCAGCGGCTCGCGAAGCTCGAGCGCGAGGTGGAGGTGGAGGCCGCGCCCGGCGACGACGAGCGCGGCGGTCTCGGCTACCGCACCCGCGTCGACCTCGTGGCCGACGCCGACGGGCGCGCCGGGATGCGGCGGTTCCGCTCGCACGACGTGGTGCCGCTGGACGGTATGCCGCTCGCGACCGACGCGGTCGCGGAGCTCGCCGACGCCGAGGACGTGTGGACGCGGCGCTGGCGTCCGGGCGCGCGGCTCGAGCTGGTGGCGCCGGCGGACGGCGCGGACGCGCTCCTCCTGGTGGACGAGGTGCCGTGGCGCCGCGGCCGCGGGGACACCCGCCCGAACGCTCGCCGGTCGGTCAACGAGACGGTGCGTGCCGGCGGCGCCGAGCACCGCTACCGCGTGGCCGCGGACGGCTTCTGGCAGGTGCACCGGGCGGCGCCCGACCTGCTCGCCGGCGCCGTGCTCGACGCCGTGCACGCTGCCCCGGGCGGCCTCGACGGCGCGACGGTGCTCGACCTCTACTCCGGCGCCGGCCTGTTCACGGTGCCGCTCGCCGCGGCCGTCGGCGGCTCGGGCCGCGTCGTCGCCGTCGAGGGCGACGCCCGCGCCTTGAAGGACGCGCGCCGCAACGCCCACGACCTGCCGCAGGTGGAGCTGCACCTGGGCGCCGTCGACCGCGTGCTGACGGACGGCGACGCCTCCGGGACCGACGTCGGCGCCGGCGACGTCGTCGTGCTCGACCCGCCGCGCGCCGGTGCCGGCCGCTCCGTCGTGGACGCGATCGCCGCCCGCGGCCCGCGCCGCGTCGTCTACGTCGCCTGCGACCCCGCGGCGCTCGCCCGCGACGTCGCCTACCTGGCCGGGCACGGGTACGAGCTCACAGGGCTGCGCGCCTTCGACCTGTTCCCCATGACGCACCACGTGGAGGCCGTCGCGGTCCTGGACCGCTGAGCGGCGTTCGATCGCGGTACCGGGTCAGGTGTGGCGAGCAGCCGTGGACGCGAAGCCGAGCCACGTGTGCCGGTTGCGCCACCAGCACCAGCCGACCTTGGGGGCGCCGCGTCGCGCGCTGCCGTCGCGGCCCGTCCCGTTCGAGATCCACACGGCGGGCGTGCGCGCGTCGTAGGAGCCGTCCGGGCGCCGCAGCCGGGAGCCGATGGTCATGAAGCAGAGGTTCCGGGCGAGCGCGTCGGGGGACTGCAGCACCCAGTGGATCCCCTCGGCGAGGGTGAGCGGGCTGCGGCCGCGCGCGGCGATCGCCGGCTCCGCCTCCTCGGGCGACCAGTTCGCCATCTCGTCGCCCCGGTCGGGGGCGGCGACGGCGTAGACGTCGGCGTCGGGGACCTCGACGCCGGGGACGGGCGCGAAGTCGTCGACGTCGGTCATGTCGACGACGACGAAGCCCGCGCGCTCCACGGTCCGGCCGCGGACCGTCGTCGTGCGGCGCAGGTGCCCGGCGAGGGCGGACGGCGGCAGCACGCGGGGGTGGAGCACCAGGAGCGACCCGGCCGGCGCCGTGCGCTCCAGCGCCGCGGCGGCGTCGCGCAGCGCCGCGGGGGAGAGCGCCTCCGGCGGCACGACGCCCCGGTCGAGGAGCAGCTCGGCCTGGGCGGTGAGCGGCCGCAGCGGCGGCGGGGCCGAGCGCTCGGCGTCCGGCGCCGGGACGGTCGGGACGGCGGGCGTCGTGGTGGCGTCGGTCGGGCGAGCGGGGCTCGCGGGCGTGCGCGGCATGGGCGTCCTTCCGGTCGAGGGCAGCTGCACAACGTGCCGGCCACGACCGTTGTTCCCGTGCGGCGTACGGAAAATCCCGACGCGATCCGGACGGGGACCTGACGCCGAGATATCTTGACGTCAAGATATATGGGCTATGCTGACCAGGTGCCCGGCGTACGCTGGGCGGAGCCCCCAGAACCACGGCGTCGGAACCGTCGCGCCGCAGCGCGCACGGTGCCGCCGCCGGCCAGCCCCGCAGAAGGAGCCGCAGTGAGCAGCGTGGACACGTTCGGATCGAAGGGAACGCTGGAGGTCGGCGGGAAGGCCTACGAGATCTTCCGCCTCTCCGCCGTCGAGGGCGCCGAGCGCCTCCCGTACTCCCTGAAGATCCTCGCCGAGAACCTCCTGCGCACCGAGGACGGCGCCAACATCACGGCCGACCACGTGCGCGCCCTCGCGTCCTGGGACCCGGACGCCCAGCCGGACACGGAGATCCAGTTCACGCCCGCCCGCGTGATCATGCAGGACTTCACCGGCGTGCCCTGCGTCGTCGACCTCGCCACGATGCGCGAGGCCGTCGCGGAGCTCGGCGGCGACCCGAAGCGGATCAACCCGCTCGCGCCCGCCGAGATGGTCATCGACCACTCCGTGCAGATCGACGTCGCCGGCCGCGCCGACGCGTTCGCCCGCAACGTCGAGTTCGAGTACGAGCGCAACCACGAGCGCTATCAGTTCCTGCGCTGGGGCCAGACGGCGTTCGACGACTTCAAGGTCGTCCCCCCGGGCACCGGCATCGTGCACCAGGTCAACATCGAGTACCTGGCGCGCACGATCATGACGCGCGAGGTGGAGGTCGACGGGCAGAGCGTGCTGCGCGCCTACCCCGACACCTGCGTCGGCACCGACTCGCACACGACGATGGTCAACGGCCTCGGCGTCCTGGGCTGGGGCGTCGGCGGCATCGAGGCCGAGGCCGCCATGCTCGGCCAGCCGGTGTCGATGCTCATCCCGCGCGTCGTCGGCTTCAAGCTCAACGGCTCGATCCCCGCGGGCGTCACCGCGACCGACGTCGTCCTCACGATCACCCAGATGCTGCGCCAGCACGGCGTGGTCGGGAAGTTCGTCGAGTTCTACGGCGCGGGCGTCGCCCAGGTGCCGCTGGCGAACCGCGCCACCATCGGCAACATGAGCCCGGAGTTCGGCTCGACCGCCGCGATCTTCCCGATCGACGACGTCACCCTCGACTACCTGCGCCTCACCGGCCGCAGCGACGAGCAGCTCGCGCTCGTCGAGGCGTACGCCAAGGAGCAGGGCCTGTGGCTCGACCCGAGCTCGGAGTCCTACGTCGAGCCGAAGTTCTCGGAGTACCTCGAGCTGGACCTCGGCACCGTCGTGCCGTCGATCGCCGGCCCGAAGCGCCCGCAGGACCGCATCGAGCTGTCGAACGCCAAGTCCGCCTTCGGTCGCGACCTGCCGGTCTACGCGCCCGAGGTCACCGACGTCGTCGACGAGGCCGAGAAGGAGTCGTTCCCGGCCTCCGACTCGCCCGCGATCCACGCGAACGGCCGCCGCACCTACCCGGTGACCGACAGCGAGGGCAAGGAGTTCGACCTCTTCCACGGCGCCGTCGCGATCGCGTCGATCACGTCGTGCACCAACACGTCGAACCCGTCGGTCATGCTCGCCGCGGCGCTGCTCGCCAAGAAGGCCGTCGAGAAGGGCCTCGTGTCCAAGCCCTGGGTCAAGACGTCCATGGCGCCCGGCTCGCAGGTCGTGACGAACTACTACGAGAAGGCCGGCCTCTGGCCCTACCTCGAGAAGCTCGGCTTCCACCTGGTCGGCTACGGCTGCGCCACCTGCATCGGCAACTCCGGCCCGCTGGACGAGAAGATCTCCGAGGCCGTCAACGAGCACGACCTCGCCGTCGTCTCGGTGCTGTCCGGCAACCGGAACTTCGAGGGCCGCATCAACCCCGACGTGAAGATGAACTACCTGGCCTCCCCGCCGCTGGTCATCGCCTACGCGCTCGCGGGCACGATGGAGTTCGACTTCGAGTCCGACCCGCTGGGCCGCGACGAGGCCGGCAACCCCGTCTTCCTGCGCGACATCTGGCCCTCCCCGGAGGAGGTCCAGGCCACGATCGACGCCTCGATCGACCGCGACATGTTCACCAAGGACTACGCGGACGTCTTCACGGGCGACGAGCGCTGGCGCGCGCTGGAGACCCCGGAGGGCGACACGTTCTCCTGGGACGGCGAGTCCACCTACGTGCGCAAGCCCCCGTACTTCGAGGGCATGGGCGCCGAGCCGTCGCCGGTCGCCGACATCTCCGGCGCCCGCGTGCTGGCGAAGCTGGGCGACTCGGTCACGACCGACCACATCTCGCCCGCCGGCTCCATCAAGGCGGACAGCCCGGCCGGCAAGTACCTGGCCGAGCACGGCGTGGGCCGTCGTGACTTCAACAGCTACGGCTCGCGCCGCGGCAACCACGAGGTCATGATCCGCGGCACGTTCGCGAACATCCGCCTCAAGAACCAGCTGCTCGACGGCGTCGAGGGCGGCTTCACGTTCAACTTCGTGAAGAACGCCCAGGACACCATCTACGACGCGGCGCAGGACTACGCGGCGCAGGGCACCCCGCTCGTCGTGCTCGGGGGCAAGGAGTACGGCTCCGGCTCGTCGCGCGACTGGGCCGCCAAGGGCACCGCGCTGCTGGGCGTGAAGGCCGTCATCACCGAGTCGTTCGAGCGCATCCACCGCTCCAACCTCATCGGCATGGGCGTGCTGCCGCTGCAGTTCCCGGCCGGCGAGAACGCCGAGTCCCTCGGCCTGGACGGCACCGAGACGTTCGACATCGCGGGCATCACCGCGCTGAACGACGGCGCCACCCCGGAGACGGTCAAGGTCACCGCCGCGAAGGCCGACGGCACGTCCGTCGAGTTCGACGCCGTGGTGCGCATCGACACCCCCGGTGAGGCGGACTACTACCGCAACGGCGGCATCCTGCAGTACGTGCTGCGGCAACTCGCCGGTAATTGAGCCGACCGCCTCAGATACGAGGCAATCTGGCACCTGACACGCCCGGCGTGTCTGGCTTCAGCGTCTCACGCACGCGCCCCGTTAGGCTTCGGCCTGGCGGGGCGCGTGCGTTGCATCGTCCTTGTTCCATCGCCACAGGTCGGAGCGGCCTTTTCCCTGGCAGTCCGTCCGCGTGGCGCTGCCGAGCCTTTAGTGGCCTTCGACGGGCGGGGGAGGAAGCGTGGCAGTCAGCTCGACAGCGTCCGACGATTTCGGAAATCAGCTCTCCGCGCGACGCCAGGGAGCCTCGGGGTCGGCGAGCGTTTCGAGCACGAGCGGGCACCAGACCTGTGCCGCGCCGACGACGAGGTGGGCGTGCCGCGGGCGCACCCACCTGGGCACCTCCTCGGCTCCGTGGTCGATGCCGACGCTGTTCCTGAGGTCGGTGACGCTCTGGGCGAGGGGGGACCAGCCCTGTGCACGAACTCGGCGGCGACATCCCTGATCTATGCGTCGCCGACGATGTCCCTTGCGGCCAGGAGCGCCGGGCCGAGGCCCCACACCCGCCATGTACCGTCGTCGAGCCTGACCAGAGTGAGGAATGTGACGGTCGTCGCGTAGGCGGCGAACGCCCGCGCGGTGGCGGCGACCTCGGGGATGAACCGCATGAACGCGATCCGGTCCGATTCGTCGACGGCGCGGATCACCCGTGACGCGAGCGACTTGTCGGCGAGCATGTCGACGGCCCACTGGTAGTCGCCCCACGCGCGGGGTGCGAAGGTGAGCTCGCGCGTCACCTCGGGTTCTGCGTCGAGCGCCGTCCACCACTGGAGCGCGACCTGCGCGGGGTCGGTCAGGTCTCCGGCCTCGCCGAACGCGGCCACGGCCTCGTCCTGGTCGGCGCTCACGAGCGCCGTGATCGGCGAGGAGGGTGCGTCGGGGCTCTCGTCGACGGAGCGGACCTGGTCGGCGGCCAGGTTGGCGAAGATCGGCACCGTCGCGGTCAGCGAGGCGAGGAACTCGGTGGCGGTCTGCGCCGGGTTCCTCAGGTCGGCGCTGCCTCGGCTCAGGGCCTCGACGACCCCGATCGGGTCCTCGGCGAGAAGGCGGGTCAGGAACGCGTCGGGGTGGACGACGTCGATCTGTCGGCCGCTCGTGGAATCCGGCGGGAAGTCCTTGAGGTTGAACGTCACCAGCGTGTCGGCCTCGGCCCGCACCGCGGCCGCGAGCACGTGACGGTCCTTCGGGTCGCAGGTCAGGTCATCGATCAGGTGGTCGAAGTCGTCGACGAGCGCGGCTGCTCCGAAGGCGTCGCGCATCGTGCGCACGCGGTGCGCGGCCTTCTCTTCGCTGATGCCGAGCTTGGGGAGGTTGCGCTGCACCTCGTCGAGGATCTGGTCCGACCAGAGGAGCTCGAAGACCCCTGCTTCGGCGAGCCACAGCAGCGTCGTCGCCAGTCTGATCGGAACCAGTGCACACGCGTCGAGGACCGCGGCTCGGATGCTCCCAGCTGCGGCGAGGCTCACCGGGTCTCGATCACATGGTCGGCAGGAGTGGCCTCGGTGACGTCACCAGCGAGCTCGGCCATCACGGAGCGCCTCCGCGTCCGAGTCTCCGCCTGGTAGCGAGCCAGCTCGGACACCGGGATCCGCCGGTGCACGGCGCTGGCCTCCGCTCGCAGTTCGCCGCGGTCGACCAGCCGCACCACGGTCATCCGGCTGACGCCGAGCAGCGCGGCCGCCTGGCTCGTGGAGATCGTCGCGTCGGCCGGGAACACGACCGCGTCGTCGCTGGACTCGAGCACGTCGAGCAGCCGGGCGAACGCCGCCCGGGCGCTGTCCGTGATCTCCGGCGCTCCGCGGAGCGCCTCGTCCACCGCTTCGCGCAGCTGCGGTGCCTTGTCATGGGCGATCGCTCCAGCCATGACTTCATTCTACGCCGCCAAACGCTCAAAACGCACAGGGTGGATGGGAGAAGCGGGCGGGAGCGCGATCGGCGGTCAGCGGTCGATCCAGCTCTGTCATGCGACGCCTCCTGGGGATCGATCCGGGTACCGGATGTCGCGCTTACGATCCGAGCGTGAAGGACTCGACCTACCAGTGGTTGCCAGACCGGCACCTCGGTGTGGCGGCGACGCTTGCGCATGCTGACGAGATCATCGGCCGGCTCACGGACGTCCTGTACGAGTATCAACGCCAGCCGGACGGGATCATCGTGCTGCGCGAAGAGCCCGCCGGAGACCACAGTCGAACCGTCGTCGATCGCGTCGCGCCGATGCCGCGCAAGATCCCGCTCCTGGTCGCCGACGCCCTCGTCGCGCTCCGCGCGGCGCTCGAGCACGCGCTGTTCGCCGAGGTCGAGTTCATGGAGGGCGCGCCGCTCGAGGAGAGAGCGGCCAGGCTCGTCGACATCCCGGCCGCGGAGAACTTCGACGCCTTCGCCGAGTGGACCAGGAAGAAGGCCAAGAACGGACCGGCGTCGCTGCAGGCCGGCACGGAACTTGTCCGGCGGCTGGAGCAGTTGCAGCCGTTCCAGCGCACGACGGATCCTGCACAGCACCCGCTGGCGAGGCTCGTACTCCACACCAACCACGCGAAGCACCGCACGCCGGCGGTCACCGCGGTGCGGCTCGTCACGATGTACCGCGATGATGAGACGCCGCGGTCGCTGCGCGACGTCGCGCAGCGCCCCGAGGAGCCGCTGCGGGTCGACGACGTCATCGCCGAGACGCCGATGGGCGAGCGCGTGCCGGTGACGCTCTTCCCATCAATCGGCCTGAACCGGCCCGGCACCGACCGTTGGCCGGTCCTCATGACAGAGCTCGCTGAGATCGCCGACTGGGTAAGGGCCCAGGCCGTCCCTCGTCTCATCACCGGAGCCGAGCCGATGGAGCCGGCCCTGCCCGCGCACTACGAAATCGCGGTTGGTCATGCAGACGAGCGCCGAGCGCTCATCGACGGTTCGATGACTACCTCCGAGATGAAGTACAAGGAGCGGCTTGGTGCCACATCGGCTCGGATGGACGTCCCCGAGTGGCTCAGTCAGATGGATGGCGCTCCTCAAGCACCGCAGGTCAGCCAGTGGCTCGATCAGCTCTCCGACGCCGAGGTGCTCGAACGGGTGGGCAGGCTGACTCCGTCGATCGATCACGACACTGGCATCATGCGCCGGAACGTGGAGGTGCTGGAGGCTCTGAGGGACGAAGCAGCGGCATTCGCGGAGCGTTCGGAGGGCTGATCGAGCCGAAGCGCCTGACGTGGGTGCTATCGGCTCAATCACCGGTGAGGTGCTCGTGGGGGTGCCGCCTGAGCCGCGAGCCGACCCAGCGGGTACAGCTGGCCGCGCCATTCGGAGGATGGCGACGATCCGATCGACCTGCGCCGGGGAAAGGGGCGGCGCGCCGAGTGCTTTAGAAGCTCCCGCTCTTTGGAGGTCCTTGAGCACCGATGGCGGTACTGGACGGTGCCCACTGCGGGACCGGGGTGAGAGGGCACCAACGAGTCGGGGTGCGTTCGCGATCGGGCGGGCGAGCACTTCGGACGGCGCTCGCGCCACGGGCGCGTCGCGGGCCGTATCCTCGCGCGTCAACTCTCGGAACGTGGCGGACTCGATTCCCGGGTTCGCGGTCATGCGCCGTGGCGGTGGTCTCTCATGCGATCCGATCAAGTAGCGCAGGCGAGTCCGAACGGGCCGTGTGAGCGGAGACCCGGCGCACTGTCGATGTGACTCATCGTCCGTGGACCGATAGTCAGCGTAGCGAAACGCTTGAGACATGACTATCCCCGAGCATCGCCGTGCCTTCGGCGGTCGACTCCGGGAACTGCGCCACGAGGGAGGTTGGGCGTCTCAGGAGGAGTTCGCCCACCACGTCGAACTCGATCGGACGTACATCAGTGGTCTCGAGCGCGGCGTTCGCAACCCCACCCTCGATGTCATCGTGAAGCTTGCCCGGGGGCTCGATGTGGCCCCGGCGGAGTTGCTGTCGACCGTGGAGAATTAGCCAGCTGTCACGTCCCCGTGCCCACTCGATTCGGGACACGGTTCATCGCCATCGTGCTGGCACTGGAGCTGTCCGAGCCGACCGGCGGCTGGCTGGCTGGCGGGCGCACGAGGAGAGGCAAGGCCCCGGTTGTTCGGGGGCGGATCCGCCTCAACTACCGCGATGGAAGCACGTCGTCTTAGATGCTTCACGTAGTGCGCGGTAGTGCTGTTTCGCGCCGCGGTCCAGGTTTCTGACCTGGGGTTTTGTGCGGATGGAGGGCTCGGCATCGCCGTCGGACGGTCAGATTGTGCCGAATGGGGCTATCGCAGCACGTTGCAGTACGTGCTGCGCTCGCTCGTCGCCTGAGGCGGAGGCGCAGCGCAGGGTGAGGGCCGAGGTACGGGGCGCTCGCCCGTAGCAGAACAGCAGGCTCGGGCGACCTCGAGGATCGCCTGACGAGCCCCGCACCGACGGCGCCCCGTCCCTCCCGCGCGGAGGGGCGGGGCGCCGTCGTCAGTCACGGTGTGACAGCGGGCAGCGGGGCAGTGACGTGCGAGAGGACCGCTGCCACGACGGCGGGGTCGTCGAGCACCCTGCTGTGGCCGAGGCCCTGGGTGGTGAGGAGCGTGCTGCCCGGCACGGCCGCGTGCAGGAGCGGTGCGCCCGCGGGCAGCGACATGCGGTCGTCGTCGTCCTGGACGAAGAGGGTCGCCACCCGCTCCGAGACCGGGTGCGCGAGAAGGTCGATCCGGGAGCGGACGTCGCGCACGTCGCCCGGGAAGGTGCGCTCGACGTGGTCGCAGAACCGCTCGTGCAGCCCGGCGGGCAGCCCGACGAGTCGCAGGAACGACTCGGCGATCGCATCGAAACCCGTCATCGCGGCGACAGCGACGAAGCGGTCGACGGGCAGGCCGTCGGCCAGGGCGAGCCCGGCCGCGAGGGCGCCCAGGGAGTGGCCGACGACGGCGGTGAAGGGGCCCTCGGTGTCGTGGACGGCGCGGATCGCGGCCATCTGGTCGAGCGCGGACATCCGTCGGCCGGTGGAGTCACCGTGTGCCACGCCGTCGAACGCCACGACGCCCAGGCCGGCGTCCTCGAGGGGGCCGACGAGCCGCGCGAACCGCGAGGCCCGGCTCTTCCAGCCGTGCACGAGGAGCACGGTGGGCGCCCGGCGGTCGCCCCAGCGGTACGTGACGACCCGCTCCCCGCCGACGTCGAGCGCCCGGCGCTCGGCGCGCCCGTGGACGGCGCGGTCGGCGGGCCGGACCACGGCGGGCGGGCCGACGTGCCAGAACGCCCGGGCGGCGACCCGGACCGCGAGCGGGGGAGAGGCGGCGGACAGCGCGCGCAGGCCGATGCTGACGGGGGCGGGGACGTAGGGCACGACGACCTCCGGGCAAGAGACGAGAAATATGTACGAACGTTCGCACAGTAACACTGTACGAACGGTCGTACACTCATCTCGTGACTACCGAGACTCCGACCACCCCCTCAGGCAGCGCGGCCAGGACCCCGACGGACGCCCCGGGCGACGCGACGGCCGACGGTCGACGCCTCCGCGGCGACCGCTCGCGCCGCGCCGTCCTCGACCTCGCCGTCCAGGACGCCTCGGTCCGAGGGCTCGAGGCCCTCACGCTCGGCTCGCTCGCCGCGCGGCTGCCCGTCAACAAGAGCGGTATCGCGGGACTGTTCGGCGGCAAGGAAGGGCTCCAGCTCGCCGCCGTCGAGCACGCCCGGGGGATGTTCGTCGACGCCGTGGTCGTCCCCGCCCGGGAGGCGCCGCCCGGCCTGGCCCGGCTGTGGTCGCTCGTGCGGTGCTGGTCGGACTACTCCCGCCGACGGGTCTTCGCGGGCGGCTGCTTCTTCCGCACCGTCGAGGTCGAGTTCGACACGCAGGACGGCGCCGTGCGCGACGCGGTCGTCGCAGCCCACCGCGACTGGACGTCCTACCTGCGTCGGCACGCCGAGCTGGCCGTGGGGGCGGGGGAGCTCGCAGAGGGCACCGACGTCGACCAGCTCGCCTTCGAGATCACCGCGATGCTCAACGCCGCCAACGACGGCTCGCTGCTGCTCGGCGAGGACGCCGTCTACGACCGGGCGCTCGCCGCCGTGCGGGGCGCGCTCGCGGCCCGCGGGGCCGACCCTGCGGCGCTCGCCGCCGGCTGACGGTCAGCGCGACGACGGGCCGCCGCCGTCGCGGGCCCGCAGCCCGTGGGTGCCGGCGGTGAGCGTGGCGTACGACGCGGCGACGAGCTCCTCGAGGACGCCGAGGTCCACCTGGGCGAGGTCCTTGAGGTAGAGGCAGCCCACGCCCGTGGTGTGCGGGCCCAGTCGGGCGAGGTCGTCGGCGTGCGCCTCGACGCCGTCGGAGAGGTAGACGACCGACGCCGTCGCCCGCGGGGAGAAGCCGGCCGCGGCGGCGTGGCCCGTGCGCCCGCTGGCGTAGACGTACCGGTACTCGCCGAACCCCACGATCGACGGGCCGAACATGCGCGCGGGCTGCCCGGTGGCGCGTTCCATGAGCCCCAGCAGGGTCTCCGCGTCCCGCCGGCGCGCGGGGCGCGCGACGGCGGCGACGAACGCGCGCGGGTCGGCGTCGGTCCAGGTGGTCTTCTGCACGTCACGGGCCATGCCCCGAGTCTGCCCCAGCGGTTCCGTCCGTCGGGCCGTCCGCCGCACCAGGCGCCCCGTCCGCCGCTCAGGCGGCGCCGTCGAGCAGCGCCGCCAGGGCGTGCCGGCCGATCGGCACCAGCCGTGGGTGCAGCTCGGGGTGCGCGAGCATGTTCGTCGCGTACAGCAGCGACCAGCCCGCGGCGCGCGCCCACGTCTCCTCGTCCCAGCCGCGGCCGCCGTCGGCCAGGGCCTGGATCTCGGCCCGGCACGCGGCCCGGCCCGGCGCGTCGAAGCACAGCCACAGCGACCCCAGGTCGGACGCGGGGTCACCGCGGGTGACGTCGCCCCAGTCGACGACGGCGGCCAGCCGGTCGGGCCGGCCGCCCTCGCCGGGCGCCACGACGAGGTTCGCGGGGTGCGGGTCGCCGTGCAGCCACACGGACGGGCCGTCGAACGCGGGGACGTCCAGCGCGCGCTCCCAGACGCGGCGGGCCGCCGCGCGGGCCTCCGGCGGGACCGGCGCCAGGCGCTCGTCGAGGACGGCGGGCTCGCGCGCCTCGGCACGATCGCTCAGCGGGACGCCGCGCACGGGGTTGGGCGGCGCGTCGTCGGGGGCGGGCACGTGGACGGCGGCGAGGAGGCGGCCGAACGCGTCCGCCCAGGCGGTGCGGGCGGCCACGGGCGTCGCCTCCGCGCTCACGCCGTCCGCCCACGGCACGACGTTCCAGGGCCACGGGTAGCCGAGGGCCGCGCTCGGCCGCCCGACGCGCACCGGCGCGGGCACGACGACGCCGGGCGCGGCCGCCCGCAGCCGACCGGCCAGGACGGGCAGGGCGCGCTGCTCGTGCTCGACGAGAGGCGCCGCCAGCGCGCGGCGGGGCAGCCGGACCGCCAGGTCGTCGCCGAGGCGCACCATGACGTTGTCCCAGCCGTGGGCGACGATCTCCAGCGGGCGGTCGGCCAGGTCGGGGTGCTGCTCGGCGAGCAGGGCGCGGGTCAGGGGGACGTCGACGTCGATCTCGGCGGCAGGCACCCGGGCATCATCCCAGGGGACGGCGCCGGTGCAGCTGCCGGTGGCAGCTCAGAGCTCGCGCTCGCGGCCGTGGTCCCATGCCTCGGTCCAGCCGAGGCGGTCGAACGCGGCGTCGAGGATGCCCGCGGTGAAGCCCCACACGAGGTGCGGCACGCCGTCGCCGTCGATCACCTCGAACCCCGGCCCGCGCCAGGTGCGGCCGGCGCGCCGCAGCACGGTCGTGACGCGGTGGTCGGGGTCCAGCAGGTCGGCCACGGGGGCGCGGAACACGTGCGAGGACTCGGCGACGTCGACCACTCGCACCGGGGTGGGCCGGGCCCACCACCCGAGCACGGGCGTCACGAGGTGGTTGCTCACCGGCATCGGCAGCTGCGCCAGGGTCCCGAGCACCTCGACGCCGCCGGTGTCGAGCCCGGTCTCCTCGACGGCCTCGCGCAGGGCCGCGTCGACCGGCGTCTCGCCGTCCTCGGCACGGCCGCCGGGGAACGCGACCTGCCCGGCGTGCGAGCGCAGGGTCGCCGCGCGCTCCAGGAGCAGCACGTCGAGGTCCTGCGCGACGGCGAGGGCCTGGGCGTCGTGGTCCGCCGCGAGGTCGTCCAGCACCCCGAAGAGCACGAGGACGGCCGCGGGGCGCGCGGACGCGGCGTCCAGGTCGCCCCGCGAGAGCCCCCAGTCGGACAGGAAGGACCCGTCCGACGCCAGGGCGGCGAGCTGCGCGCGGGCAGCCGTCGGCCCTGTGCCCGTGCCGGTGCTCGTGCCGGGGCTCACCGCCGGCTCACCAGCTCGTGGCGACCGGCATGCCCTCGGCGTAGCCGGCCGCGGACTGCACGCCCACCAGCGCGCGCTCGTGGAACTCCCCGAGCGTGCGCGCACCGGCGTAGGTGCAGCTCGAGCGCAGGCCGGACGTGACCTCGTCGAGCAGGTCCTCGACGCCCGGGCGCAGCGGGTCGAGATACATCTTCCCGGTGGAGATGCCCTCCTCGTACAGGGCCTTGCGCGCGCGGGCGAAGGCGGAGCCCGCCCCGGCGGTGCGGGCGGCGACAGCGCGCGCGGACGCCATGCCGAACGAGTCCTTGTACAGGCGACCGGTGCCGTCGTCGTGCAGGTCGCCGGGTGACTCGTACGTGCCGGCGAACCACGAGCCGATCATCACCTGCGACGCGCCCGCGGCCAGCGCCAGCGCGACGTCGCGCGGGTGGCGGACGCCGCCGTCGGCCCACACGTGCTTGCCGAGCTCGCGCGCGGCGGCCGCGCACTCGAGGACGGCGGAGAACTGCGGACGCCCCACGGCGGTCTGCATGCGCGTGGTGCACATGGCGCCCGGCCCGACGCCGACCTTGAGGATGTCGGCGCCCGCGGCGACGAGGTCGCGCACGCCCGCGGCGGTCACCACGTTGCCCGCCACGACCGGCACCTGCGGGTCGACCGAGCGCACGGCCTCGAGGGCCTGCAGCATCTTCGACTGGTGTCCGTGCGCCGTGTCGACGACGAGCACGTCCACGCCGGCGTCGAGCAGCTCGCGGGTCTTGGCCGCGACGTCGCCGTTGATGCCGACGGCCGCGCCGATCCGCAGGCGGCCGGCGGCGTCGAGCGCCGGGCGGTAGACCGAGGAGCGCACGGCGCCCTTACGCGTGAGGACGCCCGCGAGGACGCCGTCGCGCACCACGGGCGCGAGGTGGATCTTCGCGGCGTGCATGCGCTCGAACGTGGCCTCGAGGCCCTCGGCCTCGAGCGACGCGGCGTCGAGCATGACGACGTCGTCGGACATGACCTGGTGCACCTGCGCGAACCGGTCGACGGCGGCGCAGTCGCCCTCGGTGACGACGCCCACGGGCTTGCCGTCGGCCACGACGACCGCCGCGCCGTGCGCGCGCTTGCCCAGCAGGGTCAGCACCGTGGAGACGGTGTCCGTGGGGGCCACGACCACGGGCGTCTCGATGACGGGGTCCTTGGACTTCACGTCGGCGACGACGTCGGCGACGACGTCGACCGGGATGTCCTGGGGGATGATCGCGATGCCGCCGCGGCGGGCGACGGTCTCGGACATCCGGCGGCCCGCGACGGCGGTCATGTTGGCGACGACCACGGGGATCGTCGTGCCGGTGCCGTCGTCGGTGGAGAGGTCGACGTCGAAGCGGCTGGTCACGTCCGAGCGGGACGGGACCATGAAGACGTCGCCGTAGGTGAGGTCGGTGGTGGGCTGCTGCCCGTCGAGAAAGCGCACAGGTGTCCCCTGAGAGGTGTGTCGGGAGAGGACGAGCTTCCTGGGTCGTCCCTCTGCCGAACGCTCGCCGGCGGTCACGTGTTCCCGTCGGCAGGGTCGAAACTACCCTCTACCTCGCCCTCGCGTGGCGGAGCGCCGTCCGCGGGACGTCCCGGACCACCGGGCGGGACCGCCTAGAGTGGTGTGGTTATGAACGGGGAGGAACGCATGAGCCTGCTGAGCACGATCGGCTCGCCCGAGGACGTCCGCCGGCTCTCGCCGGAGCAGACGACGCAGCTCGCGGCGGAGATCCGGGCCTTCCTGGTCGACCAGGTGTCGCGGACGGGCGGGCACCTGGGGCCGAACCTGGGCGTCGTCGAGCTGACGATCGCGCTGCACCGCGTCTTCGCGTCCCCGCGGGACACCCTCGTGTTCGACACGGGTCACCAGGCGTACGTGCACAAGCTCCTCACGGGCCGGCAGGACTTCTCGGCGCTGCGCAAGGCGGGCGGCATGTCCGGCTACCCCTCGCGCGCCGAGTCCGAGCACGACGTCGTCGAGAACTCGCACGCGTCGACCGCGCTGTCGTGGGCCGACGGCGTGGCCAAGGCCAACGCCGTGCAGGGGCACCCCGAGCGGCACGTCGCCGCCGTCATCGGCGACGGCGCGCTCACCGGGGGCATGGCCTGGGAGGCGCTGAACAACATCGCGGCCTCGCAGGACCGCCGCCTCGTCATCGTCGTCAACGACAACGGGCGCTCCTACTCGCCGACCATCGGCGGCGTGGCGAACCACCTCGACACCCTGCGCACCACGCGCGGGTACGAGGCCTTCCTGTCGTGGGGCAAGCGCACCCTGCACCGCACGGGCGCGCCCGGGCGCTTCGCCTACGACTGGCTGCACGGGCTCAAGAAGGGCATCAAGGACGTCGTCGCCCCGCAGGGCATGTTCGAGGACCTCGGGCTGAAGTACGTCGGCCCGGTCGACGGGCACGACGTCGCGGCGATGGAGCAGGCGCTGCGCCGGGCCAAGTCCTACGGCGGTCCGGTGATCGTGCACGCCATCACCGAGAAGGGCCGCGGTTACACCCCCGCCGAGCGGGACGTCGCGGACCGGTTCCACGCCGTCGGCCAGATCCACCCCGAGACAGGCCTGCCCGTCGCGCCCTCGCGGTTCGGCTGGACCAAGGTCTTCGCCGACGAGATCGTCAAGATCGGCCGCGACCGGCCCGACGTCGTCGCCATCACCGCGGCGATGCTGCACCCCGTGGGTCTGGCGCCGTTCGCCCAGGAGTTCCCGGACCGCACCTTCGACGTCGGCATCGCCGAGCAGCACGCCGCGACCTCGGCGGCAGGCATGGCGTTCGCCGGTCTGCACCCGGTGGTCGCCGTCTACGCCACCTTCCTCAACCGCGCCTTCGACCAGGTGCTCATGGACGCCGCCCTGCACCGGGCGGGCGTGACGTTCGTGCTCGACCGGGCCGGCATCACCGGGGACGACGGCGCCAGCCACAACGGCATGTGGGACATGGCGATGCTGCGCATCGTCCCCGGCCTGCGCCTGGCCGCGCCGCGCGACGAGCCCACCCTGCGCACGGCCCTGCGCGCGGCGGTGGACGTCGACGACGCGCCCACGGTCGTGCGCTACCCCAAGGGCGCGCTCGCCGACGCCATCCCGGCGCTCGAGGAGCTCGACGGCGTGGACGTCGTCGCGCGCCACGTGCCCGGTGCGGGCAGCGCGGGTGACGGGCGCAAGGTGCTCGTCGTGGGCGTCGGGTCGATGGTGGGCACGGCACTCGCGGCGGGCGAGTCGCTCGCGGCGCACGGCCTCGCGGTCGACGTCGTCGCGCCCACCTGGGTGCTGCCGGTTCCCGAGACCCTGGTGAAGCTCGCCGGCGAGCACGACCTCGTGCTGACGATCGAGGACGGCGTCGTCGACGGAGGCGTCGGCGCCATGACCGCCCAGCGGGCGGGGGAGCAGGGCGTGCGCACGCCGTTCGTGCACGTCGGGCTGCCGGTGGCGTTCCTCGACCACGCCAGCCGCGACCAGATCATCGGACAGCAGCGGATGCGGGCGGAGGACGCCGTCCGCGACGCGCTCGCGGCGCTCGCGCGCGACTGACGCGAGACGGGCGGTCGCCGGGCGGCCGGGCGCCGCTAACCTCGCGCTCATGATCTGGCTCCTGGACCTCGACAACACGCTGGTGGGCCGCACGGAGGCGTTCGTGTCGTGGGCGTCGGGCGAGCTCGACGCCGCAGGCGGCACGGCCGACGACCTCGCCGAGATCGTCGCGGTCGACGAGGACGGCCATGGGTCCAAGGAGGCTCTCGCGCGGCTGCTGATCGCCCGGCTCGGGTGGGACGACGACGTCCCGGCTGCGATCGACCGGTTCCGGGAAGGGATCGTCGCCGGCGTGCGGCCCTACGACGGCGTGCTCTTCGCGCTCGACGTGCTGCGTGGCGCCGGGCACCCGGTGGCGATCGTCACCAACGGGACGTCTGCTCAGCAGCGCGCCAAGATCGCTCGGTGCGGGTTGGAGGGCCACGTGGACGCGGTCGTCGTGTCGGGGGAGGAGGGATTCACGAAGCCCGATCCCCGCCTGCTCGAGGTGGCGCTCGAGCGGCTCGGCAGGTCAGACGTCGACCGGCGTCAGGTCTGGATGGTCGGCGACGCCGCCCACGCGGACGTGGCTGCGGGCCGTGCGGCCGGCACGCGCACGGCGTGGGTCTCCCATGGCCGGTCGTGGGCCGGTACGGACCGCCCCGACGTCGTCGCCGCGACCACGCGCGAGGCGCTCGCCCTCGCGGCCTCCCCGCCCGGGGCCGTCCTCGACTGAACCGACAGTCACCTTCGAGCACGGGATCCGTATCGCCAACCGGCCGGATGGCGATACGGATCCCGTGCTCGAAGGTGTCTGCGACGTCACAGCCCCACGACCTGGCTTGTGAAAGGCTTCACGAATAGGCTGTGGTCATACCTCAGAAGGAGGGGGCTCCTATGACCACCGACGCGGCACCCACCACGACCACCGCCTGGACGGGCTTCACCCCGGGACCCTGGTGCGACGGCATCGACGTGCGCGACTTCATCCAGCGCAACTACACCCCGTACACCGGCGACGACGCGTTCCTCGCGGGGCCGACGGCGCGCACCACCGCGGTGTGGGAGAAGCTGTCGGCGATGTTCCCGGCCGAGCGCGAGAAGGGCGTCTACGACGTCGACCCGCACACCCCGGCGGCGATCACCGCCCACGGGCCCGGCTACATCGACCGCGACGCCGAGCTCATCGTCGGCCTGCAGACCGACGCCCCGCTCAAGCGCGCGATCATGCCGAACGGCGGCTGGCGCATGGTCGAGGGCGCGCTGAAGACGTACGGCTACCCGGTCGACGAGACCCTCAGGACGGTGTTCACCGAGTACCGCAAGACGCACAACCAGGGCGTCTTCGACGTCTACCCGCCGAACGTCCGCGCCGCGCGCAGCTCCCACATCATCACCGGCCTGCCCGACGCGTACGGACGCGGCCGGATCATCGGCGACTACCGCCGCGTGGCCCTGTACGGCGTCGACCAGCTGGTCGCCGCGAAGAGGGTCGACAAGCTCGGCCTCGACGTCCAGCCGTTCAGCGAGACCGTGGTGCGCGAGCGGGAGGAGCACGCGGAGCAGATCCGCGCCCTCGGCGAGCTCAAGGAGATGGCCGCGTCCTACGGGTACGACATCTCCGGCCCGGCGACGACGGCCCGCGAGGCCGTGCAGTGGCTGTACTTCGGCTACCTCGCCGCGGTGAAGGAGCAGAACGGCGCCGCGATGTCGCTCGGGCGCACGTCGACGTTCCTCGACGTGTACCTCGAGCGGGACCTGCAGGCCGGGCGCCTCAGCGAGTCCGAGGCGCAGGAGATCGTCGACGACTTCGTCATCAAGCTGCGGATCGTGCGCTTCCTGCGCACCCCCGAGTACGACGCCCTCTTCTCCGGCGACCCCACCTGGGTCACCGAGACCATCGGCGGCATGGGCGAGGACGGCCGCCCGCTCGTCACCAAGAACTCGTTCCGCTTCCTGCAGACCCTGTACAACCTGGGCCCGGCCCCCGAGCCGAACATGACGGTCTTCTGGAGCCCGCGCCTGCCCGACGGGTTCAAGGAGTTCTGCGCCAAGGTGTCGATCGACACGTCCGCGGTGCAGTACGAGTCGGACGAGCAGATCCGCCCGGCCTGGGGCGACGACGCGGCGATCGCGTGCTGCGTCTCGCCGATGGCGGTCGGCAAGCAGATGCAGTTCTTCGGCGCCCGCGTGAACCTCGCCAAGGCGCTGCTGTACGCGATCAACGGCGGCAAGGACGAGGTCACCGGCAAGCAGGTCTCGCCGGCGTTCCCCGCCGTCGCCCCGGGCCTGCCGCTCGACTACGACGACGTGCGCGCCCGCTTCGACCGCACCATGGACTGGCTCGCCGAGACGTACGTCGAGGCGCTCAACTGCATCCACTGGTCGCACGACAAGTACGCGTACGAGCGGCTCGAGATGGCCCTGCACGACAGGGAGGTGCTCCGCACCATGGCCTGCGGCATCGCGGGACTGTCGGTCGCGGCGGACTCCCTGTCGGCGATCCGCTACGCCCGGGTGGTCCCGGTGGCCGACGAGAGCGGCGTCGTCGTCGACTACGAGATCGACGGCGACTACCCGGCCTACGGCAACGACGACGACCGCGTCGACGCCATCGCCGTCGAGCTGGTCGAGTCGTTCATGGCCAAGATCCGCAGCCACCCGATGTACCGCGACGCCGTGCCGACCCAGTCGGTGCTGACGATCACGTCCAACGTGGTCTACGGCAAGGCCACCGGGAACACCCCGGACGGCCGCCGCGCCGGCGAGCCCTTCTCGCCGGGCGCCAACCCGATGAACGGGCGCGACACGCACGGCATGCTCGCCTCCGCGCTCTCGGTGGCGAAGCTGCCCTACGACCAGGCGCAGGACGGCATCTCGCTGACCAACACAGTCGTGCCGTCCGGCCTCGGCCGCACCCGCGAGGAGCAGGTGGCGAACCTCGCCGGCCTGCTCGACGCCTCGGTGGGCGGCGCCGGCTATCACATGAACGTCAACGTCCTCGTGCGCGAGACGCTCGAGGACGCGATGGAGCACCCGGAGAACTACCCGCAGCTCACGATCCGCGTCTCCGGCTACGCGGTGAACTTCGTGCGGCTGACCCGCGAGCAGCAGCTGGACGTGCTGTCGCGGACCTTCCACGGGGGGCTCTGACCATGACTGCCGGCCCGGCGACGCTGGACGCCCCCTCCCGGCGCCGGGCCGGCGCCGGCCTGCGGGGGATCGAGACCGTGGACACCGAGGAGGTGGGCCGCTCCGACCGCCTGGCGCTGATGCGCTCCGGCGAGCTCGGCTCGGTGCACTCCTGGGAGCTGGTGACGGCCGTCGACGGCCCGGGGACGCGCCTCACCGTGTTCCTCAGCGGCTGCCCGCTGCGCTGCCTGTACTGCCACAACCCCGACACGCTCGCGATGAAGGACGGCGAGCCCGTCCTCGCCGAGGACCTGCTGGCGCGTGTGGCCCGCTACCGCGGCATCTTCACCGCGACCGGCGGCGGCCTCACGCTCTCCGGGGGCGAGGTGCTCATGCAGCCGGCGTTCGCCGCGCGGATCCTGCGCGGTGCGAAGGAGCTCGGGGTGCACACCACCCTCGACACCTCCGGGTTCCTCGGCGCCAACGCGACCGACGCGATGCTGGCGGACACCGACCTCGTGCTCCTCGACATCAAGTCGGGCGACGAGGAGACGTACCGGCGCGTCACCGGGCGGTCGCTCGCCCCCACGCTGCGGTTCGGGCGTCGCCTGGCCGAGCGTGGCGTCAAGGTCTGGGTGCGCTTCGTGCTGGTGCCCGGCCTCACCGACGACCCGGAGAACGTCGCGGCCCTCGCCCGGCACGCCGCCGACATCGAGGCCGTGCGGCCCGGGACCGTGGAGCGCGTCGAGGTGCTGCCCTTCCACCAGATGGCCCGCGACAAGTGGGCCGAGCTGGGCCGCGCGTACGAGCTCGACGACACCGAGCCGCCGACGCCCGAGGCGACCGAGGCCGTGCGCGACGTCTTCCGCGCCCACGGGCTGACGACGTACTGACGTCGGACGACGCCGCTCGGAGCGCGCGGCCGCGCGGCGTCGTCGCTAGCGTGGTCGGCATGACGACGACACCCGACCGTGCCGACGAGGACGCCCCGCTGCGGCCTCTCGACGAGAGCTGGACGACGGCGCTCGCGGTGGTGGCGCACCCCGACGACATGGAGTTCGGCGCCGCCGCGGCCGTCGCCCGCTGGACGGGCCAGGGCAAGCGCGTCGTCTATTCCATGGTGACCAGCGGCGAGGCCGGGATCGACGGCATGCACCCGGACGAGGCGCGCCGCGTGCGGGAGGGCGAGCAGGTCGCCTCCGCGCGCGCCGTCGGGGTCGAGGAGGTCGAGTTCCTGGGCTTCACGGACGGCGTGATCGAGTACGGGCTGCCGCTGCGTCGGGCGATCGCGGGCGCCGTCCGCCGGCACCGGCCGGAGGTCGTCATCACCGGCAACTACCGCGAGACGTTCCCGGGCGGGATGCTCAACCAGGCCGACCACGTCGCGACCGGCCGCGCCGTCGTCGACGCCGTACGCGACGCCGGCAACCGCTGGGTGTTCCCCGACCAGCTCGAGGACGACGGGCTCGAGCCGTGGGGCGGGGTACGTCAGGTGTGGGTCGCCGGATCGCCCGACGCGCAGCACGCGGTGGACGTCACCGACACCTTCGACGCCGGGGTCGCCTCGCTCCGCGCCCACGCCGCCTACCTCGACGGGCTCGGGTGGGAGCACTTCGACCCCGCCGAGTTCCTCGCCCGGATGACGTCCGCCACCGGGCCGCGGCTCGGCGTGGCGCACGCGACCCCGTTCGAGGTGCTGCGGACGGGCTGGGACGACTGACGCCGCCGGTCAGGCGTGCGTCGCCGCGACCGCCCGGTCCACCACCCGGCGCAGGTCGCCGTACCCGGCGGCGTGCCACGCGCGCTGCCTCGTCGCGCCGTCCCCGGACGACCAGAGCCGGCCGAGCAGCTCGGTGACGGCGTCCAGGTCGCCGGCGTCGACCAGCGCGTCGCGCACGTGCGCGACGAGCTGCCCGACGACGTCGTGCGCCCCGGCGGGCCGCCAGGTGTGCGGGGACAGGAGGTCGTCGGACAGGCCCGAGCGCCCGGCGCGCCAGGCGGCCGTGCGCAGCAGCTCGGTGCGCAGCACGGGGGCGGGCAGGCCCTCCGCCGCCTCCCGTGCGGCCGTCTCGACCAGGCCGCGGGCCAGCGCGCCCAGCAGGGTGGCCGTGTCCGCGTCGAGGCAGACGTCGGCGATGCGCACCTCGACCGTGGGGTAGCGCGCCGACAGCCGGGCGTCGAAGTAGACCATGTTCTGGTCGAGGATGGTGCCGGTGGCGACCAGGTCCGCGACCGCCTCGTGGTACCCCTCCGGCGATCCGAACGCCCGCGCCGGCCCCGACGTGGGCCAGCGCGCCCACACCTGCGACCGGTAGCTGGCGAAGCCGGAGTCCTCGCCCTGCCAGAACGGCGAGTTGGCGCTCAGCGCCAGCAGCACGGACAGCCAGGGTCCGATCCGGTCGAGCACGGCCACGCCCTCCGCGTCGTCGGCCACGGCGACGTGCACGTGGCAGCCGCTGGTGAGCTGCTCACGGGCCGTGAGCCCGAACTTGGCCCGCGCCTCCAGGTACCGGAGGCGGGCCACGGTGGTGCCCTCGAACGGCCACGGTGAGGTGGCCAGGGCGGCGACGCGTGCCCCGACCCGGTCCGCGGCCGACTGCGCGCGCTCGCGCCCGGCACGGATCTCGGCGGCGAGGTCCGACAGCTCGCGGCGCGGGTGCGTCGCCGTCTCGAGCTGCTCCTCCATGAACTCGGCCTCGAGCGCCCCGCCGGCCGCCTCCACGCCCGGTTCGGGAGGGCGGGGACCGCCGTCCGCTGCGTCGTCCGCCTCCTCGGACGCGTCGAGCGCCTCCGACGCCTTGGCGACCGGCCGTCCGTCGTCGCCCACCAGGAGGAACTCCTCCTCGACACCCATGGTCCGCTTCATGCGGGGCAGTCTCACACGCGTGCGTGATGGTCGCGCACCTCCGCGAGGTCGCGGGCCCGGGCGGCGGGGACGTCCGGAGTGCCGGGCCCGGCCCTCCCTCCTGTCGAGGCCGTCGTACCGCCCCTCGATATCCCCCTCGATATCCCCCTCGATATCCCCCCTCGATATCCTGGTGGCGGCACCGAGGCCGGTCGCGAAGGAGCACCCGGATGACGGTCAGAGGCAAGGACTTCGACGGCGCGCTCGACCGCGCCGTGCACCACGCGCGGGCGTGGCTCGACGACGTGGGGGAGCGGCCGGTCCCGCCGCGCGCCGACGCGGACGCCGTCGGGCGGACGCTCGCCGGGCCGCTGCCCGGTCGGGGGATCGCGCCGGCCGACGTGGTCGACGAGCTCGCCGCCCGGGTCGAGCCCGGCCTGATGGCGATCGGGTCGGGCCGGTTCTTCGGCTGGGTCATGGGCGGCACCCTGCCCGCGGCGCTGGGCGCCGACTGGCTCGTGAGCGCCTGGGACCAGAACGCCGGGATGCGGTTCTCCACGCCGGGTGTCGTCGCGGTCGAGGAGGAGGCGGGACGGTGGGTGCTCGACGCTCTCGGGCTGCCCGCCGGCTCCGACGTGGGCTTCGTGACCGGCGCGACGACGGCGAACCTCACCGGGCTGGCCGCGGCGCGCGGGGCGGTGCTCGCTCGGGCGGGGTGGGACGTCCACGAGCGGGGCCTGACGGGCGGGCCCCCGGTGCGCGTGCTGGTCGGCGCGGAGCGGCACGACTCCGTCGACCTCGCGCTGCGCTACCTCGGGCTCGGGGCCCCGACGGTGGTGGCGGCCGACGACCAGGGCCGGCTGCGCACGGACGCCCTGGCGGCCGCGCTCGCCGAGGTGCCGCCGGGTGCTCCGACGATCGTGGCGCTGCAGGCCGGCAACGTGCACTCCGGGTCCTTCGACCCCTTCGCGGAGGCGATCCCGCTCGCGCACGACCACGGCGCCTGGGTGCACGTCGACGGCGCGTTCGGCCTCTGGGCGGGGGCGGCGCCGGGGCTCGCCCACCTCGTGCAGGGGATCGGGGGCGCCGACTCCTGGGCGACCGACGCGCACAAGACGCTGAACGTGCCGTACGACTGCGGCGTCGCCGTCGTGGCCGATCCCGCCGCCGTCCGCGCGGCGTTCGGCGTGCACACGGCGTACCTCGTGGACGCGCCCGGCCCGGGCAACCCCTACGACAAGGCGCCCGAGCTCTCGCGGCGCGCCCGCGGCGTGCCCACCTGGGCCGCGCTGCGCTCGCTGGGGCGGGAGGGGCTGGCCGGGCTCGTCGGAGGGCTGGCGGAGCACGCCCGGGCGATCGCCGAGGGCGTCGCGCGCCTCGACGGCGTGCGCGTGGTCAACGACGTCGTCTACACGCAGGTGTGCCTCGCGCTCGACGACGACGCCCGGACGCGCGCGGCCGGCGAGCGGCTCCTCGCCGACGGCGACACATGGATCTCCGGCTCCCGGTGGCGTGGCCGGGACGTCCTGCGGGTCTCGGTGAGCAACTGGTCCACGGACGAGGACGACGTCGCGAGGACGGTCGAGGCGGTCCGGCGCGCCGTCCGGGGCCCGGCGTAGACGACGGGCCGCGCCGCAGGGCGGCGCACGCACCGGTGGCCCGGTCCCGACGAGGGACCGGGCCAGCGGTGCGTCATGAGCCGTGCGGCTCGGGTCTCCGAGGAGGGCGTGTCAGGCGACGGCCTCGGGGACGTTGGCGACGCCGTCGGGCAGGATCCGCCGGCCCAGGACCTTCGCCGAGTACCCGGCGCGGTCGAGGTACGGCGTGATGCCGCCCGTGTGGAAGCCCCACCCGGCGCCGAGGATCATGCACAGGTCGATCTGCTGCGGCCCGGCGACCACGCCCTCGTCGAGCATGTGGCCGATCTCGACCGTGAGCGCGGTGAGCACGGAGTCGAGCACGCCCGCGGCGTCGAGGACGGGGGTGCCGTGGCGCCCCTGCTCGCCCGCCGGGAGGGCCTCGCCGAACACGGCCTGGATCGATGGGTCGACCGGCTTGGGCAGGCCGGGCGCCGGCCGGTCGAGCACGACGCGCGTGCCGTCGGCGACGAGCTTCTCCAGGCCGGGGGAGGTCGGGAAGCGGTCGCCCAGGTCCTCGCGCAGCGAGGTGAGCACGTGCAGGCCGACCGCGGGGCCGACGAGGTCGAAGAGCTCGAACGTGGGCATCGGGAAGCCGAGCGGCGCGAGGGCCGTGTCGGCCACCTCGACGGACGTGCCGTTCTCGATGGCCTCGACGACCTTGCCCATGACGAGCACGAGGAGGCGGTTGACGACGAAGCCGGGCCGGTCGGCGACGAGCACCGCCGTCTTGCGCAGCTTCTTCGTGACGGCGAACGCGGTGGCGAGCGCCTCGTCCGAGGTCTTCTGGGCCTTGACGACCTCGACCAGCGGCATCTGGGCCACCGGGTTGAAGAAGTGGATGCCCACGACCCGCTCGGGGTGCTGGAGGTCGGCCGCCATCTCCGTGACGGACAGCGCGGAGGTGTTCGTCGCGAGGATCGTGTCCTCGGAGACGATGCTCTCGAGCTCGGCGAAGACCTTCTTCTTGAGGCCCATGACCTCGGTGACCGCCTCGACGACCACGTCGCACGACGCGAACTCGCCGATCTCGGTGGTCCCGGAGACGCTCGCGACGATGCGCGCGGCGGCCTCGGGCGTCATCCGCCCGCGGCCGACGAGCTTCTCGACGGTGGAGCGGACGAAGCCGAGGCCCTTGTCCACCCGCTCCTGGTCCAGGTCGCGCATGACGACGGGCACGCCGAGGCGCTGCGCGACGAGCAGGGCGATCTGCGCGGCCATGAGGCCGGCGCCGACGATGCCGACGCGGGTGACCGGGCGGGCCAGGCTCTTGTCCGGGGCGCCGACGGGCTTCTTACCGCCCGAGACGAGCTGGAAGGCGTAGACGCTCGCGCGCATCTCGTCGGACATGATGAGGTCGGCCAGCGCCTGGTCCTCGGCCGCGAAGGCCTCCTCGCGGGTGGCCGTGCGGGCCGCCGCGAGCAGGTCCAGGGCGCGGTACGGCGCCGGGCGCGAGCCGGCGACGACGGCGTCGAGCCGCTGGCGCGTGGCCGCGACGACGGCGTCCCACACCGGCTGCGGGTCGAGCTCGCGGCGCGGCACCTCGACCTCGCCGCGCAGGACGCGCGAGGCCCACAGGATCGACTGCTCGAGGAAGTCGGCCGCCTCGAAGAGCTGGTCCACGAGGCCGATCCGGGCGGCCTCGGCCGCCTTGAACGGCTTCTGCGTCGCCGGGCGCGTGAGGATGACGTCGACGGCCTTCTCGATGCCCACGAGGCGCGGCACGAGGTAGGCGCCGCCCCACCCGGGGATGAGGCCGAGGCCGGTCTCGGGCAGGCCGAGCGCGGGCGCGTCGGACGCCACGGTGCGGTAGTCGCAGTTGAGCGCGACCTCGAGGCCGCCGCCGAGCGCGAGCCCGTTGACGAACGCGAAGGTCGGCACGCCCATGGTGTGCAGCAGCTCGTAGGCGGCGTGGCCGGAGCGGCCCAGCTCGAGCGCCTGCTCGTGCGAGGTGACGGTGGAGACCTGCAGCAGGTCCGCGCCCGCGGCGAGGAAGTACGGCTTGCCGGTGACGGCGACGGCGGCGATCTCGCCGCGGCCCGCGCGCTCGGCCAGCGCGGTCAGGGCGGCGGTGAGCTCGGCCATGCCCTCGGGGCCCAGGGTGTTGGGCTTGGTGTGGTCGAGGCCGTTGTCGAGCGTGACGAGCGCGAGGGTGCCCGCGCCGTCCGGGAGCTCGACGTCCCGGACGAGGGAGTGCGTGACGCGCTCGGCGCGGACGCCGGCGGTGGAGTTGTCGGTCATGCGGTCAGTTCTCCTCGTCCGTCGCGGTGGTCGCGGTGGTGTGGCCGGAGTAGTCGGCGTGGTGCGGGTTCTCCCAGATCACGGTGCCGCCCTGCCCGAGGCCCACGCACATGGTGGTGATGCCGTACCGGACCTCGGGGTGCTGCGCGAACTGGTGCGCGAGCTGCGTCATGAGGCGCACGCCCGAGCTGGCCAGCGGGTGGCCCATGGCGATGGCGCCGCCGTACGGGTTGACGCGCTCGTCGTCGTCGGCGATGCCGTAGTGGTCGAGGAAGCTCAGCACCTGCACGGCGAAGGCCTCGTTGATCTCGAACAGGCCGATGTCGTCGATGGACAGACCGGCCTGGGCGAGCGCGCGGTCGGTGGCAGGGACCGGGCCGTAGCCCATGATCGACGGGTCGACGCCGGCGAACGCGGAGGAGACCAGGCGCATGGCGACCGGCAGGCCGAGCTCCGCAGCGGTGTCGCCCGAGGCGAGGAGGGCGGCCGTGGCGCCGTCGGTCAGCGGGGAGGCGTTGCCCGCGGTGACGCGGCCGCCGGGGCGGAACGGCGTCTTGAGGTTCGCGATGCCCTCGACGGTGGTGCCGGGTCGCGGCAGCTCGTCGGCGGTGGCGAGGCCCCAGCCCTGCTCGGCGGAGCGGACGGCGACCGGCACGAGCTCCGGCCCCACGTCGCCGTTCGCCAGCGCCTTGGCGTACTTGGCCTGGCTGTTCACGGCGTAGGTGTCCGCGCGCTTCTTGGTGAGGTGCGGGAACTTGTCGTGCAGGTTCTCGGCCGTGACGCCCATGTTGAGCGCCTCGGGGTCCACGAGCTTCTCGGACAGGAAGCGCGGGTTCGGGTCGGCGTCGAAGCCCATCGGGTGACGGCCCATGTGCTCCACGCCGCCCGCGATCACGACGTCGGCGCTGCCGGTCGCGATGCCGGCGGCGGTCGTCGTGACGGCGGTCATGGCGCCCGCGCACATGCGGTCGATGGCGAAGCCGGGGACGGTCTGGGGGAGGCCGGCGAGCATCCCCACGGTGCGGCCGAGGGTCAGGCCCTGGTCGCCCTGCTGCGTGGTGGCGGCGATGGCCACCTCGTCCACGCGCTCGCCCGGCAGCTCGGGGTGACGGCGCAGCAGCTCGCGGACCGCCTTGACGATCAGGTCGTCGGCGCGGGTCTCCGCGTAGAGGCCGTCGGGCCGGGCCTTGCCGAACGGCGTGCGCACGCCCTCGACGAAGACGACGTCGCGCAGCGCGCGGCGGGCCGGGTTCCGTGTGGTCATGGAAGCTCCATCCGCAGGCGGGGGTCGGGACTTCGGCGTCCGACGAGCGACGCCGCTCTCGGGCGACGACCCGGTGGGGCCGGCGCCGAGGTACACGCTACCGCGAGTACCGGGAACCAGGATAGACCACTCTGAGACCCCGTCTCACCCGACTTGTCAGACTCAGGTCGGTGTATGTCCCGACCTGACTCTGACAAGTCCGGAGCGCTGCGACTTGTCAGACCCACGTCGGGGTAGAGCACGGCCTGGTTCTGACAGCTCGCGGGTCAGGCGAGGGTGGAGAACGCCTCCTCGAGGGGCGTCGCGACCAGCTCGACCTGCCACGGGCGCGCTCCGCGGCCCCGGAGGAACTCCGCGATCTCGGCCGAGCGGGCCGGGTCCGGCGGCGTCCAGCACAGCCGGCGCAGGGCATCGGGCTGCAGCAGGTTCTCGACGGGCACGTGCAGGTCGCCGGACATGGTGGCGAGGAGCTCGCGGGCGCTGGTGAGGCGGCGTGCTGCGACGGGGTCTCGGTCCGCCCAGGTGCGCGGCTGGGGCGGTCCGTCGGTGCGCGGTCCGCGCTGGCTCGGCAGCAGGTCGTCGGGCAGGGCGAGTGCCTCGTCGATCGCCCGCTGCCACGCGGGGGCACGACGGCGCGTGGCCTTGCCGGCGAACTCCGGCAGGGCGGTGAGCTGCGGGACGGTGCGCGGCAGTGCGCGGGCGGCCGCGACGATGGCGCGGTCCGGCAGCACCCGGCCGGGGGAGACGTCGCGGGCGCGGGCGCTCGTGTCGCGCGCCAGCCAGAGGCTGCGGACCACGGCCAGCTGACGCCGGTCGCGCAGCGTGTGCGTGCCCGACGTGCGTCGCCACGGGTCGACGCGCGGGGCCGGGGGAGGAGCGGTGCGCTCGGCCTCGAACTCCTGCGCCGCCCACTCCGCCTTGCCGTCCGCGTCCAGCCGCTCGGCCAGCCGGTCGCGGAGGTCCACGAGCACCTCGACGTCGAGGGCGGCATAGCGCAGCCAGTCCTCCGGCAGCGGCCGCGTGGACCAGTCGACGGCAGAGTGCTCCTTGGCCAGTCCCAGCCCGAGCAGCTCCGCGACGACGGCGGCCAGGCCCACGCGCTCGAGGCCCAGCAGGCGCGCCGCGAGCTCCGTGTCGAAGACCCGCGCCGGGCGCAGCCCGTGCTCGGCGAGCCCTGGCAGGTCCTGCGACGCCGCGTGCAGCACCCACTCGGCGTCGCCCACCGCCTCGCCGATCGCCGACAGGTCGGGCAGCGCGACCGGGTCGAGCAGCGCCGTGCCGGCGCCCTCGCGCCGCAGCTGCACCAGGTAGGTGGCCTGGCCGTAGCGGTAGCCGGACGCGCGCTCCGCGTCGGCGGCGACGGGGCCGGTGCCGCCGGCGAACCGCTCGACCACGCGGGCGAGGGCGGCCGGGGTGTCGACGACGCGCCCGACGCCGTCCGCGGGCTCGGTGAGCGGGACGACGTCGGTGGCGGTCGGGGGGACTGCTGAGCTCATGGCCCCACGGTATGCGGTCGTGACCCGGGCCGCGGGTGCCCGCGACCGCCCGAGCGCCCCGCGAGGGAGGCGACGCCGTCGGGCAGCGGGGGCAGGCCCCCGGCAGTCGCCATGAGGTCGCCCCACACCGCCAAATGCACCCCGAGGTCGGTGTCGGTGGGCGTCCAGGACGCGCGGATCTCCAGGTCGACGGCGTCGGGAGTGGCGCCCAGCGCGCCGAAGCTCTGGGACAGCACGCGCGTCACGGTGCCGCCGATCGCCAGCGCGTCGACGCCCGCGGCCTCGAGGGACTCGGTCACCCAGGTCCACGCGACGTCGGCGAGCAGCGGGTCCGCCGCGAGCTCCGGCTCGAGCGTCGCGCGCACCAGCGTCACCACGCGGAAGGTGCCCTGCCACGTCTCCTGCCCGTCGGGGTCGTGCAGGACGACGAACCTGCCGGTCGCGACCTCCTCGCCGTCGGGCTCGGCGACCTCGCCCTCGAGGGCCACGGAGTACGGGGCCACGCGCGTCGGCCCAGGGATCTCCGCCAGGTGCACCTCGCCGCGCAACCGCCGCTCGCGCAGGGACGCCAGCGCGGCCGCGAAGGGGGCGGGCACCTGCCTGGGATCCTGCCGAGGGTCCCGCGTCGAGTCGCCCGAGCGATCACCGGTCACGCCAGCCACCGTACGGCGCCAGGTGGCCGGTCGGGTCAAACGACGCACCCGGGCGCCGGTCGTGTCCGGATCGTGATGGTCCGTACACCTCCGCCGCCAGGCCGACTACGCTGGTCCCGGCTCCCGGGCGGGGGAGCGCGTGCGCCAGTCGCCGCCCCCGGCCGCCCGACCCAACCGAGAACCGACGGAAGCAGGGAAACGATGACAGCTCGTGCCCAGATCGGCGTGACCGGCCTTGCGGTGATGGGCCGCAACCTCGCCCGCAACTTCGCGCGGCACGGCTACACGGTGGCGGTGCACAACCGCTCGTACGCCAAGACCCAGTCGCTCATCGCTGACGCCGGTCACGAGGGCGACTTCGTCCCGTCCGAGTCGATGGCCGACTTCGTCGCCTCCCTCGAGCGGCCCCGCAAGGTCGTCATCATGGTCAAGGCGGGCGCGGCCACCGACGCCGTCATCGACGAGCTCGTGCCGCTGCTGGAGGAGGGCGACATCGTCGTCGACGCCGGCAACGCCCACTTCCCCGACACGATCCGCCGCGAGAAGGACCTCAGCGCGAAGGGCCTGCACTTCGTGGGCACCGGCGTCTCGGGCGGCGAGGAGGGCGCGCTCAACGGCCCGTCGATCATGCCCGGCGGCACCCGCGAGTCGTACGCGAGCCTCGGCCCGATCCTCGAGGACATCTCGGCGAAGGTCGACGGCACGCCGTGCTGCACCTACGTCGGCCCCGACGGCGCCGGCCACTTCGTCAAGATGGTGCACAACGGCATCGAGTACGCCGACATGCAGCTCATCGCCGAGGCCTACGACCTGCTCAAGCAGGGCCTGGGCGCGTCCGCCGCGGAGATCGGGAAGATCTTCGAGGAGTGGAACACCGGCGACCTCGAGTCGTTCCTCATCGAGATCACCGCGGACGTGCTGCAGCACGTGGACGCGGCCACCGGCAGCGCGTTCGTCGACATCGTCCTCGACCAGGCCGAGCAGAAGGGCACCGGCCGCTGGACGGTGCAGAACGGCCTCGACCTGGGCGTGCCGATCACGGGCATCGCCGAGGCGACGTTCGCCCGCGCGCTCTCCGGCTCCGTGCCGCAGCGCGAGGCCGGCCGTGCCGCGCTGCCCGCCGACGCGGGCGCGTGGGAGATCGCCGACCGCGACGCCTTCATCGAGGACGTGCGCCTCGCGCTGTACGCGTCGAAGGTCGTCGCGTACTCGCAGGGCTTCGACCAGATCGCCGCCGCCTCCGCCGAGTACGGCTGGGACATCGACCGCGGCGCCATGGCCCGCATCTGGCGCGGCGGCTGCATCATCCGCGCCCGCTTCCTCAACCGCATCACCGAGGCGTACGAGCGCGACGCCGCGCTGCCGCTGCTGCTCGCGGACGAGTACTTCACGAACGCCGTGGGCAACGGCCTCGCCGCCTGGCGCCGCGTCGTGTCGCAGTCCGCCCTCAACGGCGTCCCGACCCCCGCGTTCTCCTCGTCCCTCTCCTACTACGACGGCGTGCGTGCCGAGCGGCTGCCCGCCGCGCTGATCCAGGCGCAGCGCGACTTCTTCGGCGCGCACACCTACCGCCGCACCGACCGCGAGGGCACCTTCCACACCGAGTGGTCGGCCGACCGCTCCGAGCAGGAGGCATGAGCGTTCCCGTGAGCACCACCAGCACCGGGGGCACGGCCGCGGGCGCGCAGCCCGGGTTCCAGCCCGTCATCGTCGGGTCGGACATCGGGGTGTACGCGCTCGCGCGCTCGTTCCACGAGCGCTACGGCGTGCGGACCACCGTCGTCGCCTTCGCGGAGCCGGGACCCATCGCGCACTCGCAGATCATCGACACGGAGCTGTCGGGCACCGCTCCCGAGCAGATCGTCGCGGCCCTGCAGGACGTCGCGGGCCGGCTGGCGAAGCCCGGCCGCGCCCTCGTGCTCCTCACGAACATGGACTGGGTCGTGCGCGTCCTCGTGCACCACCGCGCCGAGCTCGAGGCGGCCGGCTACGTGGTCCCGTTCGCGGACGCCGCGCTCATCGACCGGATCTCCGACAAGGCGGAGTTCCAGGAGGTGTGCGCCCAGCTCGGGATCCCGACGCCGGCCACGGTGATCCAGGACTTCGCCCGCGCGGCGGAGCCCGGCTGGGAGCCGCTGCCGGTCGGCTTCGACTTCCCGGTGATCGCCAAGCCCGCGAGCAGCGCCGACTACCACGACGTGCAGTTCGCCGGGAAGAAGAAGATCTACGAGATCGCGACGCCGGCCGAGCTCGACCGGCTGATGATCTCGCTGCGCGAGGCGGGCTTCCGCGGTCGCTTCCTCGTGCAGGAGAACATCCCCGGCGACGACACGCGCATGCGGTCGGTCACGGCCTACGCCGACTCCAACGGACGGGTCACGCTGCGCTCCTCGGCGCAGGTGCTGCTCGAGGAGCGCACGCCGGCGGCGCGCGGCAACCCCTCGGCGATGATCGTGGAGCCGATCGCGGAGATCCTCGACGCGGCCCAGCGGATCCTCGAGCACACGGGCTGGCGGGGCTTCGCGAACTTCGACGTCAAGCTCGACCCGCGCGACGGCGTGTTCAAGTTCTTCGAGCAGAACCCGCGCATCGGGCGGAACAACTACTACCTCACCGCGGGCGGGCAGAACCCGACCGAGGCGCTGGTGGACGACGTCGTGCACGGCCTGCGCCGCGAGCCGGTGACGGCGGACCGCGAGGTGCTCTACGCCGTCGTGCCGAAGCGGCTGCTGCGCTCCTACGTGCTGGACCCGGAGCTGCACGCCCGCGTCGTGCGGCTGCAGCGCTCCCGGCGCACGGTGCACCCGCTGCGCTACAAGGCGGACTCGTCGCCCCGCCGCCGGCTGTACGTGCTCACGGCGATGCTCAACCACGTGCGCAAGTACCGGCAGTTCTACCCGCTGGAGGCGCTGCGCCGGAACTACGCGGCGAACACCGCGGCGGGAGCGCCGGCCGGCACGTCGGCCGGCGGCGCCGCGACGAAGGAGGCATCGTGACGCAGACCTCGCAGCGGCGGCTGCAGCCCGTCGTCCTCGGCGGCGACATCGGGGCGTACAGCCTGGCCCGGGCGTTCCACGAGGCGTACGGCGTGCGCTCCGTGGTGGTGTCCGGCGCGTCCACGGGGCTGGTGCGCCACTCGCGCATCCTCACCCACGTGGCCGAGCCGCGGATCGACGACCCCGAGGCGATCGTCGCGTGCCTGCGCCGGATCGCGGACGAGCACACCGACGCCGACCTCGTCGTCGTGGGCTCCGCCGACTGGCTGGTGCGGATGCTCGTGCAGCACCGCGACCGCCTCGAGGACCGCTACCTGGTGCCGTACGTGGGCGAGGAGCTGCTGCTGCGGCTCACCGACAAGGAGGAGTTCGGGGCCCTGTGCGCCGAGCTCGGCCTGGCGCACCCCACCACGGTGGTGCACGACGTCGCGTCGGGCACCGAGCCCGACACCAGCGGCCTCACGTTCCCCGTGATCGCGAAGGCGGCCAGCACCGCGGCGTACCACGACGTCGAGTTCGCGGGGAAGAAGAAGGTCTTCCTCGTGGACACCCGCACCGAGCTGCTCGACCTGCTCGGGCGCGTGAAGGACGCCGGGTACGTCGGCTCGTTCGTCGTGCAGGACTACATCCCCGGCGACGACTCCGGCATGCGGATCCTCACCTGCTACAGCGACGCGCAGGGCAAGGTGCGGTTCTCCTCCTTCGGGCACGTGCTGCTCGAGGAGCACGCGCCCGGGGCGCTCGGCAACCCGGCCGCGATCGTCACGGGCGTCCAGCCCGAGGTCGTGGAGCAGGCGCGCCGGCTGCTCGAGCACGTCGGCTGGACCGGCGTCGCGAACTTCGACCTCAAGTACGACCCGCGCGACGGGCGGTACGTGTTCTTCGAGCTCAACCCTCGTCTGGGCCGCTCGAACTACTACGTCACCTCCACGGGCGCGAACCCGGTGAAGTTCTACGTGCACGAGCACCTGCGCGGCCTCGACCCCGAGCCGCGCGCGGTGCTCGGGCCGGACGTGCCGCTCTCGGACGACGGCGCGGTGACCACCAAGCACCTGTACACGGTGCTGCCGGGGGCGTTGCTGCGCCGCTACGTCGCGGACCCGGTGACCCGGTCCCGCACCCGGCGGCTGCAGCTCACGCGCCGCGCGTCCAACCCGCTGTGGTACCGCAAGGAGTGGGACCCGCGCCGGGTCGCGTACCTGCTGGTGGCGCAGCTCAACCAGTTCCGCAAGTACGCCCGGCACTACCCGGTGGCGCAGTCGCGGGCCCTGGCCTGGACCGGACCCGCCGCGCCACAGGGCGCACGGGAGCACGCGTGACCTCGGACGTCGGGCGCGGCGCCGAGGGCGCCGGCGGAACGGTCGAGGACCGTCCCGTCGGCGTCATCGGCGGCGTCGGCCCGCTGGCCACCGCCTACTTCCTGCAGCGGGTGGTGCAGCGGACCGTCGCCGAGCGGGACCAGGACCACGTGGACCTCGTCGTGCTCAACCACGCGACGATCCCGGACCGCACCGACTTCGTGCTCGGCCGGTCGCCGGCGGACCCGGGCCCGGTGCTCGCGCGCGACGCCCGCCGCCTGGAGGCTTTCGGCGTCCAGTTCCTCGTGATGCCGTGCAACACGGCGCACTACTTCACCCAGCAGGTGCTCGACGCCGTCACGGTGCCGTTCGTCTCGATCATCGACGTGACGGTGGCGGCGGCCCACGCCCGGGTGCCCGGCCTGCGGCGCGTCGGCCTGCTGGCCACGGCGGGCACGGTCGCGTCGAAGGTGTACGACGACGCGTTCGCCGCCCACGGCGTCGACGTCGTCGTCCCGGACGCGGCGGACCAGGACGTCGTCAACGCGGTGATCTACGAGCAGGTCAAGGCCGGGCGCCCGGCCGACCCCGACGCGCTGCGCGGCGTGGCGGCCCGGCTCGTCGAGCGCGGCGCGTCCGTCGTCGTGCTCGGCTGCACGGAGCTGTCGGTCGCGGCCGTCGACCACGACCTGCTGGAGGAGGAACCGTTCCTCGACTCCATGGACGAGCTGGTGCGCGCGACGATCGAGAACGCCGGGCACCGCGTCCGCTGACGGACACGACGACCACGACGAAGGCCCCGTCCGCCGGACGGGGCCTTCGTCGTGTCGGGGGGCAGGTCGGGCTCAGTCGCCGATCTCACTGGTCCCGGCGTACAGGTGCAGCACGGGGACCTGCAGGTGCTCGCGGGCGCGCGACGCCCAGTCGGAGCGGAAGGTGTCGGCGACGACGTGCGGGTAGGTCACGACGATCACGTCCTGGACGCCGTCGGGGCCGCCCTGGGCGGCGACGGCCGCGCTCAGGGCCGGGAGCGGGTCCTCGTCGGCGACCGTGCCCTCGGCGGTCGCGCCGGCCGCCTGCAGCGCGGCGAGCGACCGCGCGAGGCGCTCGGCGGCGGTGGCCTGCGCCTGCTCGGGTGTGGGCTCCTTGCCCACCAGGTCCTGACCGGCCTCGCGCAGCTCGCCCACCCACAGGTGGTCGATGATCGCGGCGACCACGTTGCGGTCGGTGTCCGAGGGGACCAGCACGCGGTAGCGCTCGGCCTGCTCGTCGTGCAGGGACAGGATGTGCGCCACGTCGGCGTCGGTGAGGGCGTCCTCCGTGAGGACGACGGTCGTCGGCATGCCAGCACCGTAGCCACCCCGGGCCGTCGATGCGAGGCCAGGCGCCCGGCGAGGGCCGGGACGTGACGCGTGCCTCGCCGCCGTCGTTCCCCGGCCGGCTCAGCGCAGCAGCCAGCGCGCCAGCAGCGTGCCCGTGCTCGGCGCGTGCAGCAGGTGGGCGAGGCGGGCGGACGTGGGCGGTGCCACGGGGATCCCGGCCGGCGGCGGGGCCTCGCCGGGGGCCCCGGCGGGGGAGGCGGCGACGATGCGGGAGGGGCCCGGTCCGACGAGGCACGGGCTCGTGGTGACGCACAGCTCGTCGACCAGGTCGTCCGCGAGCAGGGCGGCCAGCAGGGTCGGGCCGCCCTCGCACAGCACGCGACGCAGGCCCCGGTCGGCGACGGCGGCGAGGCCGGCCCGCAGGTCCACCTCGTCGGGGTCGTGCGCCGACGCCACCGTGATCACCCGGTCGGCGGGGACCATCCGGCTCGCCGTGCGGGCGCCGGCCTCGCCGGTGAGGACCAGCGGCGGCCGGTCGCCGTCGGCGAGCTGCTGCGGCACCCGGCCGGAGCGCGTGACGAGCGCGAGCTCCAGGGGGCGGTCGGCGGCGGCGGGCAGGCCCCGAGGCCGGTCGAGCGCCGTGTAGCCCTCGTGCCGGGCCGTGCCCGCCCCCACCAGAACGACGTCGGCCGCGGCACGCAGGACGCGGAACGCGCGCCAGTCCGCGTCGTCGTTGATCGAGCCGGACAGGTGGTCCGGACCCCAGGCGCCGCCGTCGACCGTGCTGACGAAGTTGGCCCGCAGCCACCGACCGCCCCCGGTGCACTCGTCGTAGAGCGCACCGAGCCGGCTCTCGACCGGGTCGGGGGGCAGGTGCTCCGGTCCGGGGACGAGCAGGTCGAGCGGCGTCGTGGCAGATCTCACAGCGGTCAGCGTACCGACGCGGCGTAGCCTTGACGGTCGTGACGCTCACGCAGGACCAGGACCCCGAGACGGACGCGACGTCCGCGCCCCCCGCCACGGACGGCGAGGTGCCCTCCCTGTCGGCGGTGCGTCCCACCGTCTCGCCCGACCGGCTGCTCGCCGACCTGGTGCCGCCGCGCCACTTCGCCGAGGCCCGCTTCTCCACCTACCGGGCCGACCCCGCCCACCCGAGCCAGACGACGGTGCCCGCCCGGCTGCAGGAGGTCGCGCACGAGATCGTGGCCCCTCGGTCCTCGGGACTGAAGGCGCTGTTCGGTCGGCGCCGCGCGGTGCCCGCCGTGTACATGGACGGCGGCTTCGGCGTCGGCAAGACCCACCTGCTCACGTCGCTCGCGCACGAGGTCACCGCGGCCCTCGGCGAGGGGTCGGTCGCGTACGGCACGTTCGTCGAGTACACGAACCTCGTGGGGGCGCTCGGCTTCCTCCCGACGGTCGAGGCGCTGGCCACGCGCCGCCTGGTCTGCATCGACGAGTTCGAGCTCGACGACCCTGGCGACACGGTGCTGATGTCGCGGCTGCTGCGCGAGCTCGCCGACCGCGACGTCGCCCTCGCCGCGACGTCGAACACGCTGCCCGAGGCGCTGGGCGAGGGCCGCTTCGCGGCCGAGGACTTCCTGCGCGAGATCCAGGCGCTCTCCTCCCGCTTCGAGGTGCTGCGCGTGGACGGCGAGGACTACCGCCACCGTGCCGTCGTGACCGAGGCCGACCCGCTCGCGGCGGACGTCGTGGCGCGCGCGGCCGCCCGCCGCCCGGGCGCCGTGCTCGACGAGTTCGACGCCCTGCTCGCGCACCTCGCGACCGTGCACCCGAGCCGGTACGGCGCGCTGCTCGACGGCGTGGAGCTGGTCGCGCTCACCGGGGTGCGGCCCGTGCAGCGTCAGGAGGTGGCGCTGCGGCTCGTGGTCCTCGTGGACCGCCTCTACGACCGTGACGTGCCGGTGCTCCTCGCCGGCGAGGGCCCCCAGCACCTGTTCTCCGACGAGATGCTGCGCGGCGGCTACCGCAAGAAGTACTTCCGGGCCCTGTCGCGGCTCGGTGCGCTTGCGGAGGAGGGTCGGCGCCTGGCGGTGTGACTGCCCGCCGGCCCGCGGCCGCTACGGCCCGACCGGGCCGGAGTGCAGCACGGCGGGGGACCGCGGCGGGATCCGCAGGACGCCGTCCGCGAGGGTCGTCCCCTCCGGGTCCCAGGCCGCCACGAGCTCCATGTCGGCCGGGAGCGAGGAGACGTCGACGTCGGTCGTCTCGGTGCCCGTGACCAGGGCCACGGCGGTGCGTCCGCGACGGCCCAGGAGCGTCGCCCCCTCGGTGCGCACGTCCACGGGCAGGTCGCGGTCCGCCGACGCGGTGGGACGCAGCGCCACCAGCGTCCGGGTCCAGTCGACGAGGCGCCGTGCCCGGTCGTCCCGCGCGGGCACGGGCACGTGCTCGGTGTCGAGCACCGGCGGCGTCCCGGCGAGGACCGCGAACGTCAGCAGGCAGGCGCGGTCGTCGTCGGTCACGCTCGCGGCCTCCGGGTGGTCCTCGCCCGCGTCGGGCGTCCAGGGGACCGAGCGGTTCGCGGCGGGCAGCCGCGTGAGGTCGCGCACGAGCACCGCGGAGGCTCGCTGCGTGGCGCGGTGCGCGCGCCGCAGGCTCGGCGGGCGCCACGGTTCCGTCGTCGGGGGGAACACCTCGTGCGCGAGCTGGCGCAGGTCCTGGACGGGGGCGGCGTCGCCCGGCGCGGCGAGGATGTCGTGCACGACGGTGGTCAGCCGGTCGCTGCGCCCCGGCCCGTCGACGAGGAGGTGGAGCCGGCGGCCGAGCTGCTCGCCGAGGTGGTGCACGTCCTCCGCGAGCTCCCCGAGGAACGGCACCGCCGAGCGGTCGACGAGCGCCTCGACGTCGAGCAGCAGGCCGTCCACGTGGAAGTCGCGCAGCCAGCGCTCGGCGTCGGCCACGAGGAAGTCGCGGGGCCCCCGGCTCCCGCTGCCGTCGAGGTTGATCCGCGGGCTGTCGGAGCCCGGGGGGCCGGGGCGTGCACCCGTGCGGGGCCCGATGCGCGACCCGGTCGCGTAGGGGCCGAAGGCGTGCAGGCCGAGTCCGTCGGCGACGGCCCACCGGTGGGGCGCGTCGAGCACGACCGCGAGGCCGCACCGGTGGGCTCGGTCCACGAACCGTTGGAGGGCGCGGGGGCCGCCGAGCGGCTCGTGCACGGCGAACAGGCGGACGCCGGCCGCCGGACCGCGCTCGGGGTCGTGGGCGGCGACGGGGGAGAGCTCGACGCCCAGCACCCCTGTCGCGGCGACGTCCTCGAGGAGGTCCGCGGCCGCGTCGAGCGTGCCGTCGGGGGTGAACGTGGGCAGGTCGACGCGCAGCAGGGCGCCGGTGTCGAGGTCCGCGCCCTGCCAGTCCCCGTCCGTCCAGCCGAACTCCTGGTCGAGCACGCGGGACGCGCCGTGGACGCCGCAGGGCATCCAGGCGCCGCAGGGGTCCGGGACCGGCGGGCCGCCGTCGACGGAGAAGAGATAGTCGGTGCCGGTGGTGAGCTCGGCGTCCGCGCGCCAGTATCCGGGCTCGTGCGCGCCCACGAGGCGGAGGGGCAGGCGGGCCCCGGACTCCGGCAGGACGACCTCGACGGTGTGGGCCCGCGGTGCCCACAGCAGCGGCCGTGGTCCAGGCCAGCGGTCCCGTGTCCCGGGCAGCGGCGGCGGGGTCCCGGGTGCCGCCCTGTCGGTGAGGCCTGCGTCGGCAGCGGTCACGGCGGACACTCTAGCCACCGGAGGCAACCTTCGCGGCCCCGCGTCCAGGTGTCGGATGCCGCGGGCGACGGTGGCGCGCAGCACCCGTCCTGGTGACGCCCGGGGACCGTGCAGGGAACGGGCGTTCCAGGGCCCGAGGGAATAAATAGTGTGCCAAGCACGGGCGGAGCACCGCGCCGACTGTTAGACCTTGGCCCATGAGCACGGATGGCACAGGCACCCGACCCACGGTGCCGGTGGACAGGTTGGACGAGTCGATCGCCTCGCAGGCCAGGCTGGCACCCCGGCGGCGCCCGCTGGACGATCGCGACCGGGACGCCAGGTCCGGGGGAGACGCGGCGAAGGCGCCGGCGTCCCTCTCCGCGGCGGAGCTCGGCCCCATCGAAGGCGCCTCGAGCGGAGTCTCCTGGGACGACCCGGACGAGCTCTGACAGAGTCTCGACACCGACGCCGAGGCACACCGACGCCGAGGCGAAGCCGACGGCGTGAGCCGCCGGTGGTCGCGTGGCGTCAGCGGGGGAGGCGGTCCGCGCCGACGGGGACCAGCCGCGGCATCCCCGCGGGGGCCACGCGGCTCAGCGCGACGTAGCGCGCCTCGGCGCGGTGCAGCCGGATGTGCTCGTCGAGGGACCAGTCCGGTCCGTTGGTGAGGACCATCCCGCACGAGCAGTCGATCTCCACGGCGCCCCCGTGGCCGTGCCGCACCTGCCCCACCGTCACGTGCGACGCCCGGGCGTGCGCCTTGGCGCGGTGCATCGTCGCGGAGACCGGGTCGGGAGCGGTCGGCGGCGCGTCGACGGGGGCGGGGAAGGGCTGATCCACGCGGGCGAGCCTAGTGGCTGTGCGCGATCCCGAGCTCGTGCATCCGCTCGTGCTCCTCGCGCGCGGCCTGACGCGCGGCGATGCGCGCCTGCACCTCCTCACGGCGCAGCGGCGGCACCGTCTTCGGCGGCTGCCGGCGCTCGGGGAGCTCGCCGAGCAGCCGCGTGACGATGTCCGCGATCTCGGCCGTGGCCTGCTCGCACGGCTCGCGGGCGGCGGCACCGGCCGAGCGCTGCACGCCCGTCACCTTGCGGACGAACTGCTCCGCGGCGGCCCTGATCTCCTCGTCGGTGGCGGGCGGCTCGAGCCCCCGCAGGGTCGTGATGTTGCGGCACATGCTCTCGACGCTACGCCGTGGGGGTGACGAGGGCGACACCCCGGCGTCGGGAGGGAGGCCGGGGAGGAACGCGAAAGGCCGCCCCGGGCGAACCGGGACGGCCTCGTTCTGGTGGGCGATACTGGGATCGAACCAGTGACCTCTTCCGTGTCAGGGAAGCGCGCTACCGCTGCGCCAATCGCCCGTACGGCTGCTGCGCTCCCCGTGAGGGAAATGCAGAGCTCGGAGCGGATGACGGGACTCGAACCCGCGACCCTCACCTTGGCAAGGTGATGCTCTACCAACTGAGCCACATCCGCGCGACCGGGTCGTTCAGGACTGCTGTCCTGGTCTCCCGGCGCCTGAGGAACATTACTCGACCTTCGGCGCGCTGGTCCAATCGCGGCCGTGTGACCTGCGACGCTGCCGCCGCTCCGGCCGTCGGCGGTGCATCGGGGAGGTGCATCAGGGAGGTGTGTCAGGGAGTCGTGCGGCGGAAGTCCTGCTCCGGGAACGACGAAGCCCCGACCGGGAACCCGGTCGGGGCTTCGTGATGCTGGTGGGCGATACTGGGATCGAACCAGTGACCTCTTCCGTGTCAGGGAAGCGCGCTACCGCTGCGCCAATCGCCCGTGCTGCGAGGTGGGTACGGGATTCGAACCCGTGTATACGGCTTTGCAGGCCGCTGCCTCGCCTCTCGGCCAACCCACCTTGAGACGTGCTCTCCCGACGCTCATGGTGAGTCGATCAGAGAGTGGGCCTCCGAGCGGATGACGGGACTCGAACCCGCGACCCTCACCTTGGCAAGGTGATGCTCTACCAACTGAGCCACATCCGCGCGGCCAGGAACCTGGACACCTTGCGGTGACCGCCGTTCTGGCGCGCCCCAAACATTAGTGGACCCCCGGCGGTCCGTCCAATCGCCCCTCGATCGCCCCCGCCGGGGGTGTCCGCGGCGGACCTACTAGCGTGCTCGTGTGCACGAGCCGACCTCCTGGGCCACGTTCGCCGGCCGCCGCGCGTCGCGCGCCGTCGAATGCGTCGACCTCTCCGAGCAGCCGGAACGCCTCGACTCGGGGGTCTGGTTCGTCGTCGTCGACTTCGAGGCGGACCTGGGGCGCGACGGCGCCACCCGGCCGGGCGGTCGGGCCCGCGCGTGGCGGTTCGCCGACGTCGGCCCCGCGCCGACGACGCCGCGCGACGGCGTGCCCTGGCGGGGGCCGGCGCCGTCGGCCTGGACCAGCTCGCTCGACCGGGACGCGTACGTGCGCGCCGTCGCCACCGTCCGGGAGCGGGTGCGGCGTGGCGACGTCTACCAGGTCAACGTGTGCCGGGTCCTGTCCGCCCCGCTGCCCGCGACGGGCGCTGGCGCCGTCGTCGAGCCCGACGCCGCGGCTCTCGCCGCGCGGCTGGCGGCCGGCAACCCCGCCCCCTACGCGGCCGCGGTGCACGTGCCCGCCGCGAGCGGGCTCGACCCCGTGTGGGTCGTGAGCGCCTCGCCGGAGCTGTACCTGTCGCTCGACGTCGCACCGGGCGGAGCGGCGACCCTCGCGTCGGGGCCGATCAAGGGCACGGCGCGCACGCCGTCGGGCCTCACGGCCAAGGACCGCGCAGAGAACGTCATGATCACCGACTTGGTGCGCAACGACCTGCAGCGCGTGTGCCGCCCGGGCACGGTCGACGTGACCGACCTGCTCGCCGTCGAGGAGCACCCCGGCCTGGTCCACCTCGTGTCGCGCGTGCGCGGCGAGCTGGCGGGCGGCGGCCCCGGGATCTGGGCGCGGGCGCTCGAGGCCACGTTCCCGCCGGGCTCCGTCTCGGGGGCGCCGAAGTCCTCGGCCCTGCGGCTGATCGCCGAGCTCGAGCCGTCCGCCCGCGGCCCGTACTGCGGCGCCGTGGGGTGGGTGGACGGCGACGCCGGGCGCGCCGAGCTCGCCGTCGGGATCCGCACCTTCTGGTGGGAGGACGAGCCCGGCGGCGGCGTGCTGCGGTTCGGCACGGGCGCCGGGATCACCTGGGGGAGCGACCCCGAGCGCGAGTGGGACGAGACGGAGCTCAAGGCGGCCCGGCTGGTGGGGCTCGCGTCGTCGCAGCGATGAGTCCCGGGTCGTCCGGGCGTCTCACCTGCATGACTCAGGTGACCTGCGACCTCGGCATCTCCCTCGACGGCGTCTCGGCGGGGGTGAACCAGTCCGTCGACCAGCCGTTCGGCGACGGCGTCGGCGACGGCGAGCGCATCATGCACGCGTGGATGTTCGACCACCCGGACGACCACCGGGCGGAGCTCGACGCGATCACCGCCGCCGGAGCGTTCGTCATGGGCCGGAACATGTTCACCCCCGGCCGCGGCGAGTGGGACCTGTCGTGGCGCGGCTGGTGGGGCGAGGACCCGCCGTACCACGCGCCCGTCTTCGTGCTCACGCACCACGAGCGCGACCCGATCGAGATGCAGGGCGGCACGACGTTCCACTTCGTCACCGGCGGGGTGCACGAGGCACTGGACCGGGCCCGCGAGGCGGCCGGCGACAAGAACGTCTCGGTGGCGGGCGGGGCGACGACCGTCAACCAGTTCCTCGCCGCGGACCTCATCGACGAGCTGCGGCTGCACGTCGCGCCCGTGGTGCTCGACGTCGAGGGGGTGCGCCTGTTCGAGGGCGTCGGGACGCACGACCTGCGCACGGTGTCCGCGCGCGTCACGCCGGAGGTGACGCACCTGGTGCTGCGGCGCTGACGGCGCCACGCCGGTCGGTCGGACCGGTCATTCGGGGACGTTGCCGGTGGCGTGCCCGAGCAGGTACGGCGTCGTGACCCCTGTGTACATGAGGTGCGCCACGAGGCCCTCGGTGGCGTGGGGCAGGTTGTGGCAGTGGTCCATCCAGATCCCCGGGTTGTCCGCGAGGAACGCGACGTCGTAGACCTCGCCGTCGGCCACCTCGAGCGAGTCCGTCCACCACGGGCTGCCGCTCGCGGCGACGCCGTCGCGGGACAGCACGACGACGTGGTGGCCGTGCAGGTGCATCGGGTGCGGGGCGCCGCTGCGGTTGTCGATCCGCATGCGCACGACGTCGCCCTGAGCGACCTCGAACATCGGGACGTCCGGGTAGGTGTGCCCGTTCACCGTCCAGTGCATGCCCGGCTTCCCGTCGAGGAACCCCGGCGCCCGGCCGATGACGTAGTCGAACGAGCGGTCCGCCGCGCCCGGGTCCAGGCCGAGCGGCGCCGGCGTCCCGTAGGTGAGGAGGTCGAGGGTCGCCGTCGGGCGTCGCGTGGCGGAGGACGTCGCGCCGTCGGGCCCGACGATGACGGCCGAGGCGCCGCCCAGCTCGACGCGCGCCGCCGAGCCGTCCGCCGGCGCCACGACGAGCAGGTCGGCGCGACCGCCCGCCGGGACCACGACGGCCCGGTCCCGGACCTCCGGTGGGTCGTGCACGTCGGTGCCGTCGACGGCGACGAGCCGGAACGGCGCCCCGCTCACCCAGACCGGCAGGACACCGTTGTCGGTGTTGATCACGCGCACGCGCGCCGCCGTCCCGGGCGGGACCTCGACCGGGAGGTCCCCGGTCGCCCCCTGCACGGTGCGCCGCGCGCCGTAGCGGTGCACCAGGGCGGGCACGTCGACGGCGCCCTCCAGGAGGTCCGCGACCTCCGGACCGCCGGCCGGCGTGGTGCCGCGCGACGGGGACACGACGACCGCCCCGAGCAGCCCCTTGCGCACCTGCTCGTGGGAGATCTGGTGCGAGTGGTACCAGTACGTGCCCGCGTCGACGGCGACGAACCGGTACGTGTGCGAGCCGCCGACGGGTACGGCGTCCTGGGTGACGCCCGCGACGCCGTCCGCCGCGTTCGGCACGTCGATCCCGTGCCAGTGCAGGGTGGCGCCGTCCGGCACGCTCTCGTTGACGAGCGTCACCTCGACGAGGTCGCCCTGCACGGCGCGCAACGTCGGGCCGGGGGTGGTCCCGTTCACCGTGTACGCGTCGACCGTGACGCCGGGGGCGAGCTCCACGCGCTCGGCGCGCGCGGTGAGGGTGAGCGCCACGTCGGCGGGACCGGTCGGCGCCACCAGGGCGTCGACGCTCGTGGCGCTCGCGGGGCTCCCGCCGTGCCCGGCGTGACCCTCGAGCGTCGTGACGCGCGGCCCGCTGCCACGTTCGAACGCCCCCGCCTCGGTGACGGAGAAGCTGCCGGGCGCCCTGCTGGTCTGCCAGAGCAGCGCCAGCGGCACCAGGACGGCCGCCGCCACCAGCCCCGCGACCACGCGTCGCAGCACCGGGGAACGAGCGGCCGTCATGGTGGGCGACGTCAGGGCGCGACGCCGTCGGCGGCCATGCCCGGGGTCGCGACGACGGGTGCGCCGCGCTCGGCCCGGCCGCGCGCCGCCACGCGCCAGCCCGTGTACAGCGAGACGCCGAACAGGAGCAGCGCGTTGATGCCGTGCAGACCGCCCAGGAACGGCATGCTGTGCCCGCCGAGGCCGAGCATCACCTGCAGGACGACCAGGAGGAGGATCGCGAGGCCCCAGCGCCAGGCGCCACGGATGCCCGCGAAGAACGACGCCACGAACGTCAGGAGCGCGATGAGGGGCAGCACCATGATCCCGTTCGTCCCGTGCAGCAGCATGCCGGCCTGCTCCGGGAAGACCTCCTCGCCGGCGAACACCTGCTCCATCGCGGCCTGGTCCATGACTCCGCCGTCGTCGATGTAGAGGCCCATGCCGGCCACCGCGTAGACGATGGCGGCCGCCTGGACGACGACGCCCGCCGCGACCACGTACGCGAGCACACGGAAGACCTGTCTCATGCCGATCACCTCGAAGGCGCGGGGGCCACGCCGTCGCGGCCCGTTCTCTGATGGTGAGACGGGCGTCGTCCGGCCGCTACGAGCAGCCGGGGTGAACCGGGGGTGAACTCGGACGCTCGGGGCGACACCGTCGGTGCGTGAAGTCGGGCACACTGACCTCATGAGTCTGGTGATCTGGGCGGAGGGCCGCCTCGTCGGCCAGGGAGAGGCGGCGCTGAGCGCCGTCGACCACGGCATCACGGTCGGGGACGGCGTCTTCGAGACCTGCACGGTCTTCGACGGCCGGGCGTTCGCCCTGACGCGGCACCTCCGGCGGCTCGCGCGCTCCGCCAGCGGGCTCGGCCTCGCCGCCCCCGACGAGCAGAAGGTGCGCGACGGCGTCGCGGCCGCGCTCGCCGAGGCCGTGCGGCTCGACGGCGCGTTCGACGGCCGCCTGCGCATCACCGTCACGGCCGGCGTCGGCCCGCTCGGCTCCGGCCGTGTCGACGCGCCCCAGACCGTCGTCGTCGCGGCGCAGCAGTCCGCCATGGCACCGACGTCGCGGTCCGCGCGCTCGCCCTGGCCCCGCAACGAGCGGTCCGCCGTCGCCGGGCTCAAGACGACGTCCTACGCGGAGAACGTCGTGGCGCTCGCGGACGCCGTGCGCAAGGGCGGCGACGAGTCGATCCTGCCCAACACCGTCGGCGACCTGTGCGAGGGCACGAGCTCCAACGTCTTCGTGGAGCGGGACGGCGAGCTGGTCACCCCCGTGCTGGAGTCGGGGTGCCTCGCCGGCATCACCCGCGCGCTCACGCTCGAGTGGGCGGCGGAGGAAGGCCTGCCCGTGCGCGAGGCGAAGGAGGGTGAGCTGCCCTTCGCCGTCCTCGACGAGGTGTCGCAGGGGCGCGCTCAGCTCGCCCTGACGTCGTCCGGGCGGAACGTGCAGCCCGTCGTGTGGCTGGACGGCGCCGACGTCGCCGTGGGCGAGGTGACCAGCGCCGTGCGCGAGCTGTTCGAGCGGAACTGCCGCGAGCGCCTCGACCCCTGAGCGCCCGCGGCGCCGGTTTGGTCCGCCGCCCGATCTGTGGCTAATATCGTCCACGCACCGGGCGATTGGCGCAGTGGTAGCGCGCTTCGTTCACACCGAAGAGGTCACTGGTTCGAACCCAGTATCGCCCACGTACGTTTTTCCTGGTCAAGGCCGCACCCCACAGGGTGTGGCCTTTTCCATGCCCACTATGTGCCCAGTTCCGTCGAGAACTGCGTGCCCGGAACGGCGTACGCCGACCGGCGTGCGGTCAGGCGTTCGACGTCAGGAGCGAGGCCGCGACTCCACTCACCACACCGGCGGCTGCTCCGGCGAGGCCCCACCATCGAGCCCGACGCGCGATGGCGTTCTCGCGCTCCGCGTGCACCGCGTCCAGGGCAGGCATCGGTTCGATCAGGTTGGCGCCTTTACGCCACTGTCGCCGAGATATCGGCACGGTGTGACGCTCCAACTTCTCGCTCAGCGAGGTGAAGGTCGCTCCATCGTCACGCTCGTGACCACGCCACGTGATCACGGTCGGTGCAGCGGCCTCGGGCCTGGAATTCATCGTGATGGTCCAGACCACATCGGGGCGTCGTTGCTCCGGAACCTGGGGTCCGTGGCCGACGATCTCGAAGTAGCGATGGTACTGGACCGCAGTCGCGAGATGCTCGGCTAGGGCCCTGTCGAGTGGGTGCGCATCGATGCTGTCTTCTCCAGGGGCAAGCCTGTGGCCGAGCCCCGTCTCGTTGTCGAACAGGACCTGCCTGGCTCCGCCGACGTAGTGCACTTCCGCGGCGAACGCCACCAACTTGTCGATGTCGGCGAACTTGCGAGGCTGCGTGGCCTCCCAACTCGGGTGCCGCTGAGTGCTCCGCTTGTGCCAGCCCTTCGTGTGTTCGGGATCGAGGCGCCCGGCGGCGCGGTCCAGCCGTGTGCTGAGCCACTTGCGTGCCCGGTACCGCTTCATGCCGAGACGGTAGCCCCGGAGCAATACAGCGGGCAGCACAACGGCGGGTGAATTGCCCTGGGCGCTCACCCGATCCCGAGGGGCGTCGGCAGCGGCAGGTTCGACCGCACCGGCTTCGAGGGCGTGTCCGGCTTCGGTGCGCGCCGCGCGCGACGCATCGCGACGGTCTCGGCGTGGTCCTCCCGCTCGTGCGCGGCGAACACCGCGTGCGCTCCCGACGCCGTGAGCGCTACCTCGCGGGGCCCGCAGCGCGGACAGATGACGACGGCGCTGAACTCGCTCTCGTCGATCAGGGGCGGGCCGTTGCCCCTGCGGGGACCGCCCACGGTCGCTACCGCTGCGGAGTGCTCTGCGGCTTCTGCTGGGTGTTGGCGGCGCGGCGTGCGTCCTTGGCCGACTTCGCGTCCGGGGGCGAGGACGTGGCTGAGGTCGGGCGCGCCGCCCTGGCCGTACTTCGGGGCGGGCTGGGGCGTGGGCGCGGTGGTGCTCATGGTGTCCTCCTGGTGGTGGTGGGTCAGTCGATCCCGAGGGCGATCCGGGTTCTGCTCGTCGAGCGCGACGTGCGCCCACCGGCTGCGCGACGGCGGGCTGCCCGTCAGTGCCCACGCCGTCACGCCGTTGAGGATCGTCTCCTGCAACGGGCTGAGGTGGACGCCGAGGTGGGCGAGCAGCGCCCGCTCTCGCGCGGTGGGCCCGATCGCGCCCGCCTTCGACGCCTCGTCGCCGCACGCGCTGCACAGGTGGCCGGTCACGCTCTGGTCGCCGGAGCCGCCGAGGGACGTGGCGCGGGTGCTGACCTGCTCCCAGCCGCCGGGCTGCTGCGCGACGCCGCAGATAGGGCTGCCGCGCGGGCTGCCGTCGTCCGGGGGCGGGGTCGGGGCGGGCCGACGGCGTCCGCGAGGGGCGGGCGACGGCGTCCGCGAGCAGCGCGGCGTAGGCGTCGCGGAGCCCGGCGGTGCTCTCGGCGTCGAGGTGCGCCCACGGGGCGGTGGTCACCTCGGCACCGCGGTCGGCGTCCCACGTCGTCCGACGACGTAGATCTTGCGCCGATGCCGTTGCGCGGATTCCTGGGGGTGGCCTCATCCGGCGACGTGAGGTTCCTCGTATCGGACGGGCGCGGGCGGCCCTCCCTTACCCACAGCAGCACACATGGTGGGAGGCGATCGCCGTGGGTTCAGGTCGATCACGTGGCGCGTCCTCGTGACATGCCTCATCGCCGGCGGTCTCGTGGCCTGCGCCGACGGCGGCGTGGTGGACGGCGGGGCACCGACCCGGACCGCGACGTACACCTTTCCCCCGAGCCCCGGGGACGAGCACGAAGCGACGGAAGGGGCGGAGCAGTCCCGGGGGACGCACGAGCTGTCGCGGCCGAGGTCGGGGAAGAACTCGGGAAAGACCGAGGCGGGCAAAGGCGGCCCGGTGCAGATCTCCACGGCCGCGGCGTTTGCCAGCGAGGGCTATCCCGTATGGGTGAAGCGAGACCTGATCGCCGCCGACCTGCCGAAGGCGTGCCGGGAGACGTCGTGCGTCACGTTCGTGATCGATGCCAACGGCGACTCCGTCGACCCGGAGGACTGCCAGTACACCGGGTCGAACCCGGGCCCCCTCGAGTACGTCGGTCCGGACCGCAGAGTCGTGCTGAAGGCCAACTGCAGCTTCCGCCCCGTGCGGTGCGACACGTCGCCCACCGGGAGCGGCTGGGTGCTCACCCCGGAGGAATGCGTCTCGACCAAGCCAGAACCCGTGCCCTCACCCGAGGCCTCGCCATCGCTCGGCGGGACGAACGAGAGCGTGCCGCCGGAACCACCCGTACCCTCGCCGGAATCCTCTGGGTCCCCGCCGGGCGCCGGCGCTCAGACCCAGGAGCCGGCGCCGCCGACCGGCTCTGACGAATCCGCCGACCCGAGCCCGCCGGCGAGCGAGCCGTGACCGAGAGCGCGGACACGTCGGGTGACCTGCCGCGGCTGGTGAAGATCGCCGCGGAGGTCCTGGCCCCGGTCACGGTGATCACGGCCCTGCTCTACTTCTTCGGCCGTAAGCGCGCCGAGTACTTCTTCTACTACTTCGGCGTCGACGTCACGACTCTCGGGCTGGGCACCACCGACTACCTGGTGGTGGCCCAGGACGGGATCGTCATCCCGGTCGTCGCGGTAGGCCTGGTCGTCCTCGTGGCCGCGTGGCTGCGGAGCAGCGGACGGCTGACGATCCCGGGCCCACGGGCCGCCTGGTCGGTCCTTTCCGCGGGCGCCGTGCTCGCTGGTCTCGGGCTGCTGCAGGTCGTCGACCCGGGGCAGTGGCTGCTGGGAGGTCTGCCTTCGTGGGTGCCACCCATCGGGTTCGCCGGCGGCGTGCTGCTCGTGGCGTGGGCAGTACGAGCGCTCCGCGCGCTGCGCGGCGCCGCGCCCCCGAGCACGGCCACCCGGATGACCGAATGGGGGGCGGTCTTCCTGCTGATCTCGGTCGCTGCCTTCGTCGCCGTCTCGAACTACAGCGCGGCGGTCGGCGCGAACCGTGCGCGGCAGTTCGTCGACGAGATGCCGTGGTATCCGTCGGTCGTGTTGCGCAGCGTGGCAGATCTCGGCATCGTCGGCGACGGGGTCACCGCGCGGCGTTGCCCGGTGGGGGAAGACGGGTTCCGACACCGCTACGACGGACTGGTGCTCCTCGTCCAGGCCGGTGACCGATACGTCTTCCTGCCACGAGAGGTCCCGGTCCGGCCGGGGGCCATCACCGTGCCGATCAACGACCAGGTCCGCCTCGACTACCAGCCCGCCGGGGGCGCGGAGGGATCCTCGCGCTGCTGACGTCCACGAGTGGCCCTTCGCCTGCGGAGCGGACGGTCGAATACGAGGACTACCGCACCTGTGCCGACATGACCTTGACCCCGGCTGATTGCGGTCCGCCGGGGGCTGGGTTCGTTCCTTCGCTGCCGATAGGGCCTTCTGCGATGTACCGCACTGATGGGAGTGCATCCCGCGAGACTGAGCTGGAACAGGCACCTGGTGAAGCTGAAGTGCCTCAGGTCCGCCACGGACATAGGAAACCCTCGCCCGGTCAACCAGCCGGGCGGAGCCCCACCATGCCGTTGACAGGATCTGGCCGGATGTCAGAGCTCGGTGCCCTCGTAAAGAAGCATGCGCACGTTCCCCGCGTTCGCCAAGACCTCGCTGATCGGCGAGCCGTCGTCCCGGAACTCGCCATAGGTGTTCGGTTGGGAGTTTGCCCGGAATGAGGTCAACAGCCGAGGATCGTCATCGTCCTTGCCATCGACGTCCATCTTGTGCGCGGCCTCAAGGTTGAAGTCGAGCGAGCCCAGCCCGGCAGGCGCGGACGCGAGGAGGAACCCCCGGTACGCGCCGGGGGCGCCGAGACTGAACACCTCGGCGTAGGCGGAGGACTGCGGTCCTAGAAACACGTCGACGTCGGTGGGGCCGATCGGATCGGGCCCCGGGGCCCAGTCAGTCGCGGCCCTGTAGGTCGACGGGCCGAGTTCACCGCGCTCGTCGTCGAGAACGATGATCTGTGGACGGAAGTCCGCCGAGACGGTGGTCACGGCGTACATCCCCAACGCCTCGCCGTCGAACAATGCACGGACCTCGACCTCGTCGGTCCGATGGATAAAGAGTGTGAGCGGCTCGCCCGGCGGCGGGGAGCCAGTGCACGACGCGAGGACGGGAACCCCGGCCCCGGGTTCCGCTATGCAGACTTCAGACTCGAACTCTGCGACGCCGAAGTTGCTCTCGAAGTAGCGCGGGGTCTGGTCAAGGCTCAACGAGGCGAGGTCGGCAAGTAACTCGGAATAGGGGTTGCGGATGTCGTCGATCTTTCCCGCGATCCACTCGACGGCTTCGCCGGCCCCCTGAAAGGTGATAAGGGTCACGGCAACCGTTGATGCGAGCGTGATCGCCGGATGCGCCTTCGCTCGGTCGATGAGGCGGCCCAGCCCGCGGCGGGGAGGAATCGCATCCTCGGACTTCTCGTCAGTCGAGTCTGCCATGGTGACCATCCAGGGAATGCTGCCGTGCTCTGTGACGCGACCGATAGACCAACAGGTCACGGGCCGCAAGTTCTCGCCCGGTCGTCCCAGCGAGTCGGCGCGTGGAGCGGGTCTCTTCACCCGCATCCGTTGTATCGGGGGGCCCGGTTTCGTCTCCGGCCAGATGGGGCGAAGGATCCGCTCGGCGTCCCTCACGGCGCCGGCACCTCGATGGTGATGTTGGCGCGCTCGGCGCCCGGCGGGTCACCGAGGGTCGCCCAGAAGTCGGTGTCCCGCATCCAGGCGGGGATGCCGGCGGGGAGGTCGCGGCTCGGGATGGCGGGCAGCTCGTCGGGCGTGAAGTCGGCGCCGTAGGGGACGAGGGGGCGCGGCGCGTCGGGCTGCTGGACCCTCGCGTGCAGCCGTCCCAGCGCGACGTTCCAGTTGTCGAGCAGGTCCTGGCGGCTGATCGGCCCGCCCGGCTTGTCCGCCGTCGGGTGCAGCGCCCGCTGGTGGAACACCGAGACGCCGGCGCCGTCGGGCGAGGTCACGAACGTGCGCCAGGCCTCGAAGGCCGGGGTGCCGAACGTCACCACCGCCTCGATGCGGCCCGGCGCGAGCGCGGCCGCGAACCACCGGTGGCGGTAGGCGACGACCTCCGGGTCGTTCAGGTGGGGCAACGCCATCTTCTGGTTGTAGATGCCGTAGAGGAACGCGTTGACCATGAGGTAGCTCGACGTGAACCCGAGCTTCTCGACGAAGCCCTGCACCCGCCGTCCCGCCTGCCCGGACAGGATGCGCCGGGTGAACGCCTCGGTCTGGGCCGGGTCCTGCCCGACGACGAGCAGCCGGGCGGTGCCGTTCGCGCGGCCCCGGTAGAACACGGGCCCCCACAGCGAGCGGAAGCCGTCGGCGCCGCGGAACACCGAGTCGTCGGGGTAGCGACGGCAGAGCGTCCGGAACCGGCCGGTGGGCCCGGTGTCGAACGGGTCGGTGATCATGGCGCCTCCTCACCGACAGGGAGCGCCGCGCCGCGTCCGCACGCACGCGCGGGACCGGGTGAAGTCGGTGCGCGCAGCCGGTGGGACGCTGTCGCCCGTGCCGACAATGAGGGAGCAGTCCCGGTGCGGGCGCCCGCCCCGCCGGGGTCGACCTCAGGGGGACGGCCATGGCGCAGCTGGTCATCACCGGGAACGTGGCGACGATGGCGCAGGGGGCGACGGCGCCCCCGTCGTCGCCCGGTCGGGTCTGGATCGACGGCGACACGGTCGTCGACGTCACGACCGGGCGCCGGCGCGTCGCGGGCTTCTCCCGGGCCCCGGAGGTCGACGTCGGCGACGCGTACGTGCTGCCGGGGTTCGTCGACATGCACAACCACCTGGCCTACAACGCGCTGCCGCTGTGGACCGAGCCCGGCCGCACCGAGCCGTGGCTGCACAACAAGCACTGGCCGGACGCCGACACCTACACGGAGTCGATCACGGAGCCCGCCTGGGTGTACGCGAAGGCCTGCCCCGAGGCGCTCCTGGCCTACGTGCAGGTGCGGGCGATGGCCGGGGGAGCGACCGCGGCGCAGGGCTGGCCCACCGCGAACCGCGGGTATCGCACCGTGATGCGCAACGTCGACGCCGAGGACGTCGGCACCGGCCGGGACGACCTCATCTACACCTCGGTGGTCACCAAGACGGGCGAGGCGCTCACCACCGCCGTCCGACGCATGGCCGCCGGCTCCGGGTTCATCTACCACTGCGCGGAGGGGCGCCGCGGCTCCCGCGTCCTGTCCGACTACACGGATCTCGACCGCGCCGACGGGCTGCTCCCCACGCTGCTGGCCGTGCACGCCTGCGCGGTGGACGCCGACGGGTGGGCCCGGTGGGACGCCGCCGAGGCGGGCGGCGTCGTCTGGTCGCCGCTGTCCAACCTCCTGCTCTACGCCGAGACGACGCTCGTCGACGACGCACGCGACCGCGGGATCACCGTGTGCCTGGGCAGCGACTGGGGCCCGTCGGGCACGAAGAACCTCCTCGGCGAGCTGAAGGTGGCCCGCATCGCCGCCGACCACCTCGGCTACGACCTCACCGACGCGCAGCTCGTCGAGATGGTCACGAGCAACCCCGGCACCCTGCTCGAGCGGTGCTGGCACCGCCCCGTCGGCCGCCTCGTGCCGGGGGCGCTCGCGGACGTCACCGTCGTGCGGGGGCGCGGGCGGGGCGACGCCTGGACGCGCGTCGTCGCCGCCCGGGAACGGGACGTCGCCCTCGTCGTCGTCGGCGGCGTCCCGCGCTACGGGGACACGAGCCTCATGACGGCGGCCGCGGCGCCGCCCAGCTTCGCCGCCACGGTCGGGGGCCGACGGCGCCGGGTCGCGCTGCCGGACCCCGCGGACCCGCAGCGGGCCTGGTCGTGGCGGGCGGTCCTGGACACGCTGCAGGAGGTGCAGCAGGACCCCCAGCGGGCCATCGCGACCGCCCAGGCGCGCGCCTCCGCCGGGCCCCGCTTCGCGGCGGACGCGGAGCTGGAGCTCTTCCTCGACATGCCCGACACCCGGCGCACCGGCCGCGCCGGGCCGCCCAAGGACCCGGACACGGTGCGGATCCCGCCGGTGCCCGCCCTCGAGCACGACGCGGCGTTCTTCGACCTGCTCGACGCCGCACCCATCCCGCAGGGTGTGCTCGCCCCGCTGCGCGGGCGGTTCGGGCAGTGACCTCCCCGAGCCCGGCGGCCCTCCGTGCCCGCGCCGGCAGCCGCCTGGACGACGTCGTGCCCGCAAGGGCCGAGCCCGGACCCGAGCCGGTGGCGCTCACCGCGACGCAGCAGCACGACCTCGTCGACCTCTGGACCACGCTGCTCACCGACGTCTACGTGCACTACGGGCAGAAGCGCGCGCTCTACGGCTACGACCCGCTGCGGGCGCTCGCGGCCCTGCGCCGGGAGATCCCCCTGCTCGACAGCGCCGGGTTCCTCCGGGCGCTCACCCGGGTGGTCAACCGGTTGCGCGACCAGCACACTCAGCTGTTCGTGGGCGCGCCGGGGGCCGAGCCGTACGTCGCTGCGCTGCCGTTCCTCGTCGAGTCCTTCGGCCCGTACACGTCGCCCACGTACCTGGTCACCAAGACCAGCGGCGACGTGCCCGACCCGGCGTTCGCGGCCGGGGCCCGGCTCACCACCTGGAACGCCGTGCCCTTCACCCGCGCGGTCGACCTGTTCGCGGACACCGTCACCGGGGGACGGCCCGACGCCCGCCGGGCGCGCGCCCTGGAGACGCTCACCCAGCGGCCGCTCGCCTACCTGCCGCCGCCGGACGAGCTGTGGGTCGACGTCGGCTTCCGGCTCCCCGACGACCCGGCGGGCGACCCCGACCGCACCGCCCGGTTCGAGTGGCGGGCGATCCGTCCGGGGGCCGCCGCGACCGCCGACGACCGGGTCGCGACCCGGACGCGCCGCGGGATCGACGTCGTGGGCGAGACCGCCCGCCGGGCCCGCAAGCTGTTGTTCGCCACCGATCTGTGGGAGGGCGACCGGCGGGGCGTCCAGCCCCGGGCGAAGGGCTCGGGCTGGCTGCGCACCAGCGTCGCCGACGCTCTCGCGGCCCGGCCGGTGACGACGTCGCACGGCACGTTCGGCTACCTGCGGATCTGGACGTTCGACGTGCGCCACCCGGGCAGGTTCGCCGACGAGGTCGCCCGGCTCCTGCGCCGCCTGCCGCAGGACGGGCTCATCGTCGACCTGCGCTCCAACCCCGGCGGCGTCGTCGACGCTGCCGAGCGCCTGTTCCAGCTCTTCACGGACCGGCGCGTCGAGCCGGTGCGGTTCGCGTGCCGCGCGACACCGGCGATGGCCGACCTCGCCGAGGCCGACGGCAACGGCGCCGACCTCGCCGACTGGGCGGGCTCCCTGCGCGCGGCCCTCGACCTCGGCGAGGAGTTCTCCCAGCACCTGCCGCTCGCCGACCCCGACCTGTGCAACGGCGCGGCCCGCGCCTACCAGGGGCCCGTCGTCGCCGTCGTCGACGCCAACACCTACTCCTGCGGCGACCTCTTCGCGGCCGGGATCGTGGACCACGGCATCGGGCGGGTGGTCGCCGTGGGCGCCGCGACCGGCGGGGGCGGCGCGAACGTCTGGACCGGCGACGACGTCCGGTACGCGTACCACGCGGGCCACCGCACGCTCCCGCCGCTGCCGCCCGGGATCGGTTTCGCCCTCGCGGTGCGCCGCATGGTCCGCTCCGGCACCTCCGCCGGCCTCGCGATCGAGGACGTCGGCGTGGCCGGCGAGGAGCGGTACGACATGACCGAGCGCGACGTCGTGGACGCCAACCACGACCTCCTCGAGCACTGCACCGCGCTCCTCGCCTCCGCGTAACCGGCGCGCCGCGAGTCCCCGACGCGCGACGTGCCGGCGACCCTGGCCGCTCGCCACTGGTGGTGCGCGGGGCCTCGGGGCGACGCGGGTAATCTCGTCCCGTCCCCATCCGCAGGCCCGAGGAGCGACGACCCCGGTGAGACGTTCGTCCCCCAGCATCTCGGACGTCGCGCGCGCCGCCGGTGTGTCGATGGGCACGGTGTCGAACGTCCTCAACGGCACGGTGCGTGTCACCCCGGCGACCCGGGCCCGGGTCGAGGCCGCGATCCGGGAGCTCGGGTTCGTCCGCAACGGCGTCGCGCGGTCGCTGGCGGCCGGCCGGAGCTCGACGCTCGGCTTCGTGATCATCGACCTCGCGAACTCCTACTTCCTCGACATCGCGCGGGGCGCCGAGGAGGAGGCCGGCCGGGCTGGCCTGAACCTGCTGCTCGCGAACTCCGACATGTCCGAGGAGAAGCAGCGCACGTACGTCGACCTGTTCGTCGAGGATCGGGTGGCGGGCATCCTCGTCGCGGCGAACCACGGGTCGACGCAGGACCTGCACCGCTCGGCCCCGGGAGTCCCCCTCGTCGTCGTCGACGCGCCGGGCGACCACTCGGACGTCTGCTCCGTGGTGCCGGACAACGAGCTGGGCGGCTACCTGGCCGCGACGCACCTCGTCGAGCAGGGGCGCCGGCGGCTCCTGTTCGCCGGCACGACCGAGCTCGTGCCGGTCCGCGACCGCCTGCTGGGTGTCGAGCGCGCGGTCGCCGAGCACCCGGGCGTCGTGCTCGAGGTGGAGCAGACGGGGAACGTCCAGGTCGAGGACGGGCGCCGCGTGGGCGACGACCTCGTGCTGCGCGACCCCCGCGAGCGCCCCGACGGCGTGGTCGCCGCGGCGGACCTGCTCGCCGTGGGCGTGCTGCAGTCGCTGCTGCTGTCGTCCTCGCTACGGGTGCCGGACGACGTCGCGATCATCGGCTACGACGACAACCGCGCCGCGTGGGACTCCGCCGTACCGTTGTCGACCGTCCGGCAGCCGGGGGAGGCCGTCGGCCAGGAGGCGGTCAAGCTCCTGCTGGAGGAGCTGGAGACCGGCCCGGACGCCCACCGGCACCGGCTCGTCACCTGCGAGCCGCGGCTCGTGGTGCGCGCGAGCACCGGCGGACCGGTCTGACGCCGGCCGGCGGGCTCAGGAGTCCGCCGGGAGCCTGCCGGCGAGCACGTCGCGCAGGCCGGTGCGGAGTCGCTCCGTGTCGTCGAGGTCGACCGGCCGCAGGCGCCGGGGGAGCGCCGCGACGACCAGCGCGTACGCCTCGAGGACCAGCTCCTCCACGAGGTCCGGCGTGACCCCCGGCCCCACGGCCAGCGAGATCCAGTGGCGCTTGTTCATGTGGTAGCCGGCGGTCACGGTGTCGAGCTCCTGGCGGAGCGCCTCGCCGTCCTCGGGCGCGCACTTCAGGGTGACCAGCGGGGTGCCGGTGACGTCCGTGGTCATGCAGAAGACCTTGCCCTGGACCTTGAGCACGTCGTGCTCGGGGCCGAACGGCCACGTGCGGGTGACGCCCGGCAGGGCGAGCGCGACACGGGTGGCGAGCTCCTGGTGCTCGTCGGGCCGCACGTCAGTCCTGGCGCGACGCGCGCAGCGCGTCGCCCTCGACCTCGGCCGCGCTCCAGAAGTTGCGCAACATCTCCTCGGGGGTGAGCAGGGCGTCGCGCTGCTCGACCGGCTCCTCGGCGCCGGCGATGGCCTTCACCTCGTCGTGGATGCGCTCCATGGAGCTGTCGAGGGAGGACGCGACGTCGGCGGCGAGCTTGAGGGAGTCCGTCAGGTGCCGCGGCACGTCGCGCGCGTACTTGTAGTAGATCTTGTGCTCCAGGCTCGCCCAGAAGTCCATGGCGATGGTGCGCAGCTGGATCTCCACGATGACGTGCTCGACCCGGTCGGACAGGTAGACCGGCACCTGCACGATGAGGTGCAGGGACTTGTAGCCGTTCGCCTTGGGGTGGGCGATGTAGTCGCGTTCCTCCAGGACGGTGAGGTCGGCCTGGTTCATGAGCATGTCCCGCACCTTGTAGATGTCGGAGACGAAGCTGCAGGTCACCCGCACGCCGGCGACGTCGAACATGTGCTCGTGCACGCCCTCGGGCGTCAGCGGGATGCCCTTGCGCCGGCACTTGGCGACGATCGACTCGAGCGACTTGAGGCGCGAGCTGACGTGCTCGACCGGGTTGTAGTTCTGCATGTGCCGGAACTCGTCGCGCAGGATCGAGATCTTGGTCATGACCTCGTCGATCCCGAACTTGTACGTCAGCACGAGCCGCCGCAGGCGGTCGACGAGCGCCCGGATCTCCGCGGCCTCGGGGGAGTGGTGCGGGGTCTGCGGTGTTGCGTCCTGGGGGACGTTGACACGGTGCTCGTGCGGTGCGTCCTGCCCTGCGTCCTGGCTCACGGGCACCACGGTAGACGGGATTCCTGACCCTCGAGAATCCGATAAACCCTGTCGGGAGAGTTCGGTATTCGAGACGGTCGGGAGGAACCGTTGACACCCCTCGTCCGGGAACCTACGTTCCTGCGCACCGGGTCGGACGCACGGCAGCACGCGACCCCGCCCGGCGAGGAGCAGGAGAGGACGAGCATGCACCGAGACGCGACCATCGTGCGCTCCCAGTCGTCCCGGACCCGGCACGTGCCGCCCGCACTGCCGATGTCCGCCCCGGCGCCAGCCCCGGCGTGGTGTCGATGCCGCTGATCGCGGCCTGAGTGTCCGCCGCCCCGGCGGGCCTTCCTCCCCTGCCCTCCTGGCGGCGGCGCGCACCCGCGGGTCCACGACCCGCGCCCGAGTGCGCCCGTCCGCCGCGCCCCGATCGGAGCCGACGTGCCGTACTCCCTGCCCCTGACGCCCACCACCAGCACCCCGTCCCCCCTCGTCGTCGGGGTCGACCTCACGGCTGCCGGCGCCCGACCCGGCGTGCACCGGGCGCGCGGCATCGTGCAGCCGCGGTCGTTCGACGCCGAGCGCTTCGTCCAGCTCGTGCGCACCGCCGACGACGGCGGGCTCGACCTCGTCACCCTCGACGAGGGATTCCTGCTGCACCCGGGCCGGCGGCAGGTCACCGGGCGGCTCGACGCCGCCGTCGCCGCCGCACGGGTGGCACCGCACACCACGCGGGCCGGGCTGGTCGCCGCCGTCGACACCGCGCACGTGGACCCGGCGCACGTCGCCCAGGCCGTCGCCCGCGTCGACCAGGCGAGCTCCGGCCGGGCCGGGTGGCAGGTCGGGCTCCCCGCCGGCGCCGTCGTGCAGGACGACGCGTGGGCGGGGCAGGCTCGCGGCGTCGCGGCGCAGGTCGTGCGGCACTGGGACGGCGGGGCCACGGGTGACACGGCCGTCGCCGTCGACGACGAGGGGCGCTTCCGCGTGGACCACGACGGTGTCCGGTTCGCCGTGCGCCGGCACCGTCCGGCCGAGGGCGGCGCCGCCGAGCGCCGGGGCGCCGGCCCCCGGCAGGTCCGCCCGCCCGTCGTCGTCTCCGTGCGGAGCGAGGCGGCGATCGACCTGGCCGCCGGGACGGCGGACGTCGTGCGCGTCGCCGCCACCGCGCCCGCACGCGCCGTCCGCCTGCGGTCCCGCCTGCGCGACGCCGCCGAGGCGGCGGGCCGGGATCCCGACACGCTGCGGGTGCTCACGGAGGCGTACGTCGTGCTGGCCGAGGACCGGGACGGCGCGCACGCGCGGCTCGAGCTGGTCGAGGCGCTCGAGGGCCCGGAGGTCTCCGGCGGGCTGCTCGTCGTGGCGGGCACCCCGGACGACCTCGCGGAGACGATCGTCGGGTGGCGCGACACCGGCGCCTCCGACGGGTTCCTGCTGCGGCCCTCGTCGCTCGGCCCGGACCTGGACGCGCTCGTCGACGGCGTGCTCCCGCGGCTCGTGCGCGACGGCGAGCGGGAGGTGGCGTCCCCGGCACCCCGCACGCTTCGCGCGACCCTCGGGCTGCCCTCCGCCCTGCCCTCCGCCGAGGCCGCCACCGCCTCCGATGCCCCGACCACCCCGATCGGTCGCGCCGGCGCGCGGCGCGGCGCCTCCCGGCTGGTGGACGCCTGACGGGGCAGGTGGGGGCGTGCGCGCGCGGACGCCCCGACGTCCAGGATCCGGTCACCCCGTCGACCGGATGGTGGGCGGCGGGGAGAATGGCCGCGGGCGACGAGGGGCGAAGGAGGAACCATGACCATCCAGCCGACCCAGCTCGTGATGCTGTGCGTGCTCGTCGCGGCGACCGTCGTCCTCGGCGTGGTGTGGAAGGTCCGCCAGGGTCGCGTCCGCACCACGTCCGCACGGCAGGACCCCGCCGTGGACTGGGCGGCCCGCGGGGTGCGGCTGGGGGAGCGGGCGACGTTCGTCCAGCTGTCCGCCGAGGTGTGCGCCCCGTGCCGCGCCACCGCCCGCGTGCTGACGGGCCTCGCCGCGCGCGAGGCCGGCGTCGAGCACCACGAGCTCGACGTCGACGACCACCTCGACCTCGTGCGCGAGCTCGGGGTCCTCACCACCCCCACCGTGCTGGTGCTCGACGCGACCGGTGCGCAGGCGGCTCGCAGCAGCGGCGCCATGTCGCCCGCGCAGGCGCGCCAGGCCCTGGCAGCCGCCCTCCCGGCCCCCGCCGGCGCTGCCTGACCGCCCGTCGAACCGACTGCCCGACCCGCCTGACCCGCCCGACCCGCCCGCAGGAGACGACGATGACCCGCGAGACCACCACCACGCAGACCTCGGCCGGCATCGACCCGCGCGGCCCGCGGGTGGGCGCGGGCATCACCGCGCTGCTGCTGGCCGTCGTCGTGCTCCTCGGGGCGACCACCGCCGGCCTCGTCCTGCTCGCCGTCGTGGCGGCCGGATTCCTGCTGGGCGCCGTGCGTGGCGCGCAGGGCACCGTGCAGGGCTGGCTCTTCAAGGCGTTCGTCCGCCCCCGGCTCGCCCCGCCCGTCGAGCTCGAGGACCCGCGCCCGCCGCGCTTCGCCCAGCTCGTCGGGCTGGTCGTGACCGGCGTCGGGGTCGTCCTCGGGCTCGCCGGCGTGCTGGCCGCCGTGCCCTGGGCCGCGGGGATCGCGTTCGTGGCCGCGGGCCTGAACGCCGTCGTCGGCCTGTGCCTCGGGTGCGAGCTCTACCTGCTCGGCGCCCGCCTGCGGCCGTCCGCCCGCTGACGTGCCCGGGCGGGCCGCGCTCAGCGGGTAGGGTCCGGGGCATGGCGACGGTGCTCCCCTTCGACGGTCACACTCCCGACATCGACCCGACGGCATGGGTCGCGCCCACGGCGACGATCGTGGGGAACGTGCGCATCGGCGCGCGGGCCAGTGTCTTCTACGGCGCGGTGCTGCGCGGCGACATGGACGCGATCGTGCTCGGCGAGGGCTCCAACATCCAGGACAACTGCGTGGTGCACACCGACACCGGCGTGCCCGCCACCATCGGCGCCGGCGTGGGCGTCGGTCACGGCGCGATCATCCACGGCGCCACGGTGGGCGACGGCAGCCTGATCGGCATGGGCGCCACGCTGCTCAACAACGCCGTCGTCGGCGAGGGCGCCTTCGTGGCGGCGGGCGCGCTCGTGCGCGAGGGCCAGGAGATCCCCGCCGGGCACCTCGCGGTCGGCGTCCCGGCCAAGGACCGCGGCGCGCTCGACGCGGAGGGCGCCGAGCGCGTGCGCCGCAACGCGATCGAGTACCAGGAGCTCGCCGAGCGCCACCGTCGCGCGGTCGGCTGAGCGGCGGCGCCCGCCGGGCGCCGCCGTCAGGCCGAGGGCGTGCGCACCGCGCCGAACGTGGTGCGGGCGCGCAGCCGGAACCCGAGGTTCTCGTACAGCCGGATCGCGGTCGTGTTGTTCGCCGCCGCGTGCAGCATGGCCCGGGCGCCGCGTTCGCGGACGTGGTGCGCGACGTCGAGCACGAGGCGCGTGGCGAGGCCCTGGCCGCGATGGTCGGGGTCGGTCGTCACGGCGCTGATCTCGGTCCAGCCCTCCGGCTGCAGCCGCTCGCCGGCCATCGCGACGAGGCGCCCGTCCCGCCGGATGCCGGCGTAGCGGCCCATGAGGTAGGTGCGCGGCAGGAACGGGCCCGGGCGCGAGCGCTCGACGAGCGCCAGCATGTCGGGCACGTCGTCGGCCCCGAGCACCACGGCCTCGTCGTCCGGCCGGGTGCGCAGCCGGTCGGTCTCGACGAGCTGCACGCCGTCGAGGAGCGCCACCCGCTCCCAGCCCGCCGGGAGCACGACGTCGGCCGGCGGGCCGGGGAACTCCGCGCCGTGGCCCGCGACGTCGACGATCGCGTCCCAGACCTCCGGGTCGTCCCACGACCGGACGGCCGCGAACGGGGAGACGTCGACGGGGTAGCGCAGCACCAGCTCGTTGCCCTCGGCAAGGTGCGCGTGCGCGCCCGTGAGGGACGACCAGCGCGGGTTGTCGAGGACGGCGTCCTGCGCGACCTCGCGCGCGGGTCGGGTCGGGGCGGTGCTCACGTGATGACCTCCGGTGTGCGGCGACAGCCCTCACCGCAACGCGCCCGGCACCGGCCGGATTCCCGAGCCCGCGCCGGGAGCGGGCGGCGGTGCCGCGGTCAGCGGGCGGCCCCCGTGAGCTCGGCCGTCGCGGTGTCCGACGCGGGGAGGCTCGACGGGACGAGAACGCCGGCCGCGCGCCGCAGCGGCGTCGCCCAGCGGGCGAACCACGGGTCGAGCGCCTCGCCGAGCTGCGGCAGCTGGGCCTCGGTGAGGCTCAGGGTCCGCGTGGGCACGACGGCCCCCAGCTCCACGAGGACGGGGCGCAGGTGCGCCTCGCCCGCGAGCGCGTGCGCCGGGTTGCCGGACACGACGACCGGGACGACGACGACGCCCGCCAGGCCGTCGGGGCCGTAGAGGTCGAGGAACGCCTTGAGCAGGCCCGTGTAGGAGGCCTTGTAGACGGGGGTCGCGACGACGGCGACCGTGGCGCGCGCCAGGCGCTCCTTGGCCGCGTCGGCGGCCGGGTGGGTCGCGGTGAGGATCTCGCCCGCGAACGTGCCGAGCTCGATCGTCGTGATGTCGGCGGCCCCGAGCAGCTCGGCGACACGCCGGCCGGCGGCCTGCGCCGCCGCCAGGGTGCGCGAGCCCTCGCGCGGGTTGCCGGAGACCACCACCACGGAGGGGGTGGCGGGGTGGGTGTTCTCGGTCATGGGTCGTCCCTCGCAGTCGGAGTCGTCGATCACGCTTGCCGCACGGCGGAGGTATAGCAGCGGATCCGTTGAGTGCCAGGCCCGCCCGGAGACTTCTCACGATCCGGACATGACGGAGCCTCCGGCCGCGGGGCGGCCGGAGGCTCCGGGGTGGTGCGACAGGGTGGCGTGGTGGTGCGGTGCGTGCGGACGTCAGGCCTCGAGTCGCAGCCGTGCGCCGAGCGCGACGGCGGCGACGACCGAGGCCCCCGCGACCAGGACGACGTCCTTGAGGACGTACTGGCCGAGCAGCGTCATGCCGTGCCCGAACAGCTCGTCGCCGAAGAGCGCGACCGGGGACAGGATGCCGACCAGCGCGACGGCGAGCACGAGCAGCCCGATCCGCAGGAGCCGACCCGTGACGAGCGTCAGGCCGATGAACGTCTCCATGACGGCGACCAGGACCACGGCCGTCGTGCTCGGCACGAGCCCGAGGGTGAGCGTCTCGACGGTGCGGCCGGCGATCTCCTCGGCGGGGCTGGCGCCGGGGAAGAACTTCAGGACGCCGAAGCCGAGGAACACGACGCCGAGCGCCACGCGGAGCGCCGGCACGGACCAGCGGGTGAGGAACCGGGCCAGGGCGGTGACGGCGATGTCGAGCCGCAGCGCGACCTGCTCGGCGAGCCCGTTCGGGAGGCGGCCGGTGGCGGCGCCCGCGGCGCGGGTGCCGGCATCGCCACCGGCGGACGTCGTGGTGGGGTGGGTCGAGGTGGACACGGACATGGTGGTGCTCTCTTCCAGGGGATGGTGCGACCCAGGGGTGGTCGCCCTGGGAGAGAGGCCCGGCGGCGCCCGCGGATGCGGGACCGTGACGTTTTCGCCCGGTCGTCACCCGGCCCGGACCTGGACGGCCTCGGCGTGCCGCCGTCGGGCACCGCCGAGACGTCGCGGAGGGCGTCGCGCTGAACCCGGCACCGTGCCGCAGACTCGGGGCATGGGCGCGCGCCGCTTCCGCTGGGTGCTGCACGTCGACCTCGACCAGTTCCTGGCCGCGGTCGAGATCCTGCGGCGCCCGGAGCTCGCGGGCCTGCCGGTGATCGTCGGCGGTCGGGGCGACCCGGCCGAGCGCACCGTGGTCTCGACGGCGTCGTACGAGGCGCGGGCGTTCGGCGTCCGCTCGGGGATGCCGTTGCGGGTCGCGGTCCGCAAGGTCCCGGACGCCGTCGTCCTGCCGGTGGACCACGAGGCGTACGACGCGGCGAGCGCGCGGGTGATGGAGACGCTGTGGGGCCTCGGCACGGTGGTGGAGGTCCTCGGCTGGGACGAGGCGTTCCTGGGCCACGACGGCGAGGACCCGGAGTCGTTCGCGCGGGGCGTGCAGCGGGCCGTGCTCGACGCCACGGGGCTGCACTCCTCCGTCGGCATCGGCGACACCCGGGTCCGCGCGAAGATCGCGACCGGGTTCGGCAAGCCCGCGGGGGTGTTCCGGCTGACCGCGCGGACCTGGTTCGACGTGATGGGCGACCGGCCCACGCGCGACCTGTGGGGCGTGGGCGCCAAGGTGTCGAGGCGGCTGGCGGCCCGCGGCATCGACACCGTCGCGCAGCTCGCCGCCGCGGACGACGCCGTCCTCGTCGGCGAGTTCGGGCCGCGCATGGGTGCCTGGTACGGCGAGCTGGGCCGCGGGGAGGGCTCCGCCGTCGTCGACGACACGCCGTGGGTGGCCCGCGGGCACAGCCGGGAGACCACGTACCAGCGCAACCTCACGACGCCCGAGCAGGTCGTGGCGGCGCTGCGGGAGCTGGCCGCGCAGGCGCACGCGGACACCGAGGCCGAGGGCCGCGCGGTGTCCCGGGTGGGGCTGAAGGTGCGCTACGCGCCGTTCTTCACCCGCACGCTCTCGCGCAGGCTGCCCGCCCCGACGCGCTCCCTCGAGGAGGTGACCGCCGCGGTGCTCGACCTCGCGGCCGGGCTGGAGCCCGGCCGCGAGGTGCGGCTGCTCGGCGTGCGCGCCGAGATGGTGATGCCCGACGACGGGGCCGACGATGGGCCGGACGACGCTGTGGGCGGCGGGAGCACGCCGGTGCGCGGGCGGCTCTGATCCGCTACTCGCCCGACGGCGGGGCGAGCACCTCGCCGCTGGGCACGGGCTCGCCGAAGCTCGGCGTGCCGTCGTCGTCCCAGGTGACCCGCTGCACGCGGGTCTGCCGGGTGTCGCCGCAGCCCTGCGTCGCGGACGTGTTGCCGTGGTAGACGATCCAGTCCTCCGTGCCGTCCGGCGACGTGAAGAACCCGTTGTGCCCGGGGCCGAAGACGCCGTTCCCGCGCTCCAGGACGGGGTCGGGGGTCTTCGTCCACGCGGACGGGTCGAGCGGGTCGGAGCCGGTGAGCTCCAGCAGGCCGAGCGTGTAGTCCGGCGTGTTGCACGAGGAAGCCGAGAAGGTCACGAAGGTGCGGCCGCCGCGCTCCAGCACCGCGGGGGCCTCGTTGGTCCGGCCGCCGCGGATCTCCCAGGAGTGCTCCGGACGGGAGATCGTGGCCTGCGGACCGGTGACCGTCCACGGGTTCGTCATCCGTGCGATCCGGACGGACTGGTCCTCGCCGACCCATTCGGACCACAGGAGGTAGAGCTCGTCGCCGACCTCGAGGTAGGTGCCGTCGATGTTCCACTGGCCGGGCAGCGGGGTGCCCACGAACTCGTACGGGCCCATCGGGGTCGACCCGGTGGACCGCAGCACGTGCAGCTTCTGGCCGTCGAAGTTCGTCTGCGAGCTCCCTGAGGTGTACAGGAGGTACCAGGTCCCGTCGATCTCGTGGAACTCGGGCGCCCAGTGGCTGCAGCACCGGGAGGCGGCGCCGGCGTCGTCCCACACCACCGTGTCCGGCGCCGTGGCGAGGCCCGCGAGCGTGGTCGCCCGGCGCATCGTGACGGTGGAGTCCCACGTCGTCGTCGACATGTAGTAGGCGCCGTCGGAGTACTGGATCCACGGGTCGGCGCCGTTCGAGCGCAGGGGGTTGGCGAGGCCGGTGTCGGCGACGGGGTCGAGCTCCCAGCGCTGGGCGTCCAGCCCGTTGTCGCCGAACTGGCCGACCGGCGCGCCCGGCGCGGGGGAGCCGTCGAGCAGGTCGAGCATCTTCCCCGAGTGGACGTTGCGGAAGCTCGTGGTGCCGTCGGAGCGCTCGATCGGCACCCAGCGCTGGTTGGCGTAGTCGTGGTCGGGCCACTGGATGACGGGGGCGCCGTCGGCCTGGGAGAAGTCGAGCACGTCCAGCACCTGGCCGGACAGGCGCGACTGGATCCGGTAGGAGCCGTCCGCGGACTCGAGGAAGCGGAACTGCTGGCTCTCGGCACCCGTGCGGTTCGCCTGGACGAGGTCGGCGTGCGACTCGACGCTCTCGCCCTCGATCTGCAGGACGAGACCGGAGTGCGCGCTGGTGACGACGTACCACTGGTCCAGGGCGACCGCCGCACGGGCGAGGGGAGCGGGCGTCGCGGCCAGGCAGAGGGCGAGCAGGAGGGCGGCGAGGACGCCGAGGGTCAGGCCCGCGGGCCGGGCGTGCGCGGTTCTGCGGAACGGTGGTCCGGACGTCGGTCTCGTCATCGAGCTCTCCTTCGGTGCCGGTGGTCCTGCGGGCAGGGCCGTGGTCGGTGCCGTGCGCTCCCGGCGGCGTCGTCGCCCCGGGCTATTGGACTACATCGTTGTAGAACGTAGGGACGGGGCCCGGGCATGTCAAGGGTGGTCGGCGCGGGGACCGCCCGCGCCGACCACCCGGGTCGACCATCCGCCTCGGCGTCGGCGCAGGTCAGGGACCCCAGTACCGCTCGGGCACGAGGCCGAGCCGTCGCAGCTCGCCCGCCACGAGGTCGGCGTACACGCCGGCGCCGTACCACGAGGTGTGGGTGCGGTCGCCGTTCTCGCGGATCAGGTAGATCGGCTGGGCGTCGACGGGACCGAGCCCTTCGACCAGCTCCTCGCTCAGCGCGGTGAGGTCGATGAGGTCGGCGTCGAGGTCGACCGCGACGTCGCGGACGTGCTGCGGGAGGCTGCCGGCGGCGGTCTCGATGAGACCGGTGGGGTTGAGCTGGTCGCCGTCGAACCGGAGCCGGACGATCGGGGTGACGAGCACGGGCGTCGCACCGGTCGCCCGGACCCGCTCCACGATCTCGGTGAGGTTGGCGCGGTACTGCTCGGCGGTCGTGGCCTTGTCGTTGTGCGCGAGCTGCACGAGCGCGACGTCGCCGGGGCGCAGCTGGGGCAGCAGGGCGTCGAACATCTCCGGCTTGGCCAGCACCGAGACCGTGCTCTCCCCGGAGCCGGAGTGGTTGACGACGCTGACCCCCAGGCCGAAGTGGGCGGGCAGCCGCTGGCCCCAGCCGGTGTACGGGGCCCCGCCCTGGTCGGTGACGGTCGAGTCGCCGAGCAGGGCGAGGCGCGGGGTGCGCTCGTCGGCGCCCCGGATCCCGATCCCGGCGACGCGCGGGGCGTCGCCGGTGAACGTGAGGGTGAGGCCGGGGGTGCCCTCGCCGGCGGGCTGGTTCTGCTGGCTCTCGGGGTCGCGCACGTTGACGGTGAACGTGCGCCTCGCGAGCTCGCCGTCGGCGGTGTCGACGGTGTCCACCATGAGGCGCCGGGCCTCTGCCTGCACCTGCGTGCTGGCCGTGCCGTGCCGGTCGCCCAGCATCACGGTGACGTCGTAGTGGCCGGGCGGCAGGTCGGGGTAGGTGCACACGACGGGGTCGGTGCCGGTGCACCGCTCGAGCAGCGCCGCGTCGGGGCGCGGACCGGCGAGACCGGGCCACCCGACGGCGGCCTGCGCGGGCGGGCCGGCAAGCACGGTGGCGGCGGTGGCCGCGCAGAGCGCGGCCGCCGCGAGCCGGGCGACGGGGCGGCGTCCGGCGCTCACGACAGCTTCTCCCCGACGAGGGCCAGGCACTGGATCGCCGCGAGCCCGTACTGCGCGGACGCGTTGGACGAGAAGTCGGCCTCGTCGACCGGCCGCAGCACCGCGGGCGGCTCCACCCGGCGCGTGCCCCAGTCCATGTCGTCCGGGTAGCCCGCGTGGCCCGTGGCCAGCTCCTTCCAGGCGCGCGCGGCGAGCGCGTCGTCGTCCAGGCGGACGGCGGCGTACGCGGTGGCGCGCGAGTACGACTGCTTGAGGTTGAGACTGCCCCAGTGCTGCCCCGTGACGGCCGCCTGCTCCTCGCGCGAGGAGTTGTACAGCCGGCAGAACTCCACCCAGCGGGCCTCGACCTCCGGCTCGTCGACGAGGTCGAGCAGCTCCGTCATCACCTCGACGAGACCGAACACGGAGCTGAGGCTGCCCACCTCCACCGCCTTCTCGGGCCCCGAGCTGAACGTCGCGGTCTCCAGGTCGTAGGTGGAGCCGGCCTGGACCCACGCGTTGGGCAGCGCCGCGATCGACCGCGCGCTCGCCAGGAGGCGCTCCTTCGCCTGCGGGTCGCCGCCGCGTTCCCACTCGGTGAGCCACGCCCCGGCGATGGCGCCCCAGTCGGTGGTCTTGCTCAGCGGGAGCGCCGACGGGTCCGGGTCGTACTCGCCCGTGGAGCCGTCCACCTTGCGGCCCGCGTTGAGGACCAGGTAGGTGCGGTCGGAGTCGACCAGCTCGCGCAGCAGGTCGCCGGAGCGCTCGTCGCCGGTGAGGAAGTAGGCGAAGCGGCGGTAGTTCGCGTTGCTGATGCGCACCTGCTTGGCGCTGTCGCCCCAGTGCTGCACGCCGTGCCGCGTGCCCAGGCCCTTCCACTCGCCGAGGTGGTACTGGTCCACCTCGCCCGTGTGCCGGCTCATCGCCTCGGCGAACCGGAACGCGGCGGCGTCGCCGGTGCGCAGGTAGTGGTACCAGAGCCACAGGTCCGTGGACAGCTCCGAGTTGTCCCAGGCGTAGCCGCCGACGTCGTACCTCCACTGGTGCCGGTCCCCGTCGTAGGAGTGCATGACGTCGCCGTAGTCCCAGAACCCGTACCAGGAGCGCTGGTCCACCTGCTCCAGGTGGTAGCGGTGGATCGCGTCGAGGCGGTCCTCGATGGTCGACCGCGCCGCCGTGGACCGGTCGACCGGCGACCAGGACCCGAACACGCCGGCGGAGTGGTTGTGGGCGGGCGTGCTGGCGGGCAGGGGCGGGGTGGCGGTCGCGTCGGCGAGCTCGGCGAACCGTGCGGCGGTGGGCGTGGCGGCCAGGGCCCAGAACATCAGCTCGGTGGTGCGCCCGACGCCGTAGGGGGTGCCGAACCCGGGCTCGTAGTCCTCGTAGGTGATCTCGAGCGCGTCGAGCTGCTCGGGGTAGGTGTCCTGGCCCATGCCGTCGTGGTAGAAGCGCAGGTCCATCGCCTCGGCGCGCGGCGACCACATCCACACCGTCGCCTCGGCCTCCTCGGTGGCCGCTCCCGTGATCTCCAGCTCCGTGGGGTGCAGCTGCCAGAAGTCGCGCATCCCGAAGGCGAGCCCGCCCGACGGCGTCCCGATGTAGCCGAGGCCGGGCGCGCGCGTGCCGGCGTCCGACCGGATCCACGAGTGCCCGGAGCCGGTGCGCTTGCGGATCTCGAAGCCGTGGGCGTTGAGCTGGGCGAGGCTGTGGTCGCCCCAGGCGGGGATCCACTTCAGGCGGGTGGTGACCCGCTGGTCCCAGGTGGTGGGGTCCGGCAGGGCGCGGCCCTCGATCTGCGCGGTGCGGACGGCCTCGCCCGGGTCCCGGCGCATCCCCGTGACGCCGCGCACGGCCTCGGCGAGCACGCCGCCGTCCGGGCCGGCGAAGCGCACGTGCCGGTCGTAGAGCTCGCCGCGCATCGGCACGGTGAACCGCACGCCGAGCCCGGTGACGAAGTCGGTGTCCTCGTCGCCGTCGAAGAAGAACGTGTGCACCAGCCGGATGCCGTCCGAGCCGGCGAACAGGGCGAAGCGGAGCACGAACGGCAGCCAGGAGCGCTTGCCCTTGCGGTGCTTGCCCTCGACCTTGACCACGGCGCGCACGGGGCCGGACTGCTCGACGGTGACCTTCTCGATCGTGCCCGCGAACTCCTCGAAGCCGACCTTCGCGCCGCGGTCGGTGTCGGGGGAGTCCTGCCGCTGGACGACGAGGCGTCCGTCCTTGGCGATCACGGCCCCGTCGCGGCGGATCGCGCGGACGACCTTGTCGCCCTGGCGGCCGAACTCGACCTGCACGACGCCGGTGTCCACGACGACGCGACCGGGGTTCTCCTGCACGGTGATCGCGTGCGCGCCCTTCGCGGGGGCGCCCGGCGCGAGCCGGTACGTCTCGGCCCGCGGGGCGTCCTCGCTGACGGCGTGGGCGGTCCACTTCACGGAGCCGTCCGGCCACCACGCGGTGGGCCAGGTCTGCACGGGCACGGCCTCGCCGGACGCGGTGGCGAGGCCGAACTGCTGGTCCCCGGCCAGTGCCCCGCGCGGCCAGGGCACGCCCCAGGTGGCGCCGCCGGCGAGGGCGGCAGGGGTGCCACCCTCCAGCCAGCGGACGTCGACCGGGTCGTGCCCGGTGAGGACGAAGGGGACTCCGGCCGCGGCCGGTGCGGCGCTCGCGCTGCGCGCGCTGAGCGCCGCGACCGCGCCGGCGGCGAGGGCGGAGGTGAGGACGGTACGGCGGCTGACGTCGACCACGGTGGGTCACTCCTTCGTGACGGTGGGTGCGTTGTCCGTCGGCGGACGTGCCCATCGTGCGAGGAGAGCGAGCAACCGATCGTCAAACGAGCAAAACCGGACGCGGGTGCTGCCGAGCCCGTGTCAGGCGGTGGTGCCGAGCTGCTCCGGGAGCACCTCGTGTCCCAGCGGAGCCCCGGCCGCGAGACGCTCCACCTCGCCCACGGCGAGGTCGCCGAGGCGGCGCAGCTCGTTGCCGAGCGAGCCGGCGACGTGCGGCGTCAGCAGCGCCCCGGGGGCGTCCCACAGGGCGTGGTCGGCGGGGAGCGGCTCGGGGTCGGTGACATCGAGCACGGCACGCAGCCGGCCCGACAGCACCTCGCGGGTGAGGGCCGGGGTGTCGACGAGCCGGCCCCGGGCCGTGTTCACGAGGGTCGCCGCGTCGGGCATGAGGGCGAGCTGGCGTGCGCCGATCATCCGGTAGGTCTCCGGCAGGTCGGGGGCGTGCACGGTCACGACGTCGCTCGCCCGCGCGAGGTCGTCGAGCGTGACCGCCGTGGCCCCCAGGGCGCGTGCCCCGTCGGCGTCGACCCACGGGTCGTGCAGCAGGATCTCGACGTCGAACGGCGCCAGCAGTCGCATCACCTGCCGGCCGATCCGGGACGCCCCGACGACGCCGACCGTCAGGCCGTGGTTGCCCAGCGGGTCGGGCAGCGACCAGCCGTCGAAGCGGCGGTGGGCCGCGAAGGCGTCGGCCGCCTCGAGCACCCGCTTGCCCGCCAGGAGAACGGTCGCGAGCGTGTACTCGGCCACGGGCCGCGCGTTCGCGGCGGCGGCGCTGGACACCCGCACGTCGCGCGCCCACAGCTCGGGGGAGACGATCGGCTTCACCGACCCGGCCGCGTGCACGACGGCGCGCAGCCGCGGCGCGCGCCGCAGCAGCGCTCCGTCGAACCGGGGCGCGCCCCAGCCGGTGAGGAGCACGTCCACGCCTTCGAGGATCCCGTGGGCGGGTTCCTGCCCCTGGACGGGGGCGACGGCGTCCGGGGTGAGCACGTGCTCGGCCACGTCGGCGACCGTCCGCAGCCGGGCCAGCGCGGCGTCGTCGAACAGCTCGGACACCAGGTCGGCGTGGCGCATCGCGAACGCCGCGCGGAGCCGGGTCATGACGCGGCCCCGGCGGTCGTGGCGCCCGTGGGCACCGTGTCGACGCGGCCGTCCGGCCACCGCACCTCCACGGCGGCGGGCGGGCCGCCGTCCGGTCCGCGGCGCACCCGCACCGCGGGCGCGGTCCGGTGCCCGGGGTCGTCCTCGCCCGTCAGGACGACGAGCGCCGCGACCACCTCGCCCGCGGCGACGTGTGCCGACGTGCGCAGCCAGGGGACGGCGGACGCCGCGCCGAACGGGTCCGACCCGGTGCGGCGGGCCGCCCCGACGGAGTCCAGCGCGGCACGGGAGGCGGCGGCGCGCGAGGCGTCGTCCTCGACGGTCACCGGCAGGGCGCGCACCTGCGAGGAGGCCCCGTCGTCGCGGACCACGCGGGCGAAGGTGCCGGCAGCGTCGGCGCTCCGCTCGACGTGCAGCGCCCCGTCGCGCGCAGCGGCCAGCGGCCACCCGCCCACGTGCAGCCGCCACGGGCCGGGGTCGGCCGGCCAGGCCGCGTCCTTGTCGAGGTCCTCCGCCGTCGTGCCCGGCAGCGGTGCCCGGCCGGGCGCCACGGTCGCGGCGGGCGTCCACCACGCGAGGCGCACCTCGTCCGCGCCGCGCACCACCGAGGCGGTCGTGAGCACCGGTCCGCGCCGCAGGCCCGCCCACCCGGCGTCGTCTCGCGGCGCGCCGCGGCCCGGTGCGGCCTCGCCGGCGGCGACGTCACCGTCGTCCGGCCCGCGGGCGCCGGGGACGTCGAGCCAGCAGACGCGGGAGCGGGAGACGGCGACGGCGTCGTCCAGGTGCACGCGCTCGACCGCGTCGCGGTGGGACGGCAGGCCACGGTCGTCGAGGAGCGCGGTGTGCGAGTCGAGCGGGGCGGCGACGTCGGCGGCTCCCAGCTGCGGCGACGTCGCGCCGGAGTAGCCGAGGCGGCGGTAGAACGGGTCGTCCGCGCGCGGGGCGAGCGCGTGCTCGACGGCGCGGTCGGAGCCGTGGTTGAGCAGGCGCACGACGCCGTCGGCGGGCGTCGCGGCGACCAGCCACCCGGGCGCGCGGAGCGCGACGGCGTGGGGCTCGTGCCAGGCCTCGGGCAGCTCCGGCGTCGCGGTCCAGACGGGGTGGTCGGCGCCGAGCAGCAGGCCGAGGAAGCCCTTGCTCGCCCAGTACGGCGACGACCCGCCGGTGTAGAGCTGGCGCACGCGGTCGTACCGCCGGTGCCAGCCCACCGGCAGCAGCCCGCGGTCGTCGACGGCGCCCGCGGCGTCGAAGTGCTCGGCCACCGCGGCGGTCAGCGCGCGGGTGGCACCGGGGGCCAGCGGCGTCGCGTCCGCGATCGCCCCCGCCCAGAACGGGGCCAGCACGGCGTGCCGGTACGTCACCGAGCGCCCCTGCAGCATCGGTGCCCCGCGCGAACCGACCAGGTGGCGGGCCTGGTCGAGGTAGGCGCGCAGGCGGTCGGCGTGCACCGGGTCGAGCGGGCACCCCTGGATGCGCGCGTGCAGCAGCGGGTAGACGTGCCACGCCCACCCCGCGTAGTGGTCGAAGTTCTGTCGCCGCCCGCCCCGGCCCCGGCCGTCGGAGTACCAGCCGTCGCCCACGTACAGGGCCTCGGCGGTCTCGGCGTTGTGGTCCAGGTCGGCCTGCTCCCACGGGCCGCCGACGCTCGCCAGGAACGCCTCGATGACGTTCTGGAACCACAGCCAGTTGTTCGTGTACCCGCGGGTGCCGACGACGCCGGCCAGCCAGTCGACCGTGCGCTGGCGGGTGCCGTCGTCGAGGCGGTCCCACAGCCAGGGGCGCGTCTCGGAGAGCCCGATCGCCACGGACGCCGCCTCGACCACGGCCTGCCGCCGCTCGTCGACGCGGGGCCAGCGCTCGCCGCCCGCGGGGTCGGTGCCGTGCCGCAGCCCGTCCGCGTACCGCTCGAGCAGGCCGCGCGGGTCACGACCGTCCTCGCCGCGCAGGCGGAACGCCGCGAGCAGGAAGGTGCGCGCGTACCCCTCGAGCCCGTCGCTCCAGGTGCCCGAGCCGCTGACGGGGCCGGGCAGCGTGATCAGCGCGCCGCCGGGCGAGGCGTACGGGCGCACGGCGTCGAGCAGGTCGTCGGCGGTCGCGAGCCATCGGTCGCGCGTCCATCGCCGGGCGGGCGCGAGCCGCGGGTCGGCGGACGGGGCGCCCGGCGTGCCTCCCGGTGTCGCGCGGGTCGTGCTCGGGGCGGTGCGGGATGGCGGCGGCGCGGCGGAGGTCACCCGGGCATCCTCGCCCGCCCGGGGCCGGCCGGGGAAGGTCCGATCATTTTCGTTCATCCTCGGACATCGTCCGCTACGGTGCTGCCCTGCCGGTCACGGCGACCGACCGCTCGACGACGACGGAGGAACCATGCACCTGCCCACGGCCCGGCACGAGTACCTCCTGCGCGAGGTGGAGCTGCGGGGGAGCGTGCGCTCGGCGGAGGCGGCCGCCGCGCTCGGGGTCGCCGAGGTGACGATCCGCCGCGACATCGTCGAGCTCGACCGTGCGGGGCGGCTGGCGCGCGTGCACGGCGGGGCCGTGGCCCTGCGCTCGGCACGGGAGCCCCAGACGGCCCGCGTGCTGGTCGGCGTCGTCGTGCCGAGCGCCACGGTGCACTTCCCTCCGCTCGTGCGCGGCATGGAGGCGCTCGCCCCCAGCCTGCACGTCCGCCTCGTGCTCGGCGTCTCGCACTACCGGCCCGAGGTCGAGGCCGCCCAGGTGGACCGCCTCGTGGGCCTCGGCGTGCAGGGCATCGTGGTCGCGCCCACCACCCGGGACCGGTCGCCGGAGGAGCTGGCGGCGTGGCTGCGGTCGGTGCCCGTGCCGGTGGTCGTCGTGGAGCGTCGCGTGGACGGGCTCACCGCCCTGAGCGAGCTCGACCAGGTGCGGTCGGACCACGCCCACGGTGCCGTCCTCGCGGTCGAGCACCTCGCCCGGCTCGGTCATGACAGCATCGGCCTCGCGGTCTACGACCGCACCCCGACGGCCCCGCACGTCCGCGAGGGCTTCGCGACCGCCGTCGCGCGGCTCGGCGTCTCCCCGGGGCCGGACGTGTCGCTGCCCAAGGGCGAGGACGACCCGGCCGGGCTGGAGCGCGAGCTGGCCGCGTTCCTCGACCGTTGCCGTGCGTCGGGCACGCGCGCCGTCCTCGTGCACACGGACGACCACGCCGCCCGGCTCGTCGAGGCGGCCCTGGACCGCGGGCTGCGCGTGCCCGAGGACCTCGCCGTGGTGGCGTACGACGACGAGAACGCGGAGCTCGCCGTCGTCCCGCTCACGACGGTCACCCCGCCCCGCCGCGAGCTGGGCCGCGAGGCGCTCCGCGTGCTCGTCGGGCGGATCGTGGGGGACGAGGGCGGCGAGGTGCCCGGCGCGCAGGGGTCGCCGCGGCACGTCGCGCTGCTGCCGCGGCTCACCGTCCGGGGGTCCTGCGGCGCGGAGTCCTGAGGTGCGGGGACCTCGCTACAGCTCCTTGGGGAACGTCAGCACCACCACCGTGGACACCACGAACAGCACGGTGGCGACGCCGAGCAGGCCGCGGCGGGCGGTGCGGTGGGCCAGCTTGGTGCTGAGGGCGGCGAACAGGGCGACCGACGCGAACAGGATCGACGTCAGCACGTAGTTGTCGCCCGTCTGGTTGGCCTGCCGCGCCGTGGCCGACAGGTCCTCCGCGCGGTCGAGGTCGGCCTCGGCGCGCGCCTGGGCCTCGAGCCGGTACTCGGGCATGAGGAACGGCGTGCGCGGCGCGTCGTCGTCGTGCAGGGGGTCCGTGGCGAGCCAGGCGTCGAACGCGGGCACCATCTCGGGCCGGAACCTCGTGTACAGGAACTCGGACTGGGTGCCGTCCACCGGCTCGTAGGTCCCGTCGTCGGCGAGCCCGGAGTCCTTGCCCGCGCGGGTCTCCGCGGCGACGGCGTCGATCCAGGACGCGAACGCCGTCACGTCCATCACCGTGAGCTGGCCGGCCTCGGTGGAGGCGCGCGTGGACTCGGCCCGGGCCGCTCCGGCCGCGGCGTAGCTGTTGGCCTGCACGCCCGACCACTTCGTGGCCTGGAACGCCGACCACGCCGTGACGACGGTCGCCAGGGCGAGCAGGACGGTGGCGACGAGCTCGACCCGTCGGCTGACCGTGCCCGTGTCGTCCCGGTTCCCGCGGTCGTGCCCGCCCCGTCGCGTCATCGCGTCCACCCCGTCCTGCTGCGCCCGGCGCCCGCCGCTCGGGTCACCGCACATCGTGTCGGATGACCTGCGACTTCGCCCCCCGTGGCGCGTGACGTGCGACTCTCGCCGCCCGGCATGCGGACCGCTCCGACCGGTGCCAGAGTGTCCGCAGGACGGGGCGGGTCGTCGGTCTTCGCGGCGCCCTTCCGCCCGCCGCCAGGCCGACCGAGAGGCAGGACATGCGACCCACTGGACCCGTGGAGCTCGTGCTCATCGAGTTCCCCCGCAGCGACTTCAAGGGCGAGATCGTCGCCGAGCTCGGGCGGCTCGTCGACGCCGGCACGATCGACGTGCTCGACGCGCTGCTCATCCGCAAGGCGGACGACGGCACCGTCGAGTGGTTCGAGGCCACCGAGGGCGGCGACGACGAGCTGGCGCGCATCGTCGGCGAGCCGGCCGGCCTGCTCGCGACGGAGGACGTCGACGACATCTCGGCGGAGCTGGCGCCCGGCGCCGCCGTCGGCATGCTCGTGTTCGAGCACGTGTGGGCGCGAGGCCTCACCGGCGCCGTGCGCGGCGCGGGCGGGCAGGTGCTCGACTGGACCCAGGTGCCGCCGGCGGCGCTCGAGGCGCTCGCCGCCGAGATCGAGGAGGAGAACTGACATGCCCCCCATGCGACGGATGGGCCGACCCGGCCTGATCGGCACGATGGCCCGCACGGCCGTGATCACCGGCACCGCCCAGGCGACGAGCAGGGCGATGAACCGCCGCGCCGCCTCGCGCGAGCAGCAGCAGTACGAGGCCCAGCAGTACCAGGCACAGCAGGCGCAGCAGGAGCAGGCCTGGGCCCAGCAGCAGGCCCAGCAGCAGGCACAGCTGCAGGCCCAGCAGCAGGCGCAGGTCGCCGCGGCGCCCGCCGCCCCGGCGGAGGACGACCTCATCGCCAAGCTGAAGCAGCTCGGCGACCTCAAGGCCGCCGGCGTCCTGTCCGACGCGGAGTTCGCCGCCGCCAAGGCCAAGCTGCTCGGCTGAGCGAGCCCCGCCGCCCGCGACCCGCGCACCCCGAAGAGGAACCGTGACCGACGCCGTCGCCGACGACCCCACCACCCGCCGGCCCTGGGCGAGGTTCCTCGGCGTGTGCGCGCTGCTCGGCATCCCGGTGTCGGTGGCGGCCTTCCTGTTCCTCGCGGTCCTGCACGAGCTGACCCACCTGGTCTGGGAGACGCTGCCTGAGGCCTGGGGCTTCGACGGGCCGCCGTGGTGGTGGCCGCTGCCGTGGCTGGCGGTGGCGGGCGTCATGGTCGGCGTCGCGGTGCGTTCGCTGCCCGGGCACGGGGGCCATCTGCCGGTGCACGGCCTGAGCCTCGGCCCGGTCCCCGCGTCCCACGTCCCGGGCGTCCTCCTCGCCGCGCTGGCCGGCCTGCCGCTCGGCGTCGCGCTGGGCCCCGAGGCGCCGCTGCTGGCGATCGGCGCCGCGCTGGCCCTGGTCCTCGTGCGGCCGTGGGACGCGCGGCTCGGCGACCCGGCGCGCCAGGTCCTCGCGGTGGCGGGCTCCGCCGCGGCCCTGTCGGCGATCTTCGGCAGCCCCGTGGTCGGGGCGGTGTTCGTCGTGGAGGCCTCGGCGATGACCGGCGTGACCGGGGCGCGGCTCGCGGCCGTCTTGCTGCCCAGCCTCGCAGCCTCCGGGGTCGGTGCGCTCGTGTTCACGGGCATGGGGACGTGGACCGGCCTCGAGATCGCGTCGCTGGCGCTCCCCGACATCGACGCCCCGGCCCGGCCCGACGTCGGCGACGTGCTGTGGACCCTCCCGGTGGCGGTGCTCGTCGCGGTCCTGGTCCGGCTCGTGCACCGGCTGGGCGAGGCGGTCGCCCGCCGGGCGGCGTCCCGGCCGTTCTCCGGGGCGGTGGTCGGTGCGCTCGTGGTCGCGGTCTGCGCGTCGGCGTACGCCCTGGCCACCGGCCGGTCGCCCGAGGAGGTCGCGCTCTCCGGGCAGGCCCTGCTCCCGACGCTCGCGGCCGACCCGGCGGCATGGGGAGCCGGGGCGCTGGTCGCCCTCCTCCTGCTCAAGGGCGTCGCGTACGCCGTGTCGCTCGGCACCCTGCGCGGCGGCCCCATCTTCCCCGCCGTCCTGCTGGGCGCCGCCGCCGGCGTGCTCGCCGCCGACCTGCCCGGGTACGGGGCGGTCCCGGCCCTGGCGGCGGGCATGGGCGCGGCCACGGCCGCGACCCTGCCGTTCCCGGTCTCGTCGACCGTGCTGGTGGTCATGTTGCTGGGGTCGGGCGCGCCGGCGATGGCGCCGGTCGTGATCGTGGCGGTCGTCGTCGGGTACACGACCGAGCAGTTCCTGCTGCGACCCCGCCGCGAGGCCCGGGACCGGGCGCGCGCCGCGGCCGGCTGATCGCGCGGGCCGCGCCGGTCACTCCCCGGTCGCGCCGTCCAGCGCCTCGCGCAGCAGGTCGGCGTGGCCGTTGTGCCGCGCGTACTCCTCGATCATGTGCACGAGGATCCAGCGCAGGCTGAACGCGCCCTCGCCGGGACGCCGGGACTCCCGGGCCGAGGTGCCGTCCAGCCCGGAGCGCGGCCCCGTGCCCGCGAGCGCCGCGTCGATCGACCGGTCGGCCGCCGTCGCAGCGGCGTCGAACAGCGCCCGCAAGTCCTCCGGGGAGTCGTCGGCGGCGCTGTGCCACTCCCAGTCGGGGTCGGCGTCCCAGTCGGCGGTGTCGAACGGGGCCGTCGCGGGCGCGCCGTCGAACACCTCGACGAACCAGTTCGACTCCACGTACGCGAGGTGCTTGAGCAGCCCGCCGAGCGTCATCGTGCTGGGCGGCAGCGACGTGCGCAGCTGCTCGGCGGTGAGCCCGGCGGTCTTCCGGCGCAGGGTGTCGCGGTGGTAGTCGAGGAAGGCCCGCAGCGTGGTGACCTCGTCCGCGCGCAGCGGCGGGTCGACACGGTCGTCGTCCGGGAGGTCCGGTGTGGCGACGGGCAGCCGGTACGCGCCGCCCTCCAGGGCCGCGCGCACCGCCGCGGCGGTGGTCGCTGGCCCCTCGTCCGTGGTGTCGCGGGCGTGCGGCTCGAGGTCGTCGAGGTCGGCGAACGCGGCGTGCATGCTGCGCACGGCGGCCGGGTCGCGCAGCTCCGCGTCGGCGCGGCCGGTGGCGCGCGCGAGCGTGGCGTCGAGGCCGGGGCGCAGGACGACGTACGCGAGGTCCCAGCCCTCGCGCGCGGCCGCCGCGCGGAACGGGGGCAGGAACCACGGGCCGACGACACCGTCGAGCACGACGTCGTAGCCGCCGCGGGCGTAGGCGCTCGCCGCCGCGACGATCACCTCGGCGACGACCTCGTTCTGCCGCTGCGACCCTGCGAGGTACGGCGGCACGAACCCGGTGCTGATCGACCGGTAGAACGCGTCGGTGGTGAGGGTCGCGGTGGGGCGGTCCGCGTCGGCGCCGAGCAGCGCGGCCACGGTCGTCTTCCCCGCGCCGGGCGGGCCGGTCAGGATGGTCACGGTCACGCCGCGACCCTAGCCGGGGGGCCCGGCGCGCGGCCCGTCTTTTCGCGCGCGGCGGGACGGTTCAGGCGTCCGCGAGCTCGCGTGCGCGCCGCAGCACGTCGTCGAGCATGTCCGGCGTGAGGCGGCCGGTGAACGTGTTCTGCTGCGAGACGTGGAAGCAGCCCAGCACGGTGAGGGTGGCTCCCGGGCCCGCCGTGGTGCCGTCGTCGGACCTGCGCGCGAGCGTCACCTCGGCGCCGTGGGCGAACCGCGGCCGCGGGCGGGGCACGTCCCAGCCCTGCTCCGCGAGCGTGGTGAGCAGCGCCTGCCAGCCGATGCCGCCGAGCGCGACGGCGACGCGCACTCCGGAGCCGACGAGCTCGAGCTCCCGCGCGAGGTAGGGCGCGCAGCGGCGCCGTTCCTCGGGGGTGGGCTTGTTGGCGGGTGGAGCGCACCGGACGGGGGCGGTGACGCGGATGTCGCGCAGCTCCAGGCCGTCGTCGGCCGCGACCGACGTCGCCTGGTTGGCGAACCCGGTGCGGTGCATCGCGGCGAAGAGGAAGTCGCCGCTCCGGTCGCCGGTGAACATGCGGCCGGTGCGGTTGGCGCCGTGCGCGGCGGGGGCGAGGCCCACGACCACGACGCGCGCGGCCGGGTCCCCGAAACCCGGGACGGGACGCCCCCAGTAGTGCTCGTCGCGGAAGGCGGCGCGGCGCTCGCGGGCGACCTCCTCGCGCCAGGCGACGAGGCGCGGGCAGGCCCGGCACTCCACGAGGTGCGCGTCGAGCGCCGCCAGCGTCGGCGCGGTGCGCGCCGCGAGCGGATAGTCGGGGGAGTCGGGGAGCGCGGGGGGTGCGGCGTCTGGCACGGGAGGCACGACCCCAGGGTCGCCGTCGAACATGCGGTTGCGGGCCGAGGGTGGTCTCAGAAGGTGGGGGCCCGGAAGGTAT